>NZ_JBJDOQ010000024.1:0-58436 GCF_044901215.1 Stenotrophomonas sp. NPDC078853 | reverse complement strand
GCCAGCTTGACCTTCTCGATGCGGTTCTTGATCAGTTCGCTGATTTCGGAGGGGTTGAGCGTGGTTGCCATCGTCGAGTCCTAGTGCCGGCGTTGAGGCCGGACGGTAATTGAATTCAGTTAGCGAGCGCGGTCTGCAGGCGGGCAAGCTTGCCCTTCAGCGAACCGTCGATGACCACGTCACCGGCGTCGATCACGGCGCCGCCGATCAGCGAGGCATCCACCGCGGTGGACACTTCCACATCGCGGCCGAAGCGCTTGCGCAGGGCAGCCTTGATCGCATCCAGTTCCCCGGCGGCCAGTTCGTTGGCCGAGGTCACGGTGGCCTTGACCACGTGTTCGGCTTCGGCACGCAGCTGGTCGTACATGCCAGCGATTTCCGGCAGCAGCGGCAGGCGGTGGGCATCGGCCAGGATGGACAGGAAACGCGAGAAGGTCTCGCTGCGCTGTTCCGGTGCCAGCAGGGCGACGGCATCGTCGCGACCCAGCTCCGGGTTGGCGAGCAGGGCCGACACGCGCGGGTCGGCAGCGACGTGGGCGGAGAACGCAAGCGCGTCCGACCACGGCGCGAACGCACCTTCGTCGCGCGCGGTCGCAAAAGCGGCGCGGGCGTAGGGACGGGCAAGCGTGAGGGCCTGGCTCATGTCAGATCTCCGAAGCCAGCTCGTCGAGCAGCGCCTTGTGGGCGTTGGCGTCGATTTCGCGCTTGAGCAGCTTCTCTGCGCCGCTTACGGCCAGCGCGGAAACCTGCTTGCGCAGTTCTTCGCGGGCACGGTTGGCAGCCAGGTCAATCTCGGCCTGGGCCAGTTCTTTCTGGCGGTTGGCTTCGGTGATCGCTTCATTCTTGGCGGCTTCAACGATCTGGTTGGCGCGCGCGTGGGCCTGGTCAATGATTTCATTGGCCTTGCCGCGGGCTTCCTTCAGCGCTTCGTTGACCTTGTCCTGTGCCTGGGCGAGGTCCTTCTGGCTGCGATCGGCAGCGGCGAGACCTTCAGCGATCTTCTGCTGGCGCTCTTCGATCGCGTTCATCAGGGGCGGCCAGATCTTGGTCGCGATGATCCAGATCAGGGCAGCAAAGGCCAGGGCCTGGGCGATGAGGGTAAAACCGATATCCATTGTTTTCGCTCAGTCAGTGGTGACGGGGTGGACGTGCCGCCTTGCGGGCGGCACCTCCGAACCTTCATCCGCAACCAGGCGCCGAAGCGCCCGGTCGTTTCACTTGGGGCTGGATCAGCCAGCCACTGCCGGCAGGCGGGCGACGAACTCGCCGACCATCGGGTTGGCGAAGGCGAACAGCAGGCCCACGGCGACCGAGATGATGAACGCGGCGTCGATCAGGCCGGCGGTGATGAACATGCGGACCTGCAGAACCGGGATCAGTTCCGGCTGGCGCGCGGCCGATTCCAGGAACTTACCAGCCATGATGGCCAGACCCAGGCCTGCGCCCAGCGCGGCCAGGCCGATCATGATGCCGACGGCGAGGACGGTGGAGCTCTGGACCTGGGCGAGATTGGTCAGGACGGCGAAGTACATGGTTTTCTCCGGGAACGTGATTGCTAAGGGATTTGGAAACTAACGGATGAAGGGTGCAGCGAAACTCAGTGAGCGTCTTCCGACAGGCTCAGGTACACGATGGACAGCATCATGAAGATGAAAGCCTGCAGCGGGATCACCAGCAGGTGGAACAGCATCCAGCCGAAGCCGGCGAACGCGCCTGCGAAGATGCCGGCGATACCTGCACCGCCCAGCACCCAGATCAGCAGGAACACGATTTCACCGCCGAACATGTTGCCGAACAGTCGCATCGCCAGCGAAATCGGCTTGCTCAGCCACTCCACGATGTTCAGGATCAGGTTGAACGGCAGCATCCACTTGCCGAACGGGGCGGTCAGGAATTCCTTGGTGAAGCCGCCGATGCCCTTCGAGCGAAGCGCGAAGAACAGCATCAGGAAGAACACGCTGATCGACATGCCGAGGGTGGCGTTGACGTCGGCGGTCGGCACCGGCTTCCAGTACGGCACGCCCAGCATTTCCAGCGGGATGGCGATGAAGTCGGCCGGGATCATCTTGATGAGGTTCATCAGGAGGATCCAGAAGAAGATCGTGATCGCGATCGGGGTCACCAGCTTGCTGGTGCCGTGGTAGGTGTCCTTGGCCTGGCGGTCAACGAACTCCAGGCAGATCTCCACGAAGGCCTGCCACTTGCCCGGCACGCCGGCCGTGGCATTGCGGGTCGCCATCCAGAAGGCGAAAACCATCACCAGACCCATCAGGACCGACGTGGCGATGGTATCCAGGTGCAGCGCCCACGGGCTGCCGTGCCCAACGGTGAGGTTGTGCAGGTGATGCTGGATATAGGAGGTGGGTGTCAGCGCCTCGCCTGCCATGTGTCCGGAACCTTAGTTATTAAGAAATTCGATCAACGCCTGGCCAGAGCCAGGACCTGGAACATCAAGCCGACCGCGATACCGGCCAGCAGTGCCACCGCCGGCAGCCTGAACACCAGGATGCCTGCGATCAACACGCCAAATACCACGGCCCACTTGGCAACGACGGCGATGATCAGCCTTGCCATTGCCGAGCCAGCTGCCTGTACCCCACCGCCCAGCGCCATCCGTGCCGCCACCCAGCCACCGGCCGAAACCGCGAGCCCGGAAAGCAGTGCGCCAAGCGCATGTTTCGGACTCACCAGCAGGAAGCCAAGGGCCAGGACAATCACCGCGGCCAGCGGGTAGACCGCGGCGCGCAGCATCAGTCGCCGACCCGGATCAACGGAATTCAGCACAGAGACGTCCCGCACATTTGGAGTGATAGGCATGAGGCAGCAGCGTGGTGCCTCGTCGAGCCGCCAAATTATAGCAATGGGACAATTTGCGAGACAACCGCTGCGTGTTCATCCCGGATCGATGCAAGTTGCGGGATGACCGGCATTTTTCCGGCCGGGGGCGGGACAATCAGGCCCAGCGGGGCTCCCGCCCCTGCGGCGATGCAGCATTGAACTTTCGTCGCGGCGGTGTGTCCAACCCCTCGACCTGCACTCTCTCATCCTCGTCGGCGCAGTTGCGCAGGTCTGCACGGGGTCCCGCCGCTGCCCGGCGGGACTTTTTTTGTCTGCCGCTGCGCTCGCCGAGCATGGCTCGGCGCTACGGTGCCATGGTGGGTGACGACCGTGCTTCGGTGGGTGACGACCGTGCTTCGGTGGGTGACGACCGTTGGTCGTCACACTTGATAGCGACCTGTGAAGACGCCGCCTACACAATACGCTCACGAATGGTGGACGCGGAGATAGCGATAGTGGCGCAACTTTCGTTGAACCACTGCAAGGATTCCTGCCGATGCGCCCCGTTACCACCCTGCTTGCTCTTTCGCTGGCCGCCGTCGGCGCCGGCTTTGCCTCCAACGCGCATGCTGCCGAAGGCGATGACCGCTTCACGCTGCGCCTGGGTGCGATGAACATCGATACCGATAACACGATCCGCGGCAGCACCACCGTTGCCGGCCAGGACGTGAATCTCAATGAAGATTTCACCATGGGCGGCAAGGAATGGGAGCCGCGCGTGGATGGCGTGTTCCGCTTCAGCGACCGCCAGCGCCTGATCTTCGATTACTTCAAGTGGGACAAGGACCGCCGTGAGACGCTGAACGACGGCATCGCCTTCGGCGAGATCAACGTTCCGGAAGGCAGCTTCGTCAAGGCTGAGCTGAAGTACCAGGTCGCCACCCTGGTCTATGACTACTCGGTCGTGGACACCGACCGCTTCGACCTCGGCCTGCAGATCGGTGCCGAATGGGCGCAGATCAGCGCCAAGGGCTATGCCGACCTGGGCAACGTCTACAACGGCCGCTTCCTGGATGAGAAGGAAAACGGCGTGGCGCCGGTGGTCGGTGCACGCTTGACCTTCAACCCGGCTGATCGCTGGATGATCAACCTGCAGGGCCAGTACCTCAACACCAGCTGGGGCAGCTTCGATGACTACGAAGGCGACCTGAGCCGCGCCAACGCGATCGTCGAGTACCGCCTGACCGACAACTTCGGCCTCTTCGCCGGCTACGACTGGTTCAAGCTGGACGTCGACCAGAAGGGCAGCGACGGCGTGATCGGCCTGAAGCAGGAGTTCAAGGGTCCGGTGGCCGGCGTCAGCCTGTCGTTCTGATCCCCACTGCGCAGACGAAAAACCCCAGGCATGCCTGGGGTTTTTTTTGTGCCGGGAAACATCACCCGGGCTCCGCGCGGCGCCTGGCGGCTTACTTCTTCTTCGGCATGTACAGGTCGGTGATCGTGCCGTCGTAGATTTCCGATGCCATCGCCACCGATTCGCTCAGCGTCGGATGGGCATGGATGGTGTGGCCGATATCCTCGGCTTCGGCGCCCATCTCGATGGCCAGGCCGATTTCCGCGAGCAGGTCGCCGGCGTGCACGCCAACGATGGCGCCGCCGATGATGCGATGGGTCTCTTCGTCGAAGATCAGCTTGGTGAAGCCTTCGGTACGGCCGATGCCGATGGCACGGCCACTGGCCGCCCACGGGAACTTGGCCACGCCGACCTTCAGGCCCTTGGCCTTCGCTTCGGTTTCGGTCACGCCGACCCAGGCGATTTCCGGATTGGTGTAGGCCACCGACGGAATCACCCGTGCGACCCATTCCTTCTTGTGCCCGGCAGCCACTTCGGCAGCCAGCTTGCCTTCATGGGTCGCCTTGTGCGCCAGCATCGGGTTACCGACGATGTCGCCGATGGCGAAGATGTGCGGCACGTTGGTGCGCATCTGGCGATCCACCGGGATGAAGCCGCGATCGGACACCTGCACGCCGGCGTTTTCCGCACCGATCTTGCCACCGTTCGCCGAGCGGCCCACGGCCACCAGCACGCGGTCGAAGGTGCCCTGCTGCAGCGCGGGCGTCTCGCCTTCCGCGGCGGCTTCGAAGGTGACCGTGACGCCCTTGGCGTCGGCACTGACGCCGGATGCCTTGGTCTTCAGGTGCACTTCGACGCCCTGCTTCTTCAGGCGGTCGGCCAACGGCTTGACCAGGTCCTTGTCGGCACCCGGCATCAGCTGGTCCATGAACTCCACCACGGTGACCTTGCTGCCCAGTGCGGCATACACGGTGGCCATCTCCAGGCCGATGATGCCGCCACCGACCACCAGCAGCGAGCCCGGCACATCGGCCAGTTCCAGCGCATCGGTGGAGTCCATCACGCGCGGGTCGTCCCACGGGAAGTTCGGCAACTTCACCGCCTGCGAACCCGCTGCGATGATGCACTGCTGGAAGCGCAGCAGCTGGGTGCTGCCGTCTTCAGCGGTGATTTCCAGCTCATTGGCCGACACGAAGCGGCCCACGCCCTGCACGCTGCGCACCTTGCGCTGCTTGGCCATGCCGGCCAGGCCCTTGGTCAGCTGGCCGACCACCTTTTCCTTGTACTGGCGCAGCTTGTCCAGGGTGATCTTCGGCGCACCGAATTCCACACCGAAATCGCCGGCATGGGCGACTTCATCGATTACCGCCGCGGCATGCAGCAGCGCCTTGGACGGAATGCAGCCGACGTTGAGGCAGACGCCGCCCAGGCTGGCGTAGCGTTCCACGATGACGGTATCCAGGCCGACGTCGGCGGCACGGAACGCGGCGGTGTAGCCGCCCGGGCCGGAGCCCAGCACGACCATCGCGCATTCGATGTCGGCGGCCTTGCCGGAAGACAGCGCAGGCTTCGGCGCGACCGGCTCGGCCGGGGCGCGGTGCGACGGGGTCACCGGCGGCTTGCTGTTGGGGGCGGCAGCCGCCGAGGGTGCGGCCGCCTTGGCCGGCGCGGCCGGTGCGGCGCCCTCGCCTTCGGCTTCCAGCAGCACCACGACAGCGCCTTCGGACAGCGTATCGCCGAGCTTGACCTTCAGCTCCTTGACCACGCCGGCGGCCGAGGACGGCACTTCCAGCGTTGCCTTGTCCGATTCCAGGGTCAGCAGACCCTGGTCTTTCTTCACCGTGTCGCCGACGGCGACCAGTATTTCAATCACCGGCACATCGCTGTAATCACCGATGTCGGGAACCTTGACTTCAATCGTGGCCATGGTGGTTTCCTTCATGCCCGCGCGGAATGGCCGGCGGGCGTCTGCTGCAGTTCGTCACGCGGCCACGCGCAGGGCGGCGGCCACACGGAGGGGGCTTGCCGGCTCGATCAGAGCAGTACGCGGCGCATGTCCGCCAGTACCTGCGACAGGTAGGTGGTGAAGCGTGCGGCCAGTGCACCGTCGATGACGCGGTGGTCGTAGCTCAGCGACAGCGGCAGCATCAGCTTCGGCGCGAACTCCTTGCCATTCCAGACCGGCTGGATGGACGACTTGGACACACCGAGGATCGCCACTTCCGGCGCGTTGACGATCGGCGTGAACGCGGTGCCACCGATGCCGCCCAGCGAGCTGATCGAGAAGCAGCCACCGCTCATGTCGGCCGGACCCAGCTTGCCGTCACGTGCCTTCTTGGCCAGCTCGCCACTTTCCTGCGCGATCTGCACCACGCCCTTCTTGTCGACATCGCGCACCACAGGAACGACCAGGCCGTTCGGGGTGTCGGCGGCGAAGCCGATGTTGAAGTACTTCTTCAGGGTCAGGTTCTCTCCGCTGGCATCCAGGGAGGCGTTGAACTCGGGGAACTTCTTCAGCGCTGCGGCACTGGCCTTGACCAGGAAGGCGAGCATGGTCAGCTTGATGCCGGCCTTCTCGTTTTCCTTGTTCAGCGCCACGCGCAGGGCTTCCAGCTCAGTGATGTCGGCCTGTTCGAACTGGGTGACGTGCGGGATCATGGCCCAGTTGCGCGCCAGGTTCGCACCGGAAATCTTCTTGATGCGCGACAGCGGCTGGACCTCGACCTCGCCGAACTTGCTGAAGTCGACCTTCGGCCACGGCAGCAGGTTCAGGCCACCGCCGGCAGCAGCCGGTGCGGACGTGCCAGCAGCGCCGCCGCCGGTGAGTGCGGCCTTGACGAACTTCTGCACGTCGCCCTTGGTGATGCGGCCGCCCTTTTCGGTACCGCTGATCTGCAGCAGGTCCACGCCCAGTTCGCGGGCGAACACGCGCACCGCCGGGGTCGCATAGGGCACCTTGGCCGGCAGCACGCTGTCGGCGTTGAACTGCACCGGCGGGCTGCTCGGCGCCCCTGCGGACGGGGCGCTGGCGATCTCACGGGCAGCCAGCTTGTCCGGCTGTGCCGGCACGGCGACCGGCTCGACCTTGGTGGCGGTTTCGGCCGCTTCGTTGGCCGCGGCATTGGCCTTGGTCGGCGCCGGAGCGGCATTGGCCGCGCCTTCGGCTTCGATGATCGCCACGACCTTGCCCTGCGACAGGGTGTCACCGACCTTGACCTTGATTTCCTTGACCACGCCGGCAACCGACGAGGGTACTTCCATCGTGGCCTTGTCGCTTTCCAGCGTGACCAGGCCCTGGTCCTTCTTCACCGTGTCGCCCACGGCGACCAGGATCTCGATGACCGGGATATCCGAGTAATCGCCGATGTCCGGGACCAGCGCTTCCACCGCGCCACCACCAGCGGCGGGCGCCGGGGCGGCAGCGGCCGGGGCGCTCTGCTGGGCGGCCGGCGCCGGCGCAGCGGCAGCCTTGGCCGGCGCAGGTGCGGCAGCGGCGGCGGCCGGCTTGGCGGCCGCTGCGTCACCTTCAGCGACCTCGATCAGCGCCACGACCTTGCCTTCAGACAGGTTGTCGCCGACCTTTACCTTGATCTCCTTGACCACGCCTGCGACCGACGACGGCACTTCCATCGTCGCCTTGTCGCTTTCCAGCGTGACCAGCCCCTGGTCCTTCTTGACCGTGTCGCCGACGGCGACCAGCACCTCGATTACCGGGATATCGCTGTAGTCACCGATATCGGGGACGAGGGCTTCCTTGATTTCGGCCATGGGGATAACTCCGGCAATCTGGTGTAGGGAATCCTCTATTGTGCGGCCAGCATGGCCCCCTCGCCAACCGTTGATGGCGTTTTCAGTCCGCACTGTCCCGGGACACGCTGTTGTAGCAGCGCGCTTGCGCTGCGAGGGCATGGCGCCAGCCGCTTCCAGTCGGTGGCGTATTGTCCCTTCATTACAGACGCGCCAGTGACTCACCGACCGCCCGCCAGGCGTGCTGCAGGGCCGGCAGCGAGGCGGCCGCATTGGCAGGACTGGTCGAGGGCATCGCCAGAACCGGAACGTCCAGCGGCCGCTGCAGGCCCGGAACGATGAAGCGCTGGAACGCGCGGTGTGCGGCGGCACCATTGCACGCCACCAGCTGCAGTGCCGGCAGCGTCGCCAGTACCTCCGCGAGCTGATTGGGCACCTCGCTGCCACGCACGATGTCCGCATCCAGGCTGCCCCGCCGGCGGCATCGCCCGATCACGTCCCAAAGGCCGATGCCGGCGTCGTTCAGCGCAGCCACCCGCGCTGCGTACGGCAGCCCCGCATCGATCCCCGCCAACAGCGACATCAGCGGCCAGAAGCGGTTGCGTGGATGGGCGTAGTAACGGGCCTCGCGCAGGGACGCCACCCCCGGCATCGAACCCAGCACCAGCACCCGCGCCTGCGCATCGAGCTGCGCAGGCAACCCGATGCATATGTCGTTTCCAGTCACATCCCGACGATCTGCATGAACATCTTTCATTGAGGCAACTCTACATCGCAGTAGGCATTTCCCGCGTTTTGCTGAACGCATCCAACTATTTTTTAACGCGCGTCGGACTCGATTCATGTTCACGGGAATACGTTGGCTGCGCCCCGACAGGGGACCCATAACAAGAACCCCGAGGAGATTCCCCCATGCGCTCCATCCGTATCCTGAGCCTTTCCCTGCTGACCGCCGCCGCGTTTGCTCCGAGCGCCTTCGCGCAGGACTATTCGGCCACTGACAGCAGCACCGACACGGCTTCGGGCAAGCACTTCGCCGTGGTCGGCGGCGTTGCGCTGCTGCAGCCGAAGAACGATCCGGTTGAAGGCATCCGCAAGTTCGACGGCGGCCCGGCACCGACCCTGAGCCTGAGCTACTACATCAACGACAACTGGGCCGTTGAACTGTGGGGCGCAGCCGACAAGTTCAATCACCGCGTGCGCGGCGTCGGCAACGAGCGCCTGGGCACGGTGGAACAGCAGCCGATCGCACTGAGCGGCCAGTACCACTTCGGTCAGGCGGACAACGTGTTCCGTCCGTTCGTCGGCGTCGGTTACTACGAGTCGAACTTCAGCAATGAAGACCTGACCGCTCCGGGCGTCACCGAGCACATCGGTCTGGAAACCGCCAAGGGCGCCATCGGCACCGTCGGCGTGGACATGAACATCAACTCCACCTGGTTCGCCCGCGCCGATGCGCGCTACATGCACGCACGTCCGGAAGTGAAGGTCGGCGGCGAAGGTACCGGCGCAGACGCCAAGCTGGATCCGTGGACTGTCGGCTTCGGTATCGGCGCGCGCTTCTAAGCACGTCGCAGGCAACATCGTTTCACCGCAGCGGGCCCTTCGGGGCCCGTTGTCATTTCACCGCGCACGCGTAACGGTGCGCATGCCACGTTTCCGCCAGCTGCAGTGCGCTAGGCTCGGGCCCAGAGACGGCAGATGCCTGCCGGAGGGCGACCGCAGATGCTCGACATGCTGGTGGTGGGCGGTGGGATCAATGGAACCGGGATCGCCCGCGACGCGGCGGGACGCGGGCTGGAGGTCGCCCTGTGCGAACAGCACGACCTGGCTTCGCACACTTCCAGCGCGAGCTCCAAGCTCATCCATGGCGGGCTGCGCTACCTGGAACACCGCCAGTTCGGCATGGTCCGCAAGTCGTTGAAAGAGCGCGAGGTCCTGCTGCGGATCGCGCCGCACCTGGTGCAGCCGCTGCCCTTCGTACTGCCGCATGAGTCCCACCTTCGGCCCGCGTGGCTGATCGGCCTGGGATTGTGGCTCTACGACCACCTGGGTGGACGATCGTCGCTGCTGCCAAGATCGCGTTCACTGCGGCTGTCCACCCATCCGCTTGGCGCACCGCTGCACGATGGCCTGCGCCGTGGATTCACCTACAGCGACGCGCAGGCGCCGGACGCCCGGCTGGTGGTGGCCAACGCCATCGATGCCGCCGAGCGTGGTGCCCGCATATGGACGCGCACGCGCTGCGAGCAGGCGTGGCGGGAGGCCGATGGCTGGTCGGTCGACCTGCGCGACCCGGATGGCAGCCAGCGCAGCGTGCGCACGCGGATGCTGGTCAACGCCACCGGCCCCTGGGTGCCCGCATTCGTCGACGACATCAGCCTGACCCGGAGCGTCCCGCTGCGCCTGGTACAGGGCAGCCACATCGTGGTGCCGGCGCTGTACCCGCATGACCATGCCTACCTGCTGCAGCAACCCGATGGCCGCATCGTGTTCGCCATTCCCTTCGAAGACCGCTACACCCTCATCGGCACGACCGACGTGGACTTCGATGGCGATCCCGGCGCTGTGCACGTGGACGACGCCCAGCGTGACTATCTCTGCGCGGCGGCCAATCGCAGTTTCCGCCAGCAGACCAGCCCGCGCGACATCGTGTGGGAGTTCAGCGGGGTGCGCGCGCTGCTGGATGACGCGGACGCGGAGGCCAGCACGGTGAGCCGTGATTACCGGCTGGAGCTGGATGCCGAGGGCGCGCCGCTGCTGAACGTACTCGGGGGCAAACTGACCACGTATCGGCGCTTGGCCGAAGAGGCGGTTGACCTGTTGGCGCGCCTTGGCGGCAATGCAGCGCCTGCATGGACAGCCACCGGCGCGCTGCTGCCCGGGGCCGAACGCGGTACGCCAGCGCAGGGCGCGGCCTGGCTGGCAACGCAATGGCCATGGCTGCCGCCGTCGCTCGCGGCGCGCTGGGCCCGCACCTATGGCGCGCGGGCCGCATTGATCCTCGGCCAGGCCGATTCGATGGACGCGCTCGGCACGCACTTCGGCGCCGATCTGTATGAAGCCGAGGTGCGCTACCTGTGTGCGCGCGAATGGGTCCGCCAGGCAGATGACGTGCTGTGGCGACGGACCCGACTGGGCCTGGCGCTGGACGCTGCGCAGCAGCATCGGCTGGCCCGCTGGCTGGACACCCACGCACCCACCGGCCGACGTGCCCTGGGCTCTCCCTGATTGCACGATGAGGAACACCGCATGTCACGACGGCAGCTTGCAGGCGAACTGATTTCCGAAGCGGTCGCGGTGGCGATCATCATCAGCATCGGCTGCTCTGCGGCCGCCATGTACCTGCTGTACGACCCCAGTCCCTACCAGCATGCCTACTGGGGGTTGTGCATCACCTGGGGACTGGCGGTCACCGTTGCGATATACGCCACGGCGTCGGTATCGGGCACCCACGCCAATCCGGCGGTGACCCTGGCCCTTGCGCTGTATCGCGGTTTTCCGTGGCCACGCGTGCTGCCGTACTGGGCGGCGCAGGTGCTGGGCGGTATCGTCGGCGCGGCGATCGTGCTGCTGCTGTATGGCCCGGTCCTCGACCATTACAACGACCTGCACGGGATGACCCGCGCTGAAGGGGGCGCGGCCGGGGTGTTCCTCACTGCGCCGGGACTGGCGGTCACGCCGCTGCATGCGCTGCGCAATGAGGTCATCCTGACCGCGTTCCTGGTGTTCGGCATCTTCGCCATCACCGAGCGTTACAACGAAGCCGCACCGGGGGCGAACGGCGGCGCGCTGATGATCGGCCTGCTGGTGGCCTGCATCGGCGCATCGATGGGCTATCTGGAGGGCTGGGCGATCAATCCCGCCCGCGATTTCGGTCCGCGCGTGTTCGCCTGGCTCGCCGGCTGGGACCGCGCCGCGTTGCCGGCCGAACACCATTACTGGTGGGTCCCCATCGTCGGCCCGCTGATCGGCGGCGCGCTCGGCGGGGCCGCCTACCGCTGGCTCATCCTGCCGTTCCTTCCGGCGCGCCAGCGTGCGCTGGCAGATTCCACGGTCGTTGCGAGCGACTGCGGCGCACAATGAACTCCCTGCCGCGCGCGTCGCTGCCGCAGCGTCCAACGAACCGACCAGGACACCTTCATGGAACCTGATTTCATCCTTGCCATCGACCAGGGCACCACCAGTTCCCGCGCCATCCTGTTCGACCGTGATGGTCGTATCGCGGGCAGCGCGCAACGTGAGTTCGCCCAGCTGTTCCCGCAGCCCGGCTGGGTGGAACACGATCCGCGCGAGATCCTGACCAGCGTCTATACCACCCTGACCGAACTGCTCAACCAGCAGCAGGTCGATCCGCGCCGCATCGCCGCCATCGGCATCACCAACCAGCGCGAAACCACGGTCGTCTGGGACAAGGCGACCGGCCAGCCGATCCACAACGCCATCGTCTGGCAGTCGCGCCAGAGCCAGGCGATCTGTGAGCAGCTGAAGGCCGACGGCCATGAGGCGCTGATCCGCAGCCGGACCGGGCTGGTGGTGGATGCCTACTTCTCCGCCACCAAGATCCGTTGGATCCTGGACCATGTGGACGGTGCGCAGGCGCGGGCCGAACGCGGCGAGCTGCTGTTCGGAACCATCGACAGCTGGCTGATCTGGAACCTCACCGGCGGCGCGGTGCACGTGACCGACATGACCAACGCCGCGCGCACGCTGCTGTTCAACATCCACACACTGGCCTGGGACGAGGAGCTGCTGGCGCTGCTGGACATACCGCGCGCGATGCTGCCGGACGTGCGCAGCAGCAGCGAGGTGTACGGCCATACGCGGCCGCAGTTCTTTTTCGATCGACGGATTCCCATCGCCGGCATCGCCGGTGACCAGCAGGCGGCGCTGTTCGGGCAGGCCTGTTTCGAACCGGGCATGGCCAAGAACACCTATGGCACCGGCTGCTTCATGCTGATGAACACCGGCCGCCAGGCGGTCAATTCAGCCAACGGCCTGCTGACCACCATCGCGTGGAATGTGGACGGCCAGGTGGAATATGCGCTGGAAGGTTCGATCTTCGTCGCCGGATCGGTGGTGCAGTGGCTGCGCGACGGGCTGCGCATGTTCGGCAAGTCCAGCGACTGCCAGGCCTACGCCGAACGCGTGCCCGATACCGGCGGCGTGTACCTGGTTCCCGCCTTCGTCGGGCTGGGCGCGCCGTACTGGCGCAGCGACGCGCGCGGCGCGATGTTCGGGGTCACCCGCGGCACCACCAAAGAACACTTCATCCGCGCGGCGGTCGAATCCATTGCCTACCAGACCCGCGACGTGTTGGCCGCCATGCAGGCCGACGCAGGCATCGAATTGAAGGAACTGCGCGCCGACGGCGGGGCGATCGCCAATGACTTCATGGGGCAGTTCCAGAGCGACCTGCTGGGCGTGCCGGTGCTGCGCCCGCAGGTGGCGGAAACCACCGCGCTTGGCGCGGCCTACCTGGCCGGGCTGGCGACCGGCTTCTGGGAGAGCCGTGCGCAGATCGCGGCCCAGTGGGGCGTGGACCGGCGCTTCGAGCCGACGATGTCCGCGGCCCAGCGCGAGGCGCTGTATGCGGGCTGGCAACGGGCCGTCAATGCGGCCCTCGCCTGGTGATGCGGGGTTCTGTCAGCGCCGGGCCATGCCCGGCGGACCGATGGGTCAGAACGCCGGCAGCACCGCGCCCTTGTACTTCTGCGCGATGAATTCCTTCACCTGCGGGCTGGTCAACGCCTTGGCCAGCTTCTGCACGCGCGGGTCGTCCTTGTTGTCCGGACGCGCCACCAGGAAGTTCACGTACGGCGAATCCTTGCTCTCGATCGCCAGCGCATCCTGGGTGGGATTGAGGCCGGCATCCAGCGCGTAGTTGGTGTTGATCAGCGCCAGGTCGACCTGGTCCAGCACGCGCGGCAGCATCGCCGAATCCAGCTCGCGGAACTTCAGGTTCTTCGGGTTGGCGATGATGTCACGCTGGGTGGCCAGGGCGTTCTTCGGGTCCTGCAGCTGGATGACCCCGGCGTTGTGCAGCAGGATCAGCGCGCGGCTGTTGTTGCTGGGATCGTTGGGGATCACCACGTCGGCGCCTTCGCGCAGTTCATCCAGCGACTTGACCTTGCGCGAATACGCACCGAAGGGCTCGATGTGCACGCCGGCCACGGTCACCAGCCCGGACTTGCGATCCCGGTTGTACGCGTCCAGGTAGGGCTCGGTCTGGAAGTAATTGACGTCCACCTGCTTCTGCACCAGCTGGTCGTTGGGCTGCACGTAGTCGTTGAACACGCGCACATCCAGGTCCACACCCTGCTCCTTCAGCATCGGCTTGACCACCTCGAGGATCTCCGCGTGTGGCACCGCCGTGGCGGCCACGATCAGCTTCTGCGAGGGTTCGCCGGATTTGCCACAGGCGGCCAGGGCCACGGCAGCGAACAGGGACAACAACAGGGACTTCTTCATCATGGGAGGGTCTCGGGGGAGAGGGTCATTCGTAATTGCTGAGGGCCAGGGCGAGCAGGCTCTTGGCCTGTTCGCGCAGCATCACCGGTTCGATGATCTCGGCATCGGAACCGTAATGCAGCACATCCATCAGCAATTCGCGGGAAACACTGTAGGGCACCTTCAGTTCATAGCGCCCATCGGCCAGGTAGCGGCCCTGCTGGTTGGCGTGCCAGTGCTCGTCGGCCACCCATCGGGCGGCCTTGGCGCTGAACAGGATCGTCGCCCAGCCTTTCGGGGCGCCGGAGAAGATGCCATAGCTGGCACCCAGCTGGGCGTCCAGCACGGTGTCATCGACATCGGTGGCCGGCGCATCGATCACCCGTGCCTTGTTGATGCGGTCCACGGCGAAACTGCGCAGGGCATCGCGGTCGTGGTCCCAGGCATCCAGGTACCAGTTGTCGCGGTAGTGGGTCAGGCGCTGGGGGGATACCGTGCGGCGGGTGGCCTCGTCGGTGGAACGCGCGCGATATTCGAACGCCAGTTGGCGCCGTTCCAGCACCGCCGACGCCACGCTGCGGAAGCTGCCTTCGTCGAACTTGCGTACCCGGTGCGGAATCACCCGGACCCGGTCCACCGGCCAGCTGGAGACGCCGGCCTGGGCCGCCAACAGCCCTTCGATGCGCTGCTGCAGCGGGGCCAGCACCGAGGACAGCACCCCACCACCGGTGCGTGCGAGCAGATGCTGGGAGGCCAGCAATGCGTGCAGTTCCTCCGAACTCAGCCACAGCCCGGGCAGCTCGAAGCGGTCGCTTTCATCGGCCATGTAGCGGAAGCCCGCCTCGCCGTCGCCTTCGATCGGTGCCATCAGCGCATCCCGCAGGAAGGCCAGGTCGCGGTAGACCGTGGCACGGGAACAGCCAAGCTTGTCCTGCAGCGTCGCCACCGTGACCGGATAGCGGGCAGACTTGAGCAGACGATGCAGGGCAGTGATGCGTTCGTATCGGTCCATGACCCCGATTATGTCCGACTCGCGGCCATTGTGGCGGCCATGATCGGCTATCGTGTCGATCCCCACGCCTCGGCCTGCCCCGCATGCGCCTGCTTCCCCTGTGTTCCCTGATCCTGGCGACCGCGTTGCTGGCGGGTTGCCAACAACCCAGCCCACCGCCGGCCAGCGTGCCATCGGCCGATGCCGCCCACCCGGCGGCAGCGCCGGCGGCGGACCCGGCGTCGGCCGTGCTGGAGGCCAGCCGACGTTTCGCCAGCCTGCGCAGCTTCCATGCCGAGATGACACTGCACGGTGCACAGGCGGGCCAGGTGGTCCGCAGCGGGATGGACTTCGTGGCCCCGGACCGCTATCGGCTGGAGACACCGGCCGGCGTGCAGACGATCATCGGCGACACCTTCTTCCTGCAGGCGGAGGGCCGCATGCAGCAGGTGCCGCTGCCAGCTGGCACCCTGGAACAATGGCGCAGCCCGCTGCCCTCTGAAGCGCGCCTGCAGGACCTGCGGGTGGAAGACCGTGGGCCGGCCGACATCGATGGCACGGCCACGCGCGTGTACCGGATCGACGGCCCGGCCGGCAGTGGCGAAACGCTGCAGTACTGGATCGGCGGCGACGGTCTTCCGCGGCAGATCCAGCGCGATGGCTTCAACAAGCAGCAGCCCTACCGGATCACCCTGCGCTATTCGCGCTTGAATGATCCGTCGCTGCAGGTCCCGCCGCCCGGAGATGCAGCTTCCCCTGTCCTGAATGGGGATTTGTAGAAACGCCGACTGAAGCGCGGCGTCGTCTGCGGTCGAGGCAGCGAGGGGTTAACGCTATCATCACGCACTGCGCTCGATCCCCGCCCCCCCGGAGAATTCCTGATGTCCCTGCGTGTTTCCCTGCTGGTTCCGTTGTTGCTGGCCGCTCCTGCGGCATTCGCCCAGGACCCCGCCGAACTGGCGGCGATGACCTCTCCCTGGAGCGGCAGCGGCGGTGAACTCGGCTTCGCTTCTGCACGCGGCAACAGCACAACCGAGAGCGCCAACGGCCGCCTTCGCCTGCGCTACACCGATGACGACTGGGTGCACAGCATGGACCTGTTCGGCCTGCGTTCGCGTTCGGAATCGATCCAGACCAACGATGACGGCACTGAAAGCAAGGTCAGCAACACCACCGCCAACCGCTACACCGGCAGTGCCGGCAGCGCGTTGCAGCTGGGCGAGCACCGCCAGATCACCGCCACGGTCCGTTACGAGCGCGACGATTTCGCCACCTATGATCGGCAGAGCTCGTTCGGTCTGGGTTACGGCACCCGGCTGTGGGGCAATGACCGCTTCTCGCTGGATGCCCAGGTCGGCCCCGGTGTGCGCCGCACCCACAGCACCGAAGACGATCAGACCCGCACCGGCCTGATCGGTCGTGGCTTCTTCGACATCAAGTATTCGCTGACCCCCAACACCGACCTGGTCAACACGCTGCTGGTCGAATCCGGTTCGTACAACACCTTCGCGCAGAACGATTTCGGCGTGTCGGTAAGCATGAACGAACATCTCGCGCTGAAGGCCGCCTGGCAGGCGCGCCACAACAGCGACGTGGCCGACGACAAGCAGAAGACCGACACGCTGACCACCATGAACGTGGTCTACAAGTTCAAGTAAGGCGACGTCGTGCCGACCCTGGTCGGCACCGTCATGCATGCCGACCAAGGTCGGCACGACGCCCGGCGCTACGCCAGCAGTTCGCCTGCCCCGCCATCCAGCAGCAACTGCGCCACGGTCCTGCCCAGCGCCTCGGGATCAGTGCCGGGGCCCACGGCTTCGGCACGCACCGCAGTGCCATCGGCCACGCCGCCGACCAGCCCCTGCAGGTGCAGGTCCTCGCCCTGCCACAGCGCGATCGCCGCCACCGGCACATGGCAGCTGCCATGCAACGTGCGATTCATTGCGCGCTCGGCCTCCACGCAGCTGCGGGTGCGTGCGTCGTCCAGCGCCGCGAACAAGCGCAGCAGCTCGGCATTGCCGCCATCGCATTCCACGGCCACCGCCCCCTGCGCCGGTGCCGGCAGCCAGTGCGGCGGCTGCAGGCGTGCCACGATGCGCTGCCCCAGTCCCAGCCGCTCCAGTCCCGCCACGGCCAGCACGATGGCGTCGTAGCCGCCGTTGTCCAGCTTGGCCAGGCGGGTATTGACGTTGCCGCGCAGGTCCAGCAGTTCCAGGTCCGGGCGCAGCGCGCGCAGCTGGGCCTGCCGGCGCAGCGAGGAGGTGCCCACGCGCGCGCCCAGCGGCAGCGCATCCAGCGAGGCATACAGATTGGAAACGAAGCCGTCGGCCGGGTCATGCCGCGGCAGGATCGCCGGCAACACGAACGGCGCATCGAGTTCCATCGGCACGTCCTTCAGCGAATGCACCGCGCAGTCCGCTTCGCCACGCAGCATCGCCAGCTCCAGCTCCTTCAGGAACAGACCCTTGCCGCCGATGGCGGCCAGCGAGCGGTCCAGCACTTCGTCGCCGCGGGTGCTCATCGGGATCAGTTCGACATGCAGGCCGGGATGGGCGTGGCGAAGCCGGTCAGCGACGTATTCGCTCTGCCAGAGGGCGAGCGGGCTCTTGCGGGTGGCGATGCGCAGGGTATCCATGCGGTCATTATCGCGCATCGGGATGGGGGGCGAACGGGTGAGACCCCCTCGTGGCGGGCTACTGCGAAAAGCAGGGTGCGTGCCTGGCGCCGGGTGGTGGGGCTGGTCGGGGGACGGCAAAAACTGCCCCTCCGGGGTCCGGCCCAGCCGCTGGGCGGCTGTGCGTTCGGGCGCTTGCGAAGCCGTGCTTCGCAAGCAAAGCGCCCTCACCCATGCGGGCCTCGTTTCGCGCCATCCATGGCGCTCAACGCCCCCGCCCAGCCCCTCCGCCCGGCGCCCGGACAGATTCCGGGGGCCGCCGCCACGTAATGAAAGAAGGAAAAGCGGTAGCGCCGACCCATGGTCGGCGGCTCTTTATCCGTTCACCTGAAACATTCCGCCGACCATGGGTCGGCGCTACCAGGGCCGCATGTTCCATGGCCACCCCGCCCCGCCAACACACAGCCCTGCAGCTTTTGACGTTGACGTTGATGTTCTTAAAGGTGACGCAGATCCTGCCGCAGGGTCGCCACGCAGCGACGACTTACCTCCAACGGCTGCTTGCCGTGCCGCAGTACCGCCTGCACCTGCCCGGCCGTGCCGCGGCGCAGTTCGATCAGCTCGTGCCGCGCCACCAGGCAATTGCGGTGGATGCGCACGAAACGCGCAGCGAACTCTTCTTCCAGCGACTTCAGCGATTCCTCGATCAGGTCTTCGCCACGTGCATGGTGTACCACCACGTACTTTTCCTCGGCCTGCAGATAGTGGATGTCTTCCACCGGAATCAAACGCAGGCCACCGCGCAGGCGCGCGCACAACACGGTGCGTGCACGGCCATCGCCGTTGCCCTGCGCGTCGCCGCGCCCGGCCAGGAAAACACGTGCGCGCTCGATCGCTGCCGCCAGCCGTTCCGGCCGCACCGGCTTCATCAGGTAGTCGATCGCCGCCGCTTCAAAGGCCGACAACGCATGCGCATCGTAGGCGGTGCAGAACACCACCGCCGGGCGCGGTTCGAAGGTCGCAAGATGCCGCGCGGTCTCCAGCCCATCCAGCCCGGGCATGGCGATATCCAGCAGCACCAGGTCCGGCTGCAGCTCCGCACAGGCGTGCAGCGCCTGCTCGCCATTGGCCGCTTCAGCCACCACGGAAACATCGGGAAGATCGGCCAGCAGCGACTGCAGGCGCTCACGCGCCAGCGGTTCGTCATCTGCGATCACTACCCTCACGGCGCGCTCCCCTCATCGAACCGGTATGGCGATGCGGCATTCATAGTAGCCCCCGCTCCAGCCTGCCGTCATCCGCGCGGCCGGACCGAAGCGCCAGGCCAGCCGGTGGGCGATGTTGTGCAGGGCGTGCCCGGTGCCGCGTGACAGCGACAAGGCCGGTGCGCTGGGATCCGGTGCCGGATTGCGGATCAGGATCTGCAGCACGCCATCCACGCAGGCCAGCTCCAGTTCGATCAGGCCCCCTTCGGGCAATCGCGATATGCCGTGCAACACCGCGTTTTCGACCAGCGGCTGTAGCACCAGGCGCGGCATCGGCTGCTGCCAGGGCAGTTCGGCAGGTCGCTGCCAGCGCACCTGCAGACGTTCGCCCAGCCGCAGCGATTCGATGGACAGGTAGCGCTCGGCCAGCTCGCATTCTTCATGCAGCGTCGAATCGCCCTCGCCCGCACCCAACGCGGCGCGGAACAGATCGGAAAGGTCGAGCACCGCGCGTTCGGCCACCACGGCATCGCGCCGTACCAGGCTGGCGATGAGGTTCATGCTGTTGAACAGGAAATGCGGGCGGATGCGTGCCTGCAGGGCATCGGCTTCGGCACGGGCCTGCGCCTGCACCTGGGCCGCCCAGCGGTCGCTGACATAGAAGTAGCGCAGCGCCACCGCGCTGATCAGTGCGGTGGTGGCCGCACTGCCCAGGGTGAACCGCCAGAAGCCGATGCCGTTGGCGAAGTCATCACCGAGTGCCGCATACAGGGCATGGATGATGCCCGCGCCGATGACCGCGATCACCGCCGTCAGCGCGATGGCTGCCACCGATCCCGATAGCGCAGGCAGGGTCGAAAGCAGCTTGCGAAGCCCACACAGCGCCACGGTGACCGCCAGCGCCAGCCACAGCGCAAAACCACTCGCCGACAGCAGCCGGCCCACGCTCCAGTGGCGCCCATCGTCAGGCGCCAGCGCCAGCACCACCACCACCAGCAACGCCAGCCCGCACATCGCGGCAAGCCGCGGCAGGCGGCACAGTTCAGGCATCCAGGGGGTGGCGGCAGGCGTGCTCATGGGTCAGCCAGCCTGCAGGCGGGTTTGCAGCCAGTCTGCGAGTGCACTGATCTCTTCGCCACACACCTGGTGGGCCATCGGATAGGACTGCCACTGCACCTCCACGCCCAGCGTGCGCAGCGTGGCGGCGGTGTGTTCGGCCACCTGCAGCGGAATCACCGGATCCTGCGTGCCGTGCGCCATGAACACCGGCACCTGCACGGCGCCATCGATGCGCGCGGCGGTTTCGGCTTCGGGCAGGTAGGTGGACAGCGCGATCAGCCCGGCCAGCGGCGCGGTACGTTGCAGGGCAGCGGTCAGGATCACCGCCCCGCCCTGCGAGAAGCCCGCCAGGAAGATGCGCTCGGCCGGAATGCCACGGTCGATCTCGCGCTGGATCAGCGCATCCAGTTCAACCACCGAGGCACGCACACCGTCCATGTCCGCACGCGAACGGAAGTCCATGCCGACGATGTCGTACCAGCCGCGCATCGGCACGCCGTTGTTGATGGTGATCGGACGTACCGGCGCATGCGGGAAGACGAAGCGCAGCGCCGGCCAGCCCGGACGCACCAGCTCGGGCACGATCGGGGCGAAGTCGTTGCCGTCCGCACCCAGTCCATGCAGCCAGATGACTGCCCATTGCGGCGATGCGCCGGTTTCCTGTTCCACCGTCTGCAGCATGTTGCGGCTCCTCTGTATCGAAGCCGCATTATGCGCGACTCAGTACAGCGGCGGCTTCGACAGCGCTTCGCGGCGCAGCTGCGCGGCACGCACCAGCACGTCCGGCGGGTCGCGTTCTTCCGGGATGTCCATCAGCTTCAACCGGCGCAGCCAGCTGCCCGGACCGCGCGAAGAGGTCAGCGCCACCACCGGGATGGACAGCATCATGCCGATCACCACCGGGGCCATCCAGGCCGCCAGCGCCGGCGAAACCGCCCAGGCCAGCACGCCCATGAAGGCGCCGAACAGGCTCAGGCCACCGTAGGCCTTGACCAGGGCGAACCAGTCCACGCGGCCATCGTCGCGCTGCTGGGCATCCCAGCCCGAATCCTTGCCCGCCAGCACTTCGGCCACGCCGCGCGACTGCACGTACATCACCACCGGGGCCATCAGCGCGGCCAGCACGGTTTCCAGCAGCATGGCGATGAACATCCGCACCGCACCGCCACAGCCGCGGCGGCAGGCCGGCTCAAGCAGGGTGGCCAGGTAGCCGAGGATCTTCGGCATCAGCAGCACGCCCATGGTCACCGCGAACAGCCGCACCACGTGGGTTTCGTCCTGGGTGCGCCAGTAGACACTGGGCGAAAGGTGCAGCACGCCGTTGAGGTCGATACCCTCCTGGAACAGCGGGATGGCGATGCCGATCAGCATCAGCATCGCCCACATCGGGGCGGTGAAATAATGGCCGATGCCGATCAGCATGTGCACCCGGCTGATCCAGTGCAGGCCGCGGCTGCCGACGATCTTGCCGTGCTGCAGGTTGCCCTGGCACCAGCGGCGGTCGCGCACCATCATGTCGGTCAGCGTCGGCGGGCCTTCTTCGTAGCTGCCTTTCAGGTAGGGCACCATGTGCGCGGCCCAGCCACCGCGACGCATCAGCGCCGCTTCCACGAAGTCGTGGCTGAGCACGTGGCCACCGAACGGCTCCTGCCCGGGCAGCGCGGGCAGGCCGGCATTCTCGGCGAAGGCCACGGTGCGGATGATCGCGTTGTGGCCCCAGTAATTGCTCTCCGCGCCGTGCCACCAGGCCACGCCGCGGGCGATCACCGGGCCGTACACGCGGCCGCCGAACTGCTGCATGCGCGAGAACAGCGTGCGGCCGCCGACCACCACCGGCAGGGTCTGGATGATGCCCACGTCCGGGTTGTGTTCCATGCCCGCGGCGAGGCGGACGATGGTGTCGCCGGTCATCAGGCTGTCGGCATCCAGGATCAGCATCTGCGGATAGTCGCCACCGAAACGGCGCACCCAGTCGGCGATGTTGCCGGCCTTGCGCCCGCCGTTGTCGGCGCGGCGGCGATAGAACAGATGGTCGTGCGCATCCAGCGTTTCGCGCAGTTCGGCGAATACCTGCTCTTCGGCATGCGAGATGTCTTCGCGGCGCGTATCGCTGAGCACGTAGAAATCAAAGTTGGCCAGCTGGCCGGTGGCCGCCACCGATTCGTAGATCGCCTGCAGGCCGGCCAGCAGCCGCCGCGGGTCTTCGTTGTAGGTGGGCATCAGCAACGCGGTACGCGTATGCAGCTGCGGCAGCGGCTCGTCCGGGTCGATGCCCAGCCGGTAGCCGCGATCGAACACCGCGGTCAGGAAGCCGGCCACGGCACTGGCGAAGGCCAGCGCGATCCAGCCGAACAGGCCCACGAACAGCACCAGCAGGCAGGCCTCCAGCACGCTGACCCCGTTCGGCGACAGCACCCGCCACATCATCACGGTGGCCGCTGCGGTCATCAGTGCGGTGCCGCCGAACAGGTAGGCACGGCGCAGCCCGATCAGGCGCGGCGAGGTACGGTGGCGGCGGATCTTCAGCTCGCCCCGGTGCAGTTCCTGTTCGGGCATGGGCAGCGGCGAGCCGCCATCGGGCAGCATCGCCAAGCCTGCATCAAGCCGGACGCGGGTGGGGGTCTCAGTCATCCAGGTTACCTCGCGTCAACGCGCAGGCCTGCCGTGCTGCCTGCGCAACACGATCCATCCCACGCTTCCCCGTTCCGCACATCGCGCTTCAGGGCCCGCAACCGATCTCTCTCATTACAGGAGCCCACGAATCGCTCACCCGGTAGATTCAAAAATTGCGCCTCAGTCTAGGTCGCTGCGTGTAAGCCGAGCGCGAAAGGGTCTCGCCGGGGTTTTCCCCCATTCAGGATAGACCGCGACACGCGCCGGCGCACTCCCCCGAAGCCTGATGATAATGATAACAGTTACCATTTGAGAGGGTGGGGCAGGCCGTGCCGTGGCGGCCACGGCATGAAGATTCAATCAGAGGGTGACGACCGTTGCCGTCATCGCCTCCATCACGCGCAGGTCAGCGCGACAGTACGGCCTGGCGTTCGGCGATATCGGCGTCGGCCGCGCGTCGGGCGCGCTCCATCGCCACCGCGATCTGCTGGCGGGCGAGCAGGTGCTGCGCCTGCTGTACTTCCGGGGTCGGCAGCAGCACCGGACCGGGGGTGGTTTCCACTGAAGCGGACTTGCTCATGCATCCTCCAAGGACAATCCGGCGGGCCCGGGCAGCGGGGCACAGGGCCGACGGATTGCGCACGCTACCCTAAAACCGTGACTGTTGCGTGCAGGGCGCAACCCCGCCCGGTAGTGACGGCCGCGCTGTGTCCGGTAGTGACGGCCGCTGGCCGTCAGCAAGGCGGTTGACGGCCAGCGGCCGTCACTACCGGAAGTCGCGCGATGGTGCGTTCAGCCCGGCCAGCAGGTGACTGTAGTCGTGCAGGTCGCCGGCGATCAGGTGGCGCACCCCGTCCACGCACTCCCAGCGCCCGCGCACTCCCAGCAGCCGCGACCCCAGCAGCGCCTTGCGCCGGCGCAGCGCCAGGTGCGACCAGACCACCACGTTGACCATGCCGTGCTCGTCTTCCAGGGTGACGAACACCGTGCCGTTGGCCGTGCCGGGCTTCTGTCGCTGGGTCACCAGCCCGATGGTGTGCACGCCGCGCCCATGCGCGGTGGCGCGCAGCTGGCGCGAGTCCAGCGCGCGCTCCTGCTGCAGCCGCGTGCGCAACAGCGCCAGTGGATGTTCACCCAGTGTCAGCCCGCTGGCACGGTAGTCGGACAGCATTTCCTCGGCCACGTTGGGCGCCGGCAGCACGATGTCCTGCTCGTCCGGACTGCCCTGCAGCAGCGGCATCGCGCGTTCGATGCCGGCCACCGCCCAGCGCGCGGCATTGCGGTTGCCGGCCAGCGCGGCCAGTGCCCCGCCATCGGCCAATACCTGGCGGGCCTTTGCATCCAGCCGTGCACGGCGGCACAGGTCGGCCACATCGGCGAAGGGAGCCTGCGCACGGGCCGCCATCACCGCCCGTGCCGCCGCTTCGCTGCAGCCGGCCAGCTGCCGCAGCCCCAGCCGTATGGCCGGCTGGGTGCGGGCATCGCCGCCTTCCAGGGTGTTGTCCCAATCACTGATGCATACATCCACCGGCAGCACGGCCACGCCGCCCCGCTCGGCGCTGCCACGGCGCGCGTCCTGCACGATCTGGCTGGCCGAATAGAAGCCCATCGGCTGCGCATTGAGCAGCGCGCAGGCAAACGCGGCCGGCTCATGCCGCTTCAGGAAACAGCTGATGTACACCAGCTTGGCGAACGAGGCGGCATGGCTCTGCGGGAAACCATAGGCACCAAAGCCCTTGATCTGTTCGAAGATCTGATCGATGAACTCCGAGCTGTAGTTCTTCTTCTCCATCAATCCGCGGATGCGCTCGCGATGCGGGTTCATGTCACCCCCGCTGCGCCAAGCCGCCATGGAGCGGCGCAGGTGGTCGGCCTCGTGCGGCTCGTAACCGGCATGGATCACCAGCTCCATCACCTGCTCCTGGAACAACGGAATGCCCAGGGTACTTCCGAGGATGTCCTGGATGCCCTCGGACGGGTACGTCACCGCTTCATGGCCCTGGCGGCGGCGCAGGAACGGATGCACCATGCCGCCCTGGATCGGCCCGGGCCGCACGATCGCCACCTGGATCACAAGATCGTAGAACGTGGTGGGCTTCAGGCGCGGCAGCATGCTCATCTGCGCACGCGATTCAATCTGGAACACGCCGACGGTGTCGGCCGCCCGGATCATCGCGAAGGTGGGGGGATCATCGATCGGCAGGCGAGCCAGGTCGATGCGATGGCCGCGATGCTTTTCTATCAGCGCCACTGCCTTGCGGATGCAGGTCAACATGCCCAGCGCCAGGCAATCGACCTTGAGCATCTTCATGGTTTCCAGATCGTCCTTGTCCCACTGGATGATGGTGCGGTCGGCCATCGCGGCGTTCTCCACCGGCACCAACGTGCTCAACGGTGCATCGTTGATCACGAAGCCGCCCACGTGCTGGGACAGATGCCGAGGATGGTCGCGCAACTGCTCGGTCACCGCCATCACCTGCTGCAGCAGCGGATTTTCCGCATCGAAACCGGCCTCGGCCAGTCGCTGCTGCATCGGGGTTTCGCCATTGCCCCAACCGAAGCATTCGGCCAGCAGCGCCACCTGGTCCGACGGAAGCCCGAACGCCTTGGCCACGTCGCGCACTGCGCTTTTCCCACGGTAACGGATCACCGTGGCGGCCAGCGCCGCGCGTTCGCGCCCGTATTTTCCATACACGTACTGCAGCACTTCCTCGCGCCGTTCGTGTTCGAAGTCCACGTCGATGTCCGGCGGCTCGTCGCGTTCCTTGGACAGGAAGCGCGCCATCAACAAGCGGCTTTCGGCCGGGTTGACCACGGTGATGCCCAATGCGAAGCACACCGCCGAGTTCGCCGATGACCCCCGTCCCTGGCACAGGATGTCGCGTGAACGCGCGAAGCGCACGATGTCTTCCACGGTGAGGAAGAAGGCTTCGTACTTCATGTCGGCGATCAGCGCCAGCTCACTGTCGATCTGCATGGCCACCGCGTCCGGCACGCCTTCCGGCCAGCGCTCGCGCATGCCGCGCAGGGTCAGCTCGCGCAGCCAGCTGCTGGGCGTATGTCCATCGGGCACCAGCTCGGCCGGATACTGGTAGCGCACCTCGTCAAGCCGGAACCGGCAGCGTCGGGCAAGCACCACGGCGGTGTGCAGCAGCGCATGCGGATGGATGTTGCCCAGTGCACGCCGGGTGCGCAGGTGATGTTCGCCATTGCGGAACAGGAACGCACCGCATTCTGCCAGCGGCAGCCCGTGGCGGATCGCGGTCATGGTGTCCTGCAGGACGCGGCGGCGGCGCACGTCCATGTGTACGTCACCGCAGGCCAGTGCGTCGATGCCCAGCTGCGTGGCCAGCGCCAGCAGCTGGGCCAGGCGTGCGGCATCGTCGCGTTCGCGGTGCAGGTGCACGGCCAGCCAGGTGCGCTGCACGAATACCTGCTGCATCCAGACTGCCTGCGCGGCATCAGGCTGTGCACCCGGCACCCACAGCGCAAACAGGCCAAGCCCTTCACCGGACGCATCGCCCAGCACCCGTTCCACGTCCTGCCGGGCCAGCCGGTAACTGCCCTTGCCTGCCGCACGCCGCCCGGTGGTGATCAGTTCGCACAGGCGCACGTAGCCGCTTTGGTTCTCCACCAGCAGCACCAGCTTCAGCCCGCACTCCAGCACGAACTCGCTGCCGACGATCAGCGGCACGCCGGTGGCCCGCGAGGCTTCCAGCGCGCGCACGATCCCGGCCAACGAGCACTCATCGGTGATCGCCAGGGCTTCGTAGCCGCACTGGTGCGCACGCGTGAACAGTTCTTCGGCACTGGCCGCGCCGCGCAGGAACGAGAAATCAGACAGGCAGTGCAACTCGGCATACGCCGGCAGCGTGTCTTCATGCTGTACATCGTCGTTGGCCGCGGCCAGTCGCTCGCGGGTTTCCCACGCACGCGGCATGCGCTTGCACGGGGCATCATCACGTTCTTCGATACGGCTCATGCGAACCAGCCGTGCAGCATCCAGTCGCCCTGCTGGCCCGGCATGGCGAAGGCCCAGGCCTGCTGGCCCTGCGAAGTCTCCAGCACGTAATAGTCACGCCGTGCTTCCTGGCCATCCCACCAACCGCTTTCCAGCCGCTCCGGACCGGACACGATGCGCGCGCGCGGATCGCGCAGCGGCACCGGCGTGGGCAGCAGCCAACACGGACGCGGTGGACGCAGCGGGGCTTCGGCAATGGCCATGCCATCGCCTTCCACGCGCTGCCACGCACGCTCCGGGCGCGGGTCACCGGCCGGCCCCACGCGATAGACCGAGCCATCACCGAGCCGCGCACGCAGGCGTTCGCGCAGCTGCGGCCACGGCAGCTGCTGCTGGTTGCGGGTATCGAACAGATCGCGGCTGGCCGGCACGAAGGTCGGCAGTTCACGTGCCAGCAGGCGCACGGCGACCACCGGCTGGTCGATGCTGGCGCGCTCCAACCGGTTGCGGGTGAGCTCGAACAGCAGCGTGGCATCGCGTTCGGCGGCCAGCAGGCCCACCTCCACGTCGGTATGGCCTTCTTCGTGTTCCAACCGCAGCACGAAGCGCTGCACGCCGCCATCGCGGATCGACAGGCAGGTACACAGATCGCCGATCAGACGACGCAACGGGAACAGCAGGGCCATGTGGTTTTCCACCTCATAGCCCAGCTCCACCCGCGAATCGAAATGGTCCGGCGGCGCATACCAGGCCAACGGCTCATCGGCCTGGCCGTACAGCCGGTCCAGGTGTTCCAGCAGCGGCAATCCGAAGCGCCGGCGCAGGCCATCGCGCGGCAGCGCACGCAGCGCCTGCAGGCTGCCGATGCCCATCTGCTGCAGCCGCGTGCCGCCGTCATCGGGCAGCCGCGCACGGCGCACCGGAACGCGGTCCAGCAGCGCCTGCATCGCCGCGATGTCCTGCACATCCAGGCCATCGCGGATGCCGGCCAGCACCATCGCCGCACGCGGCGTCGGCGCCAGCGCGATGCGGTGCTGGAAGCCCAGTGCCTGCAGTTCCTCGCGCAGGCGCGCCTGCAGCACCGGCCACGGGCCCAGCAGCTGGAAGCTGGCGCGCACTTCCAGCACGATGCAGCCCGGCCACTGCGCGCTCACCAGCGAGCTGTGCCGGTATGCCCAGGCAGCCAGGAAGCGCTGCCAGCGCGCATCGGACTGGGCATCGTGTTCCACCATCTGGAAGTCCGGCAGCAGCGCCAGCGCAGCCGTCAGCCGCATGCCGGCCTGCAGCCCCGCCTGCGCGGCGGCGGCATTCACCGCATGCAGGGTGCGCAGCTGCACCGCCCCGCCGACCAACGCCAGCGGCGTATCCGGATCAGGGTGGCGGCGAAGGACGGCATCCAGCGCCAGCTGCGGCAGCAGTACACAGGCCCAGAGCATCGGCGTATCTCACCCGGCCCTCAACGCGAATGCCTGCGACGGCGCAGGGCCGCCACGGCACTTGCGCACCTGCCACTGGGTGGCCTGGCCGTCACGCACCGCCTCCAGGCGCAGCGCGGCCGGCGATGGATTGGCCGCATGCTTGCGGTCACGCAGGGCAAAGCCGAGGCACTGGCCGGTATCTGCGGCCACCTGCAGCCGGCGCAGCGCCTGGGCATCGGCCTGTTTCGGCCAGCCCAGCACTGCCGCGCAGGCGCCACTGCGCAGGCACTGTTCGAACGCCCACAGCGCATCGCGCGGGGCCGCGTCGATCAACTGCAGATGCTGCAGGGACACCCCGGCCGCCTGCCACGCCGGTGCATACGGCAGGTAGGGCGGGGCGATCACCGCCACCGCCGCGCCAGCCTGGCTGAGCCGCGCCAGCGTGGGCAGCAGCAGCTGCAGTTCGCCCACGCCATCGGCGGGCAGCAGCAGCTCGGTCAGCGCGCGACGCGGCCAGCCGCGCTGCGGCAGCAATCCATCCAGTGCCGGATGCCCGGTGGACTGGCCTTCCACGCCCTCCTTCGCACTGCCCCGTCCCGCATGCCAGAGGGTCTGGGCGGACAGCAGCTGCTGCAGTTCGGGCGCGGTGTTCATCTCAGCCCTGCCGGACCAGGCCGCAGTAAACGCCTTCCACGGCGAAGTCCTGGCCAGCCTCGACCACGATCGGCGCATGCGCCGGATTGCGCGGCAGCAGGCGCACGCCATCGGTGGTCTGCTGCAGGCGTTTGATGGTGAGCTCGCCATCGATGCGCGCCACCACGGTCTGGCCGTCGCGGGCACTGGGGGTACGGTGCACGCCGACCAGGTCACCATCGAGGATGCCGTCGTCGATCATCGAATCGCCCTGCACTTTCAGCAGGTAATCCGGACGCGGGGAGAACATCCGCCGGTCCAGCCACAGTTGCTGGTCCAGGCCGATATCCGCGCCGATCGGCTGGCCGGCCGCCACCCGGCCCAGCACCGCCAGCGGCAGCAGCTCGGTCGGGCCACCGGGCAGGGCCAGCCCGCGCTTGCGGCCCGGCGCCTGGTCCAGCAGGCCGGCTTCGACCAGCGCCTGCACGTGTTTCTGCGCGGCATTGCGCGAAGCGAAACCGAAGGCGGCGGCGATGTCGGCCAGGCTGGGCGACTGGCCCGAAGCCAGTGACTGGCGCAGCCAGGCCAGCACGGCCGCACGTTGGGGAGGGAGGTCGATGGGATCCATGGTGTACATTTGTACACCCCCGCTTTCAGAAAAGCGACCTCGGCCATGTTCAGCGAGAACGGCTTTTTACCGCCTCACCCACAGCGCCAGTGCACTGGTCGCGCAGGCCAGCAGCACCACCGCATGCCAGCCCCCCTGGGCCAGCGCCATGGCGCCCGAGCCACCGCCTGCGGCCATGCCCACGAACACGCCGGTGAACAGCAGGGCATTCAGGCGGCTGCGCGCCTGCGGCTGCAGACCGTAGACCAGCGTCTGGTGTGACACCAGCGCGGCCTGGAAACCGAAGTCGAAGATCACCGCACTCACCGCCAGCAGCACCAGCTGCAGCGACACCGGGAACAGGCCATCCAGCAGCAGGCTGGCAAAGCCCAGCAGGGCGATGCCAATGGCCAGCCGGGCCACCCGCTGGGTACCGATGCGGTCGGAAAAACGCCCGGCCAGCGGCGCGGCCAGTGCACCGGCCGCGCCGGCGATTCCGAATGCCCCGGCGCCCGCACTGCCGATGCCGAAGCGGGCATGCAGCATCAACGCCAGCGTCGACCAGAACGCACTGAAGCCCATTGCCAACAGTGCCTGGGCCAGTACCGCACGGCGCAGCGGCGGCAACTGCATCCACAACCCGCCCATTGAACGCAGCAGCGCGCCATAGCCCAGCGTGGTGGTGGGCGCAAAGCGCGGCAGCGTGGCACGCAGCAGCAGCCCCATCAGCACCACCGACACTGCGGCGGCGATGAACATCGCGCGCCAGCCGAACTGTTCGGCCACCACGCCACTGACCACGCGTGACAGCAGGATGCCCAGCAGCAGGCCGGTCATTACCTTGCCAACCAGCGCACCGCGGTGTTCCGGCGGTGCCAAGGTGGCGGCGGCGGGCACCACATCCTGCGCCACGGTGGCCATCAGGCCGACCAGCAGGCTGGCCAGCAGCACCCCGGGCAGCTGCCCAGCCAGGCCGGCGGCCAGCAGCGCTGCGCCCAGCAGCAATGATTTGACCAGGATGATGCGCCGGCGTTCGAAGCGGTCACCGAGCGGGGCCAGCAACGCAATGCCGGCCGCATAGCCGAGCTGGGTCAGGGTCGGCACCAAGCCGATGGACGCGTCGCTGGCACCCAGCGAAGCCCCCATCGCGCCCAGCATCGGCTGGGCGTAGTACAGCGAGGCCACGCTGAAGCCAGCGCCGGCGGCCATGACCGGAACCAACAGGCCGGGCAAGGCGGGCGGCGGTAGTGGCAGGGTTGCGTCATGCGCAGTAGACATGGGAGGAGCCTTGTTGGTGTGATGGCGCGCAGTTTCCTCCTGCCAGGGCGGCCGGTGTAGTAGGCTCGGCCGCATCAGCCCCATACGTACTGCGCATGAGCCATTCTTCCGCCCCCGCCAATGCAGACCGCATCGACCTGCTGCGCACCTTCGTGCGCATCGTGGATGCCGGCAGCCTGTCCGCCGCAGCCGTACAACTGGGCACCACCCAGCCGACCATCAGCCGCCGCCTGCAGGCATTGGAAAAGCATTTCGGCCTGCGCCTGCTGCAGCGCTCCACCCATGGCATGCAGCTCACCCACGATGGCGAACGCTGCCTGCAGCATGCACGTGAGCTGCTGGAAAGCTGGGAAGGCATCGAACAGGACCTGCGCGGTGCCGCACAGCAGCCCAGTGGACGCCTGCGCGTGCTGGTGCCGCATGCGTTCGGGCAAGGCCAGCTGATGGCGCCGATGCTGGCCTTCCTGCGCCGCTACCCGCAGATCAGCCTGGAATGGCGCCTGCACGATGGCCTGTCCGACCTGGTCGCCGAAGGCATCGACTGCGCCATCCGCGTAGGCCCGCTGGAACAGCAGGACGTGGTGGCCGTGCAGGTAGCCGAGGTTCCCCGGATCGTGGTGTGCGCCGCGTCGAGCGCGCCCGATCCGCTGCCCACCACGCCCGCCGCGCTGGCAACGCTGCCGTGGGTGTCCCTGACCAATTTCTATCGTGAAAGCGTGCAGCTGCAGCGCTGCCAGGGCGCCGGCATCGGCAAGACCCAGGAGCGCATCGCGATCCAGCCCCGCCTGCTCACCGACAACCTGTTCGTGCTGCACCAGGCGGTCTGCAATGGAATCGGCGTGGGCATCGGATCGGCCTGGATGATGACCGAAGAGCTGCGCAGCGGTCGGCTGGTGCAGCTGCTGCCCGGCTGGGAAGCCGCGCCATTGCCGGTGCACCTGGTGTTCCCGGCCGGACGCCACCGGCCCGCACGCCTGCAGCTGTTCCTGGATGCGATACGCGAAAGCATCCCGGGCATTGAAGGGATGCGGGTGCGCTGACTTGTTCGACGTGTGAACCCGGCCTCGACCGCGAAGTGCGGCATGGACTCCCGGTAACCCCGCGCCATGCTCGGCGAAACCTCAGCCCTCCAGCAGACCGCGCATCTTCTTCATTGCCTGCTCAAGCTGATGCGCCTCGCCGTCCTCTTCAACGTTGTGCCACAACAACGCAGGAAAATCGGCAAACGTGCATTGCATTCCCGTCAGGCAGATGTCATCCAGCATCACCGACCCTTCGCCGCACGCAAGACCGCGCTGGCAGGCAATCACCTGCATCGCGTAGAAGTCGAATACGTCGAATGCCATCCCTTCATATCCCGGCAATGACTGCCCGCCCCTGCCCATCTGGAACAGCAGCGCCCCCATCTCGGCGATCGCCGCTGCATCGCCGCTGGCAATGACGCGGTCCAACAGTTCTGCCGCAACTTGTGGATCGCGTTGCGCCTCATACAGCGTGTTGCGGATGGTCGCCGTCAGATCCCCCGCCTCGGCGGCACGATCGCGCCAGAGTCGCCCGAAGGCACGCAGGTCACTGCTCCAGGTACTCAGTACTTCGCACTGCGCTTCCAGCCTCTGCCCAGCGCTGCGATACGCTGCCGCTGCTTCGGGGCGGTGCATTTCCAGGTTGGCCGATGCTCCATCCAGCGTGTGCTGGATCCCCTGCCTGCCGTGTCCCATGCCCGCACAACGTGCACTGGTGAAGGCTATCTCGCGCATGGCGGCGGCATCCCCGCCATCGGCAGCGGTTTTCACGGCCCATAGGCGATGGACTTCGGACAGCCCGCGGGTCACCTGCGGCGGCTGCGTTCCAGACAGCGCGGCACGTTGCCCGGCAGAACCGGGAGTTGCGGATACCCCGGTGAAATCCTGCACCGGTGCGGCCTCGTCACCGCTACGTGACAACCCCCCTCCAACTGCTGCCAGCAGCGCCACCGCAGCGACAAGCGCCGCCCTTGATCGTGATCCTGCGCCGCGTTCCACCACGCCTGCGCGCCTCCCTGCGTCCTGTTCGGTGACCGATGCTAGCATCGGTGCACCATCATCAAGGCAGAACCAAATGGGAAGTTTCAGCATCTGGCACGGGTTGATCCTGCTGGTCCTGTTCTGCATACCGGCAGGCATCGCGTTGCTGGTGTGGCTGATCGTGCGTTACTCACAGAAGCGCGCATCTGCCAGGCAGCTGCCACCACACGATCAGCAACCATGATCCCCGGTAGCGCCGAGCCACGCTCGGCGGCTTGACCCACGCAGCTCAGCGCGCGCGATCCACTTCGTCAAGCAGCGTGCGCAGCCACTGCATGCGCGCCTGCACGTCCTTCGTGGCACCTTCTGCGCCAGCCGCCCGCCACAGAAGCGAATCCAAGCCTCCTGCACAGTCGCCACTGTTCAGACATATATCGTCTGCATAGTCCGACCCTACGCCGCAGTCCAGCCCGCGCTCGCATGCCAGCAGCACCAATGCGGTGTGGTCATGCCGGCTGGACCCGATGCCTGCCTGCACGGGTGCACGCGGCATCAGCGTGTACAGGTACGCCATTTCATACAGCGCCCGCGGGTCGTCCGATATCAGCGCATCCTCAACCAGCGCCGCGGCATCGTCAGGCAGGGCGGTTTCGCGCTCGGCATCCCAGGCCCGGCTGCGCTGCCGCAGGCGCGCCAACAAATCACCCTGCTTCGCTGCATCCTGCAGCAACTGGCGGTACTGCAGCGCCTGGGCTCTGCGGTCACCCGGGATGTTCTCGCATAGCGCACCACGCCGGGCGGCGGCGGCGCGCAGCAGCGGCACGTGGTCCGTCCTCATATGCCCAGCCAGAAAATCGACCTGCGACCACAGTCCTGCACCGTGCGAGGTGCCGAAGCCGCAGCGAAGGATCAGTTCGGCGAGATCGCGCATCGCCACTGGATCGCCGGCCGCAACATCACGACGCAGCGCCAGGACGCGCTCTGCGCCGGACTTGGCAGGCGCTGCCTGGATCTCGCGTGGCGCCGCAGGGCGTGGCCTGTCGTTACGCTGCACAGCGGCTTCGGCAGCCGGCACCGCAGGGACTACGGACGTCGCCGCAGGCCTGGGCCACAGCAGGACGGCGATGACCGCAAGCAGCACGGCGGTCAAGCCGATCAGCAACCGGTAGCGCCGTGCCATTTTCAGCGCGCGCGATCCACTTCGTCGAGCATCGTGCGCATCCATTGCATGCGGGCCTGGACCTCCTCCGTCCTGCCCTCGGCAGCAGCGGCGTTCAACACCACTGTATCGAGATCCTCCGTGCACATTGCACTGGTAATGCACAGATCATCGCCGAATTCAGAGCTCGCGCTACAGTCCAGGCCGCGCTCACAAGCCACCAGGACCAAGGCAGCGCCATCGCTGCTGGTGGTACGCATGCCGGCCTCGGCCAGCAGTTCCGGTGACGTGTTATGCAGGCTCGCCAGCTCGAACAGCGCGCGCGGATCGCTGGACATCAAGGCTTCGTCGATCAGCGCATCGGCATCATCCGGCAACCCCGCCTTGGCCTGCTGGGTAAACGCACGGGTGCGCTGGCGCAGCCGTGCCAACAGGTCGCCTTTGCCCGCGGCATCCTGCAACAGCTGCCGCTGCTGCTGAACCTGCTCGTCAAAGGTGCCCGGGATGGTTTCGCACAGCGCCTGCCGCCGCGCCGCAGCGGCACGCAGCAGGTGCACCTGGTCAGGCTTCATCTGCGCCGCCATCTCGTCCACATGTTTTTCGAACAGCGGGCCGTGCAGCTTGCCGAATCCGCAGCGCTGCATCACATCGGCGAGATCGCGCATCGCCGCCGGGATCCCGGCGGCGGCGTCCCGGCGCAGCGCCAGCATGCGTGCCTGCGCGGATTGACCCACCGCAGGTGGCGTGTCGGACGGGGTGGCGGCGGCTGGCGGCGGCTCGTTCGGTGGCACCGCGTCGAAGCTGGCCGCGCCAGCTGCTTCAGGCGCATGCGGACGCTCAGGCCACAGCAGCGCGGCGATGGCCGCAAGTACCACCACGACGGCCCCGATCAGCAGGCGACGGGCGTTCCGGGGCGTTGTGCGGTCCATGGCCAACCTGCTTCCTCGAGGGGTTCCCTGTGATGGACTGTACAGACAAAGACAATCACGACCAACGGCCATCACCTGCCCGACGCGCGTCGCTGTACTAGAGTTGAGGCCACGCTCATCCCAAGGCTCTCACATGCGCGCACGCAACTGCCTGGCCACTCTGCTGCTGGTCCCGATGGTGTGGAGTACGGCGCTACACGCCGCAGACCCCACGCCACCGGACCAGCGCCTGCAGCCGCTGTTCCAGCAGGTGCAGGGTGCGCATCTGTTCGCGGACCAGAAGACCTTCGCCGATGCGGTACCACGCCGCGCGCCCGAGGCGATCGTGCAGGCCTGGCATCGCGAGCACACCCAGTCCGGTTTTTCGCTGCACGCCTTCGTCAACGACAACTTCGATATCCCCAGCGACGCAGCGCCCTACGTGCCACCGGCAGGTGAAACCCTGCGCGCACATATCGAAAGCCTGTGGCCGGTACTGACCCGCCAGACCGGCACGGTCGATCCGAATGGTTCCCTGCTGCCGCTGCCAAAGCCCTACGTGGTGCCTGGCGGGCGCTTCCGCGAAGTGTATTACTGGGACAGTTACTTCACCCTGCTGGGGCTGGCGGCCAGCGACCAGTGGCAGCAGGTGCGCGACATGGTGGACAACTTCGCCTACCAGATCGACACCCACGGCCACATTCCCAATGGCAACCGCAGCTATTACCTGAGCCGTTCGCAGCCGCCGTTCTTCAGCCTGATGGTGGACCTGCTGGCCACCCACGAAGGCGATGAGGCGTATCGGCGCTACCTGCCCCAGCTGCGCGCGGAACATGCATTCTGGATGAGCGGTGCCGACGGGCTGGCGCCGGGGCAGGCGCATGCACGCGTGGTGCGGCTGGCCGATGGCAGCGTGCTGAACCGCTATTACGATGCCCGCGCAGTGCCACGCACCGAATCCTGGACCGATGACCTGGCCACGGCGGCGCAGGCACCGCAGCGCGCACCGTCGCAGGTTTACCGCGACCTGCGCGCGGGCGCGGAGTCCGGCTGGGATTTCAGCTCGCGCTGGCTGGATGACCCGGCCGCGCTGTCCAGCATCCGCACCACCGACATCCTGCCGGTGGATCTGAACAGCCTGCTGTTCCATCTGGAACGCACGCTTGCCCACGCCAGCGACGTGGCCAAGGACACGCAGGCACGCCGTGACTTCAAGCGCCAGGCACAGGCACGCCAACGCGCCATCAATACCCATCTGTGGGACCAGGCGCAGGGCTGGTACGTGGACCGCGACCTGCAGACCGGCCACACCCGCCCTGCCCTCACCGCCGCCGCACTGTTCCCGCTGTGGCTGGACATCGCCAGCAAGCCGCAGGCACGACGCACCGCCGCCGCCGTGGAAACTCAATTGGTAAAAGAAGGCGGCTTGCTGACCACCACGCTCCGTACCGGCCAACAGTGGGACGCGCCCAACGGTTGGGCACCGCTGCAGTGGGTGGCCGTGGATGGCCTGCAGCGCTACGGCCAGGACAGGCTGGCACGGCAGCTGGGCACACGCTTCCTGCGCACCGTGCAATCGGTGTATGACCGCGAGCAGAAGCTGGTGGAAAAGTACGTGGTGGATGGATCGGCCGGCGGTGGCGGCGGGGGCGAGTACCCGCTGCAGGATGGCTTCGGCTGGAGCAACGGGGTCACGCTGGCGCTGTTGGATCGGCTGTGTGCGCCGAACAAGCAGAAATGCGAAAGCGCGGCGGACGTCGAGGCGGATGACTGAAGCGCCCGGGCTCGGATCGCTTCAGCCCGGAGTGCGCATTTGCTGCCGGTGCCGGGCCACGATACCGTCCAGATGGTCGACCGCTGTGGGCCGTACCGCAGTTCCCCGGCGTACGAAGCTGTTCCAGTCGGCCGTTGCCACCTTTCCAAGGTCCCGCCGCTCCGTGTCCACCCGCGTCATGGACCAGAAGGGGCATAGCCGGGTCCCGACGAGCCCCCGCGCGAGCTGCAGGATGTCGACATGGCTCGATGCGGCGAGCACCCGCCCGTAGGCTGCATGCACGCCCTGCTCCGGGCCCTCCAGGTACTGCAGAAAGCGCTCACCATCGAACAGCAGCAGCCCGGTCACTCCTGCCAGATGATTGAACCTCGCCGCATCCTGGACGAGCCCTTCGAGTCGTCCGGCCGGAAGGTCGGCGGCCATCTGGCTTGCATAGACAAGAGCATGGAGCGGCACGGCGTTCTCCGGAGGCGGAGACTGAGCTTAGCCCGGAGGCGAATAAAGAATCGTGATGATGGCGTCGACACGCGCATGCTGCCCCGGCCCTGCTGGTGGATGCTTCACAGGATGCAGGCTGTTCAAGGGCGATGATGCGCGTCAGCGCGCTGGCGTGCGTCGACTCGACTGGATCAATTTCACCGTGCTTCAGAAGCTTCTCCATTTCGCCCCCCTGATAACCGCAGCCATGACCTGCGTGACGGCGTTGATCTGGGTCGTCTACCTGAGTTTCTTCCTGCGCAGCTATCGTCGCCAGCAGCGCCCTTCCATCCTGATCACGTCCGGCGCCGGGAAAGACCTGGATGCGCACTGCTTGGTGACCAACCTGGGGCTGGAACCGGTCTACCTGCTCGATGTAGTCATCGACCTGATCGAGCCCACCGGCAGGGTCGTTCGCGCTGTCATTCCCGAACGCACGGAGCGCTGGCGCCAGGCTGCTCCCGGCGATGACGATGACCTCCGCCGCGCAACCACCGTGGGGGCGCTCATCAGCGGCGGCGAACGCGACCTGGGACGATTCCGCACGCTTATCGAGCGCGCCAGCCTGGAGAATCCGGACATCGCCACCGAGGCGGCTTTCTCCAGCCTGGAGGTCACGGTGATCCTGGTCACCGCCAGCCAGGCCGAGCTGTGTGGGGCGTCGCGTTGCTACCGGGTGGAGCATCGGCCAGACGCCCAACCCCGGCTGCAAGCGATGACCATCAAGGCACGACAGCTGCAGGGCTACTTTGCCCGCCGCAACCTGACCCGCCTGCTGACCGCGCAGATCAGGTCAAGCAGCGGAGGTTGAGTGAAGGGCGTCGGCGTCCACATGACCGTTATGGGCGTCGGCTATTCTCATTGCCTCGACCCGAGCACGGATTCAACCGCATGCCCCCCACCGATCTGCGCGCTGGATGCAGCCTATGCCGCGATGCGGATCCGCTGCAGTTCGACTTCAGTTACGCATTCCAGCCGATCGTCGATGTGCAGGCTCGCCGGGTGTTCGCGCACGAAGCGCTGGTGCGTGGTCCGGCTGGCGAGCCGGCAAGCTCGGTACTGTCACGTGTCACGGCGGACAACCGCTACTCGTTCGACCAGGCCTGCCGTGAGAAAGCCATCCGGATCGCGGCGTCGTTGAATCTGGAATCACACCTTTCAATCAACTTCCTGCCCAACGCGATCTACCGGCCAGAGGTATGCATACGCTCTACGCTCCAGGCCGCAGCCCGGCATGGTTTTCCGGTCGAACGGATCATTTTTGAAACCGTCGAGGGAGAGCAGGTCAGCGATGGCAAGTGGCTGGCCGAGATCCTGAGCGAGTACAAACGAATCGGCTTCAAGACGGCGATCGATGATTTCGGTGCCGGGTTTGCGGGGTTGAACCTGCTGGCCGACTTCCAACCGGACATGGTCAAGCTGGACATGGCGCTGATCCGGGGGATCGACCACAGCCCTGCACGACGCGCGATCGTTGCCGGCGTGGTATCCATGTGCGGGCAGTTGGCTATTGAGGTCATTGCCGAAGGCATAGAAACCCGCGATGAGGCGCAGTGTCTGTCGGATCTCGGCATCCGCCTGATGCAGGGCTATTGGTTCGGTCGGCCGCAGTTCGAGCGCGCCGTGCACCAGGCCGACATTGCCCTGCCAGACATGGGTCGATAACCCAACGAAGAACTGGCGATAACACCCGCCAAGAGCGCGTGTTTGCATGGCCGCACCTGACAGTGATGCCAGTTCACTTTCCTCTGCACACCCATCACCTGCTTGGCGGCTGCATGAACTCGATTGTGATGTGATCGGGGCCGGAGACGTAGGCCGCTAGTGTCCCCTTGCGTGGACCGCCTGGAATGGGTTGTGGACTGCCCTTCGCCTTCCATCCCGCCGCCTCTACCCGGGCGATGGCGGAGTGAATATCCTCCACGGTCAAAGCCAGGTGTGCAGCTCCGATCGCACCGGCACTGTCCGGCGCGGCTCCATGCTGGCGACCTCCAGAGTACTGCAGCAGCTCAACCATGAACCCATTCGGCGCCGAGACGATTGCCGTGCGCACGTTCGGATCATCAACGCCTGTAACCTGATACAGGAAATCGCCTCCCATCTCCGATTGGCGTTGCAGCTCGAAACCCAGCGCCTGGGTCCAAAAGTGGATGGATTCATCCAAGGAGGAAACCGTAAAGCCGGCATGATCAACGCCAACGAGGTGCGTCGTCTTGGTCATGGCTGCATGGTCATAGGGGCCGACTCGGCATGTGGGCCGTCTTTGGGGTTACGGCGTGATAGTGGGTTTCATCAGGAAATCTAGGTGGCGCGGCTTGTTCGGTCAAGCGAATGCGCAATGGCGGCCTCGGCACCTTCACCGTCATCACCGACGGCAGCAGCGGCGTGTCAGCCGATGTCCACGACAGGATGCCGGTGTGGCTGCAGCTTGGCTAGGTCGATAACTGGATGGACGCCGAGCGGCGACGACGACGCCGACGCCGACGCCATGGCGATGCTGCTGGCCAGCGAGCCCCCACTTCTATGGAGGCATGCCGAGTCAGCCGGGCGGTGAACAGGCCTCACAACGATGACGGGCAGCCTTCGCAGCTTCTCGGTTGATTGGGTTCTGCCCCGATATCACGGACGGCTCTAAAAAGCTGCAACCTTCTGATCCTGCCTCGCGGCTCTGATGCCCCCAGGATTGCCGCGCCTGATGTGCCCTCGCGCTTATCGCCCCGCAGACTCAGTGAAGGACAGGGCCTGGTTCTACGCGTGTGGCCATCTTTTACCCTTTTTACCCTCATAAGTTGTCCGAAGCGGCCGAACCCATCCGGCAGACTTGGCTGGCAGATGCAGCTTACCTACAGTTTTCAGCGCCAACGGACCGAACCGTTGCGACTCGGCCGTCTTCGGTTGAGACGTGCAAGCATTGCTGGGTCTGAGCATTCCACCACGTCACGACAGAGCGCCCGTCCCGTTGCTGCGCGTCGCGATCGGTAAAGCCGCGCGAACGCAGATTCGTTTCTGCACCCGCTGCGCGGGCGCCGACCAGGTCTGCAAATTCGCCCTGCCCACCACGGCCTGTTTCCGAGCGCCAAGGAACCTGCTTCGAACGTTCCCTGAGGCCGGCACCATAGCCATCACTGTAGGTGCCGCTGTCCGCCTCTGCGCTGTAACCGTGCACGGCATCACGGTAACCACGTTCATAATCCGCTTCATGGCGCGCATCGTCGTCATGGCCACCGTCATCATGATGATGTGCCTGATGAGCCAGCGCTGCGATGCCCAGAATAGCCGCAGCCGCGACAGCCACCTTGGCCCCGTCACTGATGCCATCCTTCTTTCCTCCAGCGCGCTGGCCGCAGTCCGGGGCGGGTGAAGTCACTACCGACGCCACACGGCCTCGCTCGCTGCGCACCGTCACGCAACGCTGATCGCTTCGGCTCCACCAGTTGCCATACCCGCCCGATTCCGATTCCATCGTGTAGCCGCGCGCGCCCAGCGTGCGCGATGCTTCGCTATCCTTCTGACCCTGAAGGTCGGCCAAGCCGGGGGCTGCATCCTGGGCAACCACGCCGGTCGACACGAGAAGCATGGATAGGACAGTTGCGATAGCAAGGGTATTGCGTTGCAGGACCGACATGGCAGATCTCCGTGATGTTGGCCGTTCAGGCCGCCTGGAACACAGACTGCCATATAAACCGTTACACAGCGTTACCATCTTCAGCAGGCGGCTTGGAATGCCCTGGTGCGCCGGAGGCATCTGGTCAGCCACCTGACAAGAACCGGTTCATCGCGCAGCCGCGCGTAAAACGTTCTCCCTCAATCCATGACCATCATCACGGAGCCGGAATGGATTTCCTCAAGATCCTCAAGTCCCTGGAAGAGCTCGTGTTCGAAGCACTTACATGGATCGTGCTGCTCCCTTACACGCTTCTTCGAATTCTCCGCTCACCAGTGGTCATGGCGGACTATGCGGCTGGCGAACTGCGATCAGAGAACGAAACCCGATTCAGCGAGGCCATCAGCCCACCCCTATTGCTCATCCTGTGCGTCCTCATCGCCCACGGGGTCGACATGTCGATGCACACCCACGCCGACAACCTGGACGGCACATTGGCAGCCGACCTGCTGGCATCGGAACAGAACCTCTTGTTGTACCGGACCATCGCGTTTGGTATCTGGTCGCTGGCTGGATCACTTTATTACTTGTTGCGAACCAGCCGCCCGGTGAACCGCGAAACGCTCCGGTATCCGTTCTACGAGCAGTGCTACCTGGTCGCACCTTTCGCGCTGGTCTTCTCCATCGGTGTCACCCTGATCTCCACGGAACAGCCAAGGGCGTTGCTGATCGGCGTACTGGCAACGCTCTCGGCAGCATGCTGGTTCTGGATTGCCCAGATCGCGTGGGTAAAACGGCACACCTCACTGAGACTTTGGCGCTGCATGGTCGCGGCGACGGCAATAAGCATCTGCGGCTACGTGGTAAACGGGCTGATGATCTATGCCCTGATCCATGTTCATAGCTCTGGGAGATAACCGCGCGCAAGGCGTTTATCCAGTCGGCCTCTTCATGGCTTTCCGCTGCCGCAGTATTGAATCTTGGCCAACCACCGTCAGAATCTGCCAGGCGATATGCAGTAGATTCCGCTGGACGTGAGGCGCGTGAATCGACCTGCTGAGCGCCACAGCAATCCTGAACCTGCGCCCTGATATCGGACACCAAGGGCGGGAATCTGATCGCAACTGGAGGTTCACATGGCTGACAACGCTACCCGTCGTCCATGGGTTTTCGGCCAGCATGAGTCGTAAGGGCAATTGCTCGGACAACGCAGTGGCAGAGGGCTTCTTCTCCACTCTGAAGTCTGAAGAAGCCTCCCGTCCGTATCTCACCGAAGAAGATGCCCGTGCAGGGATCGGCGCTACAGCCACGGCTTCTACAATTCAGGACGTATGCACTCCTCGCTGGGATACAAATCGCCCAACGAGTTCGCCAAGCAGCTGAAAGCTCGCTGCTTGAACCCGCTTTGGCGCGACCGTTTTGTGGGGGGGCAGGTTCAAACCGCGCCTGACCGACCTGATGGCGTTACCACGCCATCGCCCAGCCCGCCATCGCAGCCAACAACACCACTACGATCGGCGGTGTGCGCGCGACGGCCAGCAGTCCGAACGCAACCAGTGCCATCGCGAGATCCCATCGGTCATGGATCGCACTCGTCCACACCGGGTCGTACAACGCCGCCAGCAGGATACCAACCACCCCGGCGTTGACCCCTGCAATCGATGCCTGCAGGTCCCTGCGGTGGCGCAGGGATTCCCAGAACGGCAGCACCCCCACAAGCACGAGAACGGCTGGCAGGAAAATGACCACCAAGAGGGCAAAACCCCCTGCCCAGCCACCCAGCGGCCCCTCGGCCATGGCCCCCAGGTATGCTGCAAAGGAGAAGAGAGGGCCCGGCACCGCCTGCGCCGCACCGTACCCGGCGAGCAGATCCGCCGTACTCACGATGCCGCTCTGGACGACCGCGGTTTGCAGCAATGGCAGCACGACATGGCCGCCGCCAAAGACCAGGGCGCCAGCGCGGTACGTGCCCTCCACCAGCATAGCCAACGGGGAGCCGCTGGCCACCGCCCACGCAGGCAGCAGAACAAGCGGCAGCACCAACAGCGTCAGCGCTACCGTGCCGGTTCTTCGCGAGACAGGATAGCTGCAGGCTGACTGGCCCGGGGCCGGTTCAATCTTCAGCATCCAGCGACCGAGCAGGCCGCTGCCGATGATCACCACGATCTGACCGACGACCGAGGGCATGGCCAAGGTCAACACCGCGGCAAGAAACGCTATCCCTGCCCGCAGACGGTCCGGGCACAGGGACCGGGCCATTCCCCATACTGCTTGGGCCACCACGGCAACTGCCACGATCTTCAGGCCATGCAGCCAGCCGGATTCGACGATGCCCTGGTATTCGGCAACGCCCAAGGCGAACAGGATCATCAGCACGGCCGACGGCAGCGTAAAGCCAGCCCAAGCAGCCAGCAGGCCAGGCCAGCCGGCGCGACGAAGGCCCAGCGCCATGCCTGCCTGGCTGCTGGCCGGCCCTGGCAGCAGCTGGCACAGGGCCACCAGATCGGAGTAGCTACGGTCCGTCAGCCAACGTCGGCGTTCGACGAACTCCAGGCGGAAGTAGCTCAGGTGGGCGATCGGGCCGCCGAACGATGTCAGCCCCAGTCGCAGGAACACCAGGAAGACGCGCCACGCGCTGTCGCTTCTTGTGGGATCGAGCGACGACATGGGGCATGACCTCCTTTGGCTCTCAACGGTGGCAAGCCCAGCCCGGCACCGGGATCACGGCGTCGAGCTGCCGGCGTGCCCGGTCACCAACTCTCCATCTTCCTTTCGGAACGGTCCGGGCAGCGGCGGCAGGATGTCCAGCACCACTTCCGAAGGCCGACACAGACGAGTACCCCTGTCGGTTTGTACGAAAGGACGATTGATGAGTATCGGGTGAGCCAGCATCGCATCAAGCAGCGCGTCGTCGCTCAGTGCTGCATCGCCCAGTGCCAGCTCGTCATACGGCGTTCCCTTCTGCCGGATGGCATCGCGCACGCTCAACCCTGCCGCCGTAATGAGCTCGACCAGGCGCGCACGGCTGGGCGGGTGGGCCAGATAGTCGATCACTTCCGGTTCGATCCCGGCGAAGCGGATCAGCGCGAGTGTGTTGCGCGAGGTCCCGCACCTGGGGTTGTGGTAGATGACAGCGTTCACGCACTTTCCTCCCGATTCAGAACGGTCTCGACCACGTCTGCAGCAGCCGCCAGCGCCGCCGCTTCAACGGCGCCCTTGCGCTCGCTGTAGCGGTCGACCAGATAGTCACTGCGCCCGCGCACCAGCAGGGTGAACTTGACCAGTTCCTCCATCACATCCACCACGCGATCGTAATACGCTGAAGGCTTCATGCGACCTTCGTCGTCAAACTCCTGCCACGCTTTGGCGACCGACGACTGGTTGGGGATCGTCACCATCCGCATCCATCGGCCGAGCACGCGCAGCGCGTTGACCACGTTGAACGACTGCGAGCCGCCGCAGACCTGCATCACGGCCAGCGTGCGACCCTGGGTAGGGCGCACGCTCCCCTCTTCCAGTGGCAGCCAGTCGATCTGGTTCTTGAATACCGCGGTAAGGGTGCCGTGGCGTTCCGGGCTGACCCATACGTGGCCCTCCGACCACAGCGAGGCTTGCCGAAGCTCCTGCACCTTTGGGTGGGTAGCCGGTACCGAGTCAAGCATCGGCAGCTCGTGTGGATTGAACAGGCGGGTTTCCGCCCCGAGCTGTTCCAACAGCCGCTGAGCCTCCAGCGCCAGCTTGCGGCTGAACGACTGAGGTCGCAGCGAGCCATACAGGATAAGGATGCGTGGCCGATGTGGCTGCGCGGCCGGATCGTTGAGCTTGGTGGCCGTCGGGATGTCCAAGGCACCCGGGACCACGTTGGGGATCTGCTGCACGGGGTTGTCCTGCGATATCTATTCCATTATTCTAGAATCATGGAACATAAGGACGCAACCCACGCCTTGGCAGCCCTGGGTCATGCCACTCGCCTGTCGATCTTCCGCCTTCTGGTTCAGGCTGGCGGTGGCGGCAAGCTGGCCGGCGACATTGCCCAAGCGCTCTGCTTGCCTGGCGCCACACTCTCCTTCCACCTGAAGGAACTGCTGGCTGCGGGACTGATCAGCGCCGAGCAACGTGGCCGGACCATCTGCTACCGGGCCGAGTTCGTGGCGATGAACGAGCTGGTGGCCTACCTGACTGAAAACTGCTGTGCCGACGAACAGGCCTGTGAACGGCCCGCAGGCTGCTGAGTCCTTACCCCAGGGATCGCCAAAATGACCCGTCGTGTTCTGCGTGCCCGGTTGCGTCTGGCGATTTCGTGCAGATGCACTGACCGTCCTCCCGGAAAATTCCATGACCACTGACACCTCCTGCTTGTCCTTTCTGGACCGGTACCTGACGCTGTGGATCTTCGCCGCCATGGCGCTCGGCGTCGGCCTGGGCGCTTTGTTCGAGGGCGTGCCCAGCGCGCTCAACAGCCTGTCAATTGGATCAACGAACATCCCGATTGCGATCGGTTTGATTCTGATGATGTACCCACCGCTGGCGAAGGTGAAGTACGAGGAACTGCCCACGGTCTTCGCGGACAAGCGGGTGCTGATGCTCTCGTTGCTGCAGAACTGGATTGTCGGTCCGTTCCTGATGTTCGGCCTGGCCGTGCTGTTCCTGCGCGACTACCCCGAGTACATGACTGGCCTTATCCTGATCGGGCTGGCCCGCTGCATCGCCATGGTCCTGGTGTGGAACCAGCTGGCACGCGGCGACAGCCAGTACGTGGCCGGCCTGGTGGCATTCAACTCGATCTTCCAGATCGCACTGTTCAGCGTCTACGCGTGGTTCTTCCTGTCGTGGCTGCCGCCGATGTTCGGCCTGCAGGGCAGCGTGATCGACGTCAGCTTCTGGACCATTGCCGAGGCAGTGCTGATCTACCTGGGCATTCCGTTCCTGGCCGGCTTCCTCACCAGTCGATGGCTGAAGGCGCGTAATGGGTTGCGCTGGTACGAAGAGAAATTCCTGCCTGCAATCAGTCCGATCACCCTGGCTGCGCTGCTGTTCACCATCGTGGCAATGTTCAGCCTGAAGGGCGGCGACGTGCTGCGAATTCCGATGGACGCGGTACGCATTGCAATCCCGCTGACCCTGTACTTCATCATCCAGTTCGTCATCAGCTTCTTCATGGGCAAGCTGATCGCCAAAGACTATCCCCGCACCACCGCTATCGCGTTCACCGCAGCAGGCAACAACTTCGAACTGGCGATTGCGGTGGCCATCGCGGCCTTCGGCCTGTCTTCGCCGGTCGCATTCGCCGCTGTCATCGGCCCGCTGGTGGAAGTACCGGTGCTGATCCTGCTGGTCCGCGTCGCCTTGCGGCTGGGCAAACGCTACTTTCCTGCCGATGCACGGAGCCGCTGAGCCTGGGTGACTGCCGGACAGGAAGCGAGCACCCTCCGGTGCCTGCTTCGCTCATTCGTTCAATGAGTCGATGACAACGCGGCGCCCGGCGTACGCTGCTTTCCTGGGCGGTCCACCAAGGTCTCACTTGCATCGTTGAGACCGGACACCTCAACGGTCGCGCCATGCTCGCGCAGCTTCATTACCCCCCGGTCGAGCGCGTCAACGGTGGTCAGGTCCCAGAAGTGGGCGTCCTTCAGATCGATGGTGACGGCCTTGAGAACATCCAGATAGTCGAGGCTGCTCACGAACTGCCCGGCAGACGCGAAGAACACTTGCCGCTTCACAACGTAGACGCGCGAATCGGTGTCGACTGGATGTCGTCGATGATCAGCATCCTGCCGACCTTGCGGGCGAAGAAGACCGCCGACAGAATCACGCCTGTCAACATGCCCTTGGCAAGGTCGTGGTTAGCCACGGTCACGATGAACGTGCCAGTCATCACAACTGAAAAACTCTTGGGATGAATGGCCAGCTCGCGCAGCGAGCGCCAGCTGAAGGTGCCGATGCTGACCATGAGCATCATCGCGACCAGTGCGGCCAGTCCAATCGTCAGCAGCCGGCGCAGCCGCCGACGCCCGGCAAGGCCGATCACCTACTGCCGCTACCGCCGTCGCACGCTGGCCTGGAGTGTGCGGAGTGGACACTGCACGCACAACCCAGCCGCGGGCGTTCGACAGGCAAAGGAGGCGAAACAACATCGGATGCCGACGCCAGATGCCTTCGATCTGGTGCTGGCGTTCGCACGCGAGCGCGGCGACAAGCAGGATGCAGCGGGTCATCAGTCGCCGACCACGACAGGGCGCTACGACCATGCTCTGTCCGTCGTGAAACCTCCACGACGCCGCTGATTTGTCCGGCAATTGTTCCGCCAGCTCTTATCAGGCACTTCGGGGAGATGTTCCTGCAGGCATAAGTTGACCGCGAGCCGCAACCATAAGTTGTCCTCAGAAACCCGTCGCAACGCCTGCCCCAGGAACGGCCCGGTCGAGCACTCGGGACGATGCTCGAGGTCGATCGAGCTTGCAGACTTACGATCAGTCAGCCTCGTCAGCTACGGGCTCGAACGCGGCTACGGCAGCCGACAGAGTAGCCTCATCTTTCCACTCCAACGCACCTGCGGGGCAGTCATCCGAGATCCTCACCAGAAATTCCAGCAACTGAAGGACCTTCTTCCTGGCGGCTGCATCCTCCCGAACTCTTAGCCACGATGCATACGGCTTCTCTCCGGATACAAGCTCACCAAACATTGCTACCTCAAACGTGTGAACTGAGGCAACAAGGCGAACGCCAGCTGGAGACTTCCCTACTTCTTCGAGAATTTGCCTATTAGCTGGCCATGCGCTGCTTGCGACAAGCTTCCCCTTCCTGTTCTTCGTATTCTGTAGATCAGCATCGTGAAGCACAGAGTACGCGCATTTAAACTGGTTCAGGATCTTGCAGAGCGCAATAATTGTGTACTTACCGCGCGCACGCACGATATGCACATCACGGAACCGATCCGGATCACTAGCGATCACCTCACGGAATGCCGCGTATTCCGTGTCCCCTTCGACAATTACGGTTCGACCGCCGAAGAAGAACTCAGCCACATAGGGATCATACATATTGAGGAGCTTCAAGCGCTCCTTGTCTTTATCACTCAGTCTAGCCCTATCGGGACGGAAAATTGTTGTCCCTGAGACGGCTCCAGCGTTAGATCGCTCGACTCTTACAATCGACGTATTGTCCCGCGAGAGATCAATGAAGGCGGGTGAGTGCGTAGTCACCATTACCTGCCAAGCGTTTCCGCCGGGTAGCGAGTAGAGCACGTTGCACGCGTCACGAACAGCAGCAGGATGAAGACACAGCTCCGGCTCATCCAGTAGAAGCACATGAGGCCTGTCGGTGCCCTTCGCGCCAGCCTTATGGTCTGCAATGATCCTAAGCGCATTCCACATGAGTGTTCGCCTAGTTCCGCTACCCTGCCGCTCCAAATCTGACTGGTGTCCATCGGCCGGTCCCATCCTAAGAACTGGCGGCGCCTTGAAGAAAGATATGCTCTTGCTTAAATCGTCTTCCGGGCGGGCATCCAGCGAAATGCTATAGCCGGGAAACACATCCGCCATAGCCCTTACCAACTCGAGACGCACTTCTTCAATCGCCTCCATTGCCTCAACTGCCACCGTCTTTTGGAGCTCTGCAACTCCAGCAAGGAGCTTCGAGTATGCGCCCTCCTTACCCTTTTCTTCCGTAAGCGTCTTGACGCGTTGCTTGGTTGCCTCTTCCAGAAGGGAAATAACACTATCGGCTTGCTTCTTAGGATCGTCGAAGGCCTCAATTCTGTGCATCTCGGGCCGATTGGCCTGGGCAACAGATGCAGTTCCCCAAGGTCCGTGATCTTTATCCCACGCCTTCAGATCAACGTTGAATCCTCTCTTCTCAGGCTTCCCTGGCACACGCCAGGTCCAACGCTCCCTCACATGTCGATCGCCATTTGGTCGGACATCAATCCATTTGTCGGCCGGCGGCTTACTATTCTCGAAGAGGACGGTCTCCAGCTCGATACTCGGCATGTCTTCGTCTTTCAGGACTGAATCAGCGACGTAGCCGCCAGGGAAGTCCTCAGCTAACAGATCTCCCTTCGCACCAGACTCCATTACAAGCTGGTACGCGCGAAGGATAGAGCTCTTTCCGGTGTTGTTGGCACCTACCAGAACGACGATGTCGTCCAACTCGATTTCAACAGCCTGCTTTCCTATGGCACGGAAATTCTTAATTACTAGTCTATGCATTCGAGCCCGCGGAACAACCTGATCCTCAGCCGCAAGCTTTTTCTCTGCAACCGCCTTCTTGGCATTTGCCATTACGCCCCCCCCCCCTTTCTGTAAACCGCAGCTTGCGGCTGCCCCAATACTGGGTCAGGTAGCAGCACCTCGTCTGTCAGGATAGTCCTACATCGACGGAACGCTCAAGTTCAGAACGAGCGCCCTGCACCCCACCAAGCCTTCCACATCAGCTAGCCCCAGCCTTTGCTCCTGTATGCATGCCAAGAAGCAGTCAATGCTCGGCTCAGCCCATCAGGAGCGGCGTACAACTGGGTGGAATAGTGCATCGCGCGGATTCCGGCTGCCAGGTGCCCGTGCATAGCTGTTGTCGTCGCAGGTCATGCGACGACACACGACAGTGGCTCTCGACCACTTCAAAACATTGTTCACGTGCGCAAACATTTTGGTAAACGCTTCGATCTCCGCCTCTTTCAAGTCCGAAAGACCATGGTCGCGGCTCCGCGCGCGCGAAAAGGCGTCTGAAAGCTACCCATGCCTCAGCGAACGGCCTGCTCCAAGCTATTGGCAGCTAGCCGCCTTCATCAGAACGCGGGTTGCTCCGTACCCACGGGCAAGCCGTCCGGTCTTCGGAAACTTGAGGAAGGGCGCTTGTCCTGCGTGCGGTCAGATTCGCTCGAGTGTGGCAAAGCGACTCACGGCGCTCTAGTTCGATATGGATATATCATACATATCAATTACTTGCGTCATCGCTCAAACAGGTCTATACCTTCAGGTGTCGATACCGGATGGAGCGATCTTAGCCATGTCCAGCGCGTTAGAGACGATAACAGTTCCCCCCAACGCCGCCTTATGGAGTCCGTCCCCACCGGGGGTCTCCATTCCCGACAGTCCAATCCTTTCTGCACTGGATACAGCACGCCTTATGGGCTTCCCCACTCGCGAGGCGCTCGCGAAGGCCCGCCGCACGGGGCGCCTCTCTATTGCGATGTTTCAGATTCCCGGGCGGCGAGGTTGGTTCGCTCGCCGTGAGGAGGTGTGCAGTTGGTTGCACCAGTCCCTGAACAAAGAGGAGGCAGCCCAATGAGTTGATTCCCCTTGGGCCCTCAATAGAAAAGGCCGCACATTTGCAGTGTGCGGCCTTCGATATGGCAAACGGTTTTCGCGTCCGTTGCCTGATATTGAGCCTAGCCCTCCCGGAAAGTCAAGCCCCGCGGCCGCGCCGCGCGCTTCCCTTTTGCCTGCCGCTCCGTCCCACGGCGCGGCATTGGAGGTCTGATGCCTTTTTCCTCAGATGAGTTCCAATCCTACGTAAGCAGGCTGCATCTTCAGAAGGCTGCAGTTGACTACATTTCGACGACGCGGGAGAACCTTCCCGCCCGAGCTGTTGGGTCCTTCGGTCGCCACAACACGGTGTGGAGGTATCCGAGTCGAAAGATGCAATTCGCTTTGGCTCTCGAGAGTACCGAGGAACATACCTACGCTGCCCAGCTCGAGTACGACACCTCCGTGCTTGAGTATTGGGAACAACCTGCGCGTGTGAGCTTAAGCATTGCAGACATACGCGGAAGGATGAGAAGGGCTAGCTACGTTCCCGATTTTCTTGTCTTGGGCCAGGAAAGAGTCTGGGCAGCCCAGGTCAAAACAGCTAAGGATTGCGCCCAGCTTGCCGCAGGCAATCCCAATCGGTGGACGTGGGATGGTGCGGTCGCTGCGGATCTGGCAGCAGAGGCCTACTTCAGCGACATTGGCCTAGAGCACAGGGTGGTTGCGGATGGAAGCCAGCGCAAGATCTTTGCCGAGAATTGTCTGCTGCTTCTCGGCCTCCAGCGGACAGCAGCACCCGAAAAGCAAATAGAGCGCCTCGCTAAAGCTGTCGTCTCACTGGGCAAAGAAGAAGTGTTTAGCGCCGCCCAGCTCCTACAGATGGCCGACATCCCAACCGGGAGCAGCATCGCCAGGCTGGTTGAAAACGGCACGCTGTTCACCGATCTCCGTCGATGCCGCCTTGCTGATCCAGCAGGTTGCCTCGTATCCAGGACCCAAAAGGTCGTCGACTCGCACCTACTTCGCCTAGATCAGATTGCAGCTGCAGCAAAGAGACCGGTGCAACTCTCTGCCAAAGAGGCTAGCGAAGTGTCTCACCGGCTTCTCGTCATTCGGGAGGGTCATCAGACCGACAGATGCGAGCGAACGAAAAGGCGGTGGCGTGCGCAGATGACGGCTAGTCATGGAGACCCGTGCTGCCTACGTCCTAGGCATAGCTCCAAGGGTAATCGCATGCCTCGAATAAGTGCAGAAGAGACGAAGGTGCTAGATGACTCGATCCACACGCATTTTCTCAATCCCGACTGCATAGCCCGGTCCGCGGCACATGCCCAGTACCTGCTTGATCATCAGCTTGCCGTGGATAGTGGCACCTTGCGTCAAACCTCACGTGCTGTTTGCTACGAGACGTTCCGGCGCAGGTGCGAGCAACTTCCACCCGACCATATCGCAGGCGCCAGGAGTGGCCCAAGGGCCGCAGCGGCGCATGTGGCCCCCGTTGATCCCGCTCAAGCGAGCCTTGCGCCAGCCAGAGCGTTCGAGCGTGCGCACACCGACCATTACCTATGTGATCTATACGTCATCGTATGCGACGCGGCGACACCTTTCACCAGTAAGCCGTGGATCACGGCTCTCCGTGATCAAGCGACAGGGCTGGTCCTTGCAACTTCCCTAAGCTTCAGCAGCCCTAGCAACCACAGCGTCTTGCAACTCCTGCGTGATTGCGCGCGCCGGTGGGGAAAACTCCCGGAGACGATCGTGGTAGACAACGGGGCAGAGTTCAATTCCACCTACTTTGAAACGACGCTTGCCAGCCTGGCAGTTTCAAAGCAGAGTCGCCCACCCGGCGAGCCCCGATTCGGCGGTCAGATCGAAGGGTGGTTTCGCTCCCTGAAGGCGTACCTCACCAAGCAACGAGGCAGCACAAACAACAATGCGCGCGGACGGGGCTCGAGCAGAAAGCACAGAGGAGATCACCGCACCCAGTGGACATTGCCCGACGCCTATCGCGCGATAGACGAGTTCATCTTCGGCATCTACAACGTAAATGCAGCCAGTGATGGACTTCAGAGCCGCCTAGGAATTTTCACGGATCGCATGGAGGCATTTCCTGAGAGTGGCGTCGACGCCCCATACAACCCTCAGCTTCTGGCATGCACGGCCCTGCCCTTGCCTCGGCACCTGAAGGTAGACCGAGCACGCGGAGTAAGGCACAACGGCCGGTGGTATAGGCACCCTCTGCTCTTCCAGCATCGCTTCCATGAAAAACCTGCGGAAGCCTATGTAGAGCCTTGGGACATCGACACGCTGTACGTGTTGATCGATGGGGAGCGCATCGCTTGTCGCCACGGCTCCATTCGCGCGGCTGACCTTACAACCGATTTCACACCGGCACTGGACTCCATCCGATTCTTGGGAAGTGCTAGGGGACGAGCCCTGCTCGCCAAGGCCGCTGCGATCGAGACAGCCAAGCTCACCAGGCGCAATGTAGCTCCGGCCACCGCGGCATCGCCTCCGAGACAGCCTGCACGTCTAAAACGCGGAGGCATCACACTGCCCGCCAAGCACGCTGACGTGAGGCCTTATCAGCCAGGAGACAGCAAGTGAGCGCGCGCCTGCGGGACATCATCAATAACGCACGCTTTCCGCACCCTCGTTATGTCGACGCAGTCAGGGCAGCCGTAGGCCTGATCACCTTCAGCGGCTCCGGATCGGTGATCGCGATGGTCGGCCCTCCCAGAGCCGGCAAGAGTACAGCAGGCCGTGCGGCTGCTAAGGAGGTCTACCCGCGAGCAGCCGAAGACACTGTCCCCTATGTGATCGCGGACTGCAGTCGTACCGACGTAGGCCACATTTCCATGCGATACCTGACGTTGGACCTGCTTGGGAAGCTCGGCCACCCTTTCTATGGCGACGGGCAGCACTCTCTGCGCCTCAACCTCACCGAGACCAACGCAAGGCTTCAACTAAGACGAGCCATTGAGCATCGACAGACCAAGCTCATCATTATCGATGAAGCCCACCATTTATTACGTGTCAAGAGTCGATCCGGACGCGAAGCAGCGCTTGAGTCATTGAAGTGCTTGGGCAACGAGACCGGCGCGTTGATATTGTTGATTGGCGGATATGAGCTTCTGAAAGAGTGCTTCTGCTCTGCCCACCTGAATGGACGACTGTCGATACTACACCTGGCAAGATACGGAACGAACGCAGCCGACATCCAGTGCTTCGATAGAATTCTCGCGTCCTACGACATGTTGCTCCCCTGGGCAAAAGGGCACTCGCTTCTCGACATGCGAGAATTTGTATATGCAGGATCATTGGGCTCCTGCGGGCTCGTCGGAAATTGGACTCTGCTCGCTCTTGCGCGGATGTCGGCGACGGGTGCATCACGCCTGCGTATGGATCACTTCAAGCAGGCCCGCTACGAACAGCAACTAGAAGAGATCTGCGCAGACATCGAGTTCGGTGAGGCTGCGCTAAGGCCGATTGAGGGTCTTCTAGCTCTCACTGAGCGCCCCCTTGTAGATAGAGCGGAAAAGGGAGGCGGCAGCAGACTTCAGAAGAGGCGGCCGGGAAAGCGACTGCCAAAAAGGGACCGGGTTGGAGAACAGGATCACGGCGCATGAGGCCATACTTCCCTTTAACGCCTATCGGCATGGGCACTCTCCAAGTCGAGTGCCTCTCCTCCTTTCTTCATCGATTGGCTGTGGCACACGGTGTGACTCGATATCAGCTCGTCTCCCACCTCCAGCGCTGGTGGGTCGCTGAGACCGGGGAGCACTTACCGAGGTGCCAAGAACTTCGATGGGATGGTTACAGCCCCAACGTGGCCACCGCCCTCCGAGCATTGCAGCACGCAACGGGTCAATCGCTTTCCAACACTACTCTCATTGCCCTTCGGGACGCGTGCGCAGGAAACTGCATCGGCTCGATCAAGCACGAGCGTAGCTGGTGCCCCGGCTGTTTTGCTGAGGACATTGCGGCTGGGGCCCCAACATATGATCGCTTGCTATGGCGCATTCAGGGCGTTGAGCGTTGCAGCGTGCATCGGCTCAGGTTAGCTAGAACGTGCGCACATTGTGGGTCAAGCCAGTTTCGAGACAAAACGTGGGTCGATCTCCACATGTGCGCCGTTTGTGGTGACCTCTTGAACATTGAACCTTCGAAGCGCGACTACGTGGCGAAACCATTTTTTGGGGAGGTGCAGACGGAGTGGCTTGTGGCCCATTTGTCCAGCCTGCATGAAACTGCTGAAAATCCTCTAAGCAGATTCTTGAGCAGCGTTGACGTCACGGATCGCCAACTTACGAAAGAACTGGGCGACATATTTCATGCCAGATGCCATCCCGCACGCCCCCAACTTACGTCTCTCATCGCTGTAGCAACATGTTTCAACGTAGACCTGATGCAATTGCTCACGGAGCCCGAGGCGGCCGCCAAACAAGCCGTGCTGAAGCTTGGGAGCGCGAGCCCACGCAGAGTACGCAGACCGTCCTCCCACCTGAGGAAGAGCCGCACTCTATGGCTGAAAGATCAACTCATTGCGGCTATCGCTGCCGGGCCACCCTACGCATCCACCGCCGAGCTCTGCCGAACGAGAGACTACAACGTGGATTCTGCTAGAAACACATTCCCAGATCTGACCGCTGAGCTAAGTCGAAGGCACCACGCTTGGAAAGAAGGGGAGTCTAAGAGACACCTTAAGAACATCAAGAGCACTCTGAAACGTTTGCAAGCGAGGGGAAAGCAGCTGACGGTCAAAACATTCACAAGACTCGTCGCCCACGAGTCCGGAGCTCCATTGCATCTAGTAAGAAAGGTCGTTGGATCGACTAATCGAGCTTAGATGGCTTTCCTGCTCCGCCTGGAGGCCCGCTAGGCGCCTACCTTGCCCCATCTGCCTCACCGAACTGTCAAATTGGCTGCCGCTCCGAAACCAAGGCAAGTCTTGCGAAGAGCTCCTAGTTCCATCAACTCAGCCTCCCGCCGACATGCCGTCCGTTCATCCAGGCAACGAAGACTTGCCTTCATCTGAAACCCTGCTCCAAAGCCGAAGCATGAGGTCCCTAAGCTGCTCAGAGTCGATGTCTCCAGCAACCCAAGACTCCATCAACGCAAGTCCTTTCTTGCTGAAGCTCAATCCTTCCGTTTGAAGAGATCCCTGCGCCGCAACCAAAGCCTCCCGTCGAGAGCGTTCATCTGACATAGGACACCTCACTAATAGCCATCCAAGACGCATTTTAGCCGCATTTTGACGCCCTGACTCCCTCTTACCCGCAAGTATGGGCCGGTCTGGCTGGTTACCAGATGTGTTCCGCGGACCAGCCTGCCATGGATTTTTCACCCAGACGACAGAACCGTCTCCATTATTGATCCGCAACTGAACAGTGTCCGCTTTCGGCCAGAACCGGACATCTTGGGCGGCCACGCCTGAGGCAAGGTTGATCGGAGCGGGCGTGAGCGACGCGTTCCTCGAGAGGCGAGTCTATATTGGAGCAGGCCCCGCTCCCCCCAACTCAAGGCTCTCGACAACCAAGGTTCGGTACGACTATTCTTCATTTCATGTCCGCCTTCTCGGCCCGCCACCGTCGACTCATCCGGTTCAGCATTTTTGTGCTGATGCTGTTGAGCGTTGTTGTTCGGCCGATTGTGATCCAGCAGGGCGAGCTCCACACTGCCGAGCACGACATCGCTGCAACGGCGGAGCATGGGCACTCACACGCCCCTGGACATGGCGACAACGTAGATCCGAAGCATGCATCAGGCGTCCACAGCGTCCTTCACCAAGCCGATGTGAGCTTTGCCGGCATGCTGGTGTCCTCGAATCTGAACCTGGCTACGGTTCCCCCGGCATCTTTGTTGCCCGGTCTGCACTCCGTTGATGAGCCCTCTGGCCATCGCGGCTCACCTTTCAGACCTCCGATCGTCTGACGACTCCTGCCGCGCTGTAGCGGCCTGAGCGCGCTGTCCACCGAATGGTGGCTGGCAGCGCATCGTCATGACTATTTGTCGGAGATTTTCCGTGAAATTACGTAGTTTGTGGGCGCTGGCTATTGCCGGCGCCTGCGGTGTGGCCGTGCCTGGCCACGCCGCTGAAGTGCTGCGTCTGGAGGATGCGGTTGCCCGTGCCCTGGGCACCCATCCCAGCGTGCAGGCAGACGCTGCTCAACTAGAAGCTGTCAGAAGCCGTGCGGGCCGGGAGGCATTGCCTACGCCGCTTGTGCTGGGCGGCGAGCTTGAGAACGTGGCTGGCTCAGGTGGCCTGAGCGGCTTGGACGCCGCCGAATCCACCTTTCGCGTCTCCAAGGTGCTGGAACTGGGTGGGAAGCGGGCAGCGCGCCAAGCACTCGGTGGCGCGGAGGTGGACGCCGCCCGAAGCGGCGCGGACGTCACCCGTATCGCCATCGCCACCCTGGCCGCGGGGCGCTTCGTCGACGTGCTGGCCGCTCAGGAGCATGTCGAGCACGCCGACGAGCGCATCAAAATGGCCCAAGCCATGCGCCGTGAAGTGGCCCGCTGGGTAGCGGCCGCCCGCAATCCGGACTCGGACCTGAGATCCGCCGAGATTGCCCTGCTCGATGCCGAGCTGAGGCGGGAGCAGGCATTGCAGGCCCTGGAGGGCGCGCGGATGTCACTGGCGGCCACGTGGGGGGCACCCAGCCCGGACTTCGGCTCGGTTGCAGGAGATACCGAGACCCTTCCCCCTCTGGATGATTTTGATCATCTGAGCCTACGCCTCGCCACGACACCACAGCAGCGGGCCATGGACGCTCAAGCCGGGGTTCTTGGTGCAAGAAGTGAGATCGCCCGAGCCAGCGCTAAGCCGGATATCAGCGTTGGCCTCGGCATTCGCCGACTGGAGGCCACCAAGGACAGCGGCCTCGTGATGTCCGTCTCTGTCCCGGTGGGGAGCCGTCGGCGGTCGGACTTCTCCGTCGCCGAAGCGGACTACGAGCTGACCTCCCTCAAGTACAGGCGCGAGGCGCAGATGCTGGAGGTGCGTCAGGAGCTGTTTGGCATCTACCAGCAGCTCAAGCAAGCGCAATCCGAAGTGGAGTCAGTGCGCCAGCGCCAGTTGCCAAAGGCCCAGCAGGCCTTTGACCAGAGCCGCAGGGGCTTTGAGGAAGGCCGCTTCTCCTTCTTGGTGCTCAGCCAGGCGCAGCAGAGGCTCTTCGACCTTCGCGAACGGGAAGTCGAATCCGCCGCCCGCTATCTCCGCCTCCTGGTCGAGGCCGACCGCCTCACCGCTTCTGCCTTGGACATCCGCCCATGAACCGATACGTATTCCTGATCCTGCTCCCGTTCGCCCTGGCTGCATGTGGCGGCAACGAACCAGCGCAGGGCGACAAGCCTGAAGCCACTGCTGCGGCCGCAGGCGATTACGAGCGAGGGCCGCATCGCGGGCGCATGCTTCGCGACGGCGACTTCGCCCTTGAAGTGACTGTTTACGAAACCAATACCCCGCCGCAGTTCCGGCTGTATGCCTATCGCAACGACAAGCCGCTTGCACCTGGCGAAGTCAAAGCGACGATGCAACTCAAGCGACTGGACGGCGAAGTCAACAACTTCAGCTTTGCTCCGGAGAGCGATTACCTGGTGGGCAACGGGGAGGTGGTCGAACCGCACTCCTTTGACGTCAAAGCCGACGCGGTGGTGGGTGGGAAAAACTACACCTGGGCCTACGCCTCGTACGAAGGGCGCACCACCATAGATCCGAAAGCGGCTGCCGACGCAGGTGTCGTGGTTGAGTCCGCTGAACCAGGGGTCATCCGGGACACCGTTTCCCTCATGGGCAACGTCGCGGTCGACACCGGTCGATTTGCTGCGGTGAAGGGACGCTTCCCGGGCGTGGTCCGCAGTGTGGCGGTCGAGATGGGACAACGCGTGTTGCCCGGCCAGACGCTGGCCACGGTGGAGGGCAATGACAGCATGCGGACCTACTCCGTCACGGCGCCTTTCAGTGGCGTGGTGCTCGCACGCAACACATCAGTAGGCGATGTCGCTGCCGACAACACGTTGTTCGAGATTGCTGACCTTTCCGAGGTCTGGGTGGACCTGCGTGCGCTGGGAAGCGATGCAGAGCGACTGTCGCCGGGCCAAGCAGTGACCATCCGTTCGGCGACAGGTGGTTTGGAAGCAACGGGAAAGCTGCAGGGCCTCCTGCCGCTGGCCAGCGCGGGCCAGACCGTGGTGGCACGTGTGGCCCTTGCCAATAGCGAAGGCAAGTGGCGACCAGGAATGGCCGTATCCGCCGAGGTCGTCATCGCAGAGACGGAAGTCCCGCTGACGGTAAAAGAATCGGGCCTGCAGCGTTTCCGGGACTTCACCGTGGTGTTCGCCCAGGTGGGCGACAGCTATGAGGTGCGGATGCTTGAATTGGGTAGGCGCGATGGCGAGCGCGTGGAGGTTCTGAAAGGACTGAAGCCGGGAACCCATTACGTGTCCGAGCAGAGCTACCTGATTCGTGCCGACATCGAAAAGTCCGGCGCAAGCCACGACCACTAAGGACGCCCCATGCTAGAGCGAATCATTCGCGCGTCCATCGCGCACAGATG
>NZ_JBJDOQ010000023.1:59882-60268 GCF_044901215.1 Stenotrophomonas sp. NPDC078853 | reverse complement strand
AACAAGGACCAGGGCATCGACCTGCGCAAGGATCCGCTGGCCCTGCAGCGCCTGAAGGACGCCGCCGAGCGCGCCAAGATCGAGCTGTCCAGCGCCCAGCAGACCGAAGTCAACCTGCCGTACGTGACCGCCGATGCGTCCGGCCCGAAGCATCTGAACATCAAGCTGACCCGCGCCAAGCTGGAGTCGCTGGTGGACGAGCTGATCCGCAAGTCGATCGAGCCGTGCCGCGTTGCGTTGAATGACGCCGGCCTGCGTTCGAGCGACATCAGCGAGGTCATCCTGGTCGGTGGCCAGACCCGCATGCCGAAGGTGCAGCAGGCGGTGACCGAGTTCTTCGGCAAGGAACCGCGCAAGGACGTCAACCCGGACGAAGCCGTGGCACT
>NZ_JBJDOQ010000023.1:0-59872 GCF_044901215.1 Stenotrophomonas sp. NPDC078853 | reverse complement strand
GTGCTCGGCGGCGACGTCAAGGACGTGCTGCTGCTGGACGTGACCCCGCTGTCGCTGGGTATCGAAACCATGGGCGGTGTGTTCACCAAGATCATCGAAAAGAACACCACCATCCCGACCAAGGCCTCGCAGGTGTTCTCCACCGCCGAGGACAACCAGTCGGCGGTGACGGTGCACGTGCTGCAGGGTGAGCGCGAGCAGGCCCGCTTCAACAAGTCGCTGGCCAAGTTCGACCTGTCCGGCATCGAGCCGGCACCGCGCGGCCTGCCGCAGGTGGAAGTGTCCTTCGACATCGACGCCAACGGCATCCTGCACGTGTCGGCTAAGGACAAGAAGACCAACAAGGAACAGAAGGTCGAGATCAAGGCCGGTTCGGGCCTGTCCGAGGACGAGATCGCGCGGATGGTGGCCGATGCCGAAGCCAACCGCGAAGAAGACAAGAAGTTCCAGGAACTGGTGCAGGCCCGCAACCAGGCCGATGCGCTGATCCACGGCACCCGTTCGGCGATCACCGAACACGGCAGCAAGGTCGGTGGCGATGTGATCGGCAAGGTCGAGGCAGCACTGGCCGACCTGGAAACGGCGATGAAGGGTGACGACAAGGCGCAGATCGAGTCGCGCTCGAAGGCACTGGAAGAAGCCGGTCAGGCGCTGTTCGCCGCCGCTTCGGCCGGTGACCAGGGCGGCACCCCGGGGGCCGACGCCGGCGCCGGTGCCAAGCACGACGACGTCGTCGATGCCGAGTTCACCGAAGTAAAGGACGACAAGAAGTCCTGATCCAGACCGACGCGGGACGTTGCCTTGCGCAGCGTCCCGTCGTCGCATCAGGGTCCTGGCCGCCGCAAGGCGAGTCGGGGCGCCCGACGCAGGAGCGGACCTTGTCCGCTTTTCTGCTTTGACGAATCCCGACGTACCGGAAAGCGATCCACTCCATGAGCAAGCGCGATTATTACGAAGTCCTGGGCGTTGCCCGCACTGCCACTGATGAAGAGCTTAAGAAGGCCTACCGCCGCTGTGCGATGAAGCACCATCCCGATCGCAACCCGGGTGATGCGGCCGCCGAAGCGGCGTTCAAGGAGTGCAAGGAAGCCTACGAAACCCTGTCCGACGGCAACAAGCGCCGGATGTACGACGCCCACGGGCATGCTGCGTTCGAACACGGCATGGGCGGTGGCGGCGGTGGTCCGGGTGGTCCGGACATGAATGACATTTTCGGCGACATCTTCGGCAATATTTTCGGAGGTGGCGCCGGTGGTCCACGCCAGGCACGTCGCGGGGCCGACATCGGTTACGTGATGGAGCTGGACCTGGAAGAAGCGGTGCGGGGCATCGAGCGCCGCATCGAGATCCCGACCCTGGCCGAGTGCGGCGACTGCGATGGCAGCGGTTCGGAAGACGGCAAGGTGGAAACCTGCAGCGTCTGCCACGGCCGCGGCCAGGTGCGCATCCAGCGTGGCATCTTCGCGATGCAGCAGGCGTGCCACCACTGCAACGGGCGCGGGCAGACCATCGCCCAGCCGTGCAAGACCTGCCACGGCAATGGCCGCGTGGAAGAAGACAAGGTGCTGTCGGTCAAGGTGCCTGCAGGCGTGGATACCGGCGACCGCATCCGCCTGGCCGGTGAAGGCGAAGCCGGTCCAGCCGGCACCCAGCCCGGCGATCTGTACGTGGAAGTGCGGGTGCGCGAGCACGCCATCTTCCAGCGCGATGGCGATGACCTGCACTGCGAAGTGCCGATCCGTATTTCGCAGGCCTCGCTGGGCGACAGCATCCGCGTGGCCACGCTGGGCGGTGAGGCGGAAATCCGCATTCCGGCTGAAACCCAGACCGGCAAGCTGTTCCGCCTGCGCGGCAAGGGTGTGCGTTCGGTGCGCAGCCGCAGCGAAGGCGACCTTTACTGCCGCGTGGTGGTGGAAACCCCGGTCAACCTGACGCCGGACCAGCGCAAGCTGATGGAACAGTTCGAAGCCACTTTTGTCGGCGAAGACGCCCGCAAGCACTCGCCGAAGTCGGCGACGTTCATCGATGGCGTCAAGGGTTTCTGGGACCGGATGACGTCCTGACGCTTGGTAGTTGCTCTGGTGGGTGACGACCGTTGGTCGTCACGCTGTGGCTTTTGCCGCTGCGCTCGCCGAGCACGGCTCGGCGCTACCGGTCCGGTAGTGACGGCCGCTGGCCGTCCTGTCCTTGCACTTCCGGTGGGTGACGACCGCTGGTCGTCACGGGCGTAAAATGAAGGGATGAGCGAATCCCTCGAAAACCACCTGGTCCACGGCCGTCGCCAGCGCCCGGACGGCCCGTCGCCGGTCGATGTCATTTCGGTCCAGTCCCAGCTTGTCTACGGCCACGCCGGCAACAGCGCCGCAGCACCTCCGCTGCGCGCACTGGGCCTGCGCGTGGCAGAAGTGCCGACCACGCTGCTGAGCAACGCCCCGTTCTATGACACCACCCGCGGGCGCGTGCTGCCGGCGGACTGGTTTGCCGATCTGCTGCGCGGTGCCAGCGAGCGCGGCCTGCCGCAGCGGGCGCGGATGCTGGTGTCCGGCTATTTCGGCAGCGTCGACAACGGCGCGGCGTTCGCGGATTGGCTCGATCAGACCCTGCTGACGTGCCCGCAACTGCGTTACTGCCTGGATCCGGTGATCGGCGATACCCACACCGGTCCCTACGTCGAACCCGGCCTGGAAAAAGTGTTTGCCGAGCGCCTGTTGCCGCACGCCTGGCTGGTCACGCCCAATGCGTTCGAACTGGGCCGCCTGACCGGCATGCCCGCGCTGGCGCAGGACGACGCCATTGCCGCCGCCCGCGTGCTGCTGGGCCGGGGGCCGACGTGGGTGTTGGCGCACAGCGTTTCCGGGGACGGGGGCGAACTGGTGACGCTGGCGGTGAGCGCGTCCGGCATCTGGCGCTGGACCTCGCCGCTGTTGCCGGTGGACGTGGCCGGCACCGGCGATGTGCTGATGGCCTTGATCGTGGCGTTCCTGCTGCGCGGCGAGGACATGCAGCAGGCGATAAGCCGCGCCGTGTCGGGCACCCATGCGGCACTGGAAGCGACGCTGGCCAACGGCCACGAAGAGTTCGACGTGCATGCCGCCGCACCCGCAGCGCTGGCGCAGCCGCACCGGTTCGCCGTGGAGCAGCTGGAATGAGCGCGTCGCCACAGGTGATCGGCATCGTCGGCAGCGCGGGCGCCTACGGCCGCTGGCTGACCCGGTTCTTCGAAGAACACATGCAGCTGCAGGTGATCGGCCATGATCCTGCCGACGCCGCCTCGCACACGCCAGGGCAGTTGCTGGAACAGGCCGACGTGCTGTTGTTCTCGGCGCCGATCCGGCATACGCCCGCGCTGATTGCCGAGTACGTGCAGGCATCGGCGGGTCGCGAAGCGGGTCGATTGTGGCTGGACGTCACCTCGGTGAAAGAGGCCCCGGTGCAGGCGATGCTGGCCTCGCAGGCGGACGTCGTGGGCCTGCATCCAATGACCGCGCCGCCCAAATCGCCGACGTTGAAGGGCAGGGTGATGGTGGTCTGCGAAGCCCGCGTGCAGCGCTGGCAGCCGTGGCTCAATGAACTGTGCGCGGCCCTGCAGGCCGAGTGCGTGCGTGCCACCCCGGCCCACCACGACAAGGTGATGGCGCTGGTGCAGGCGATGGTGCATGCGGGGCACCTGGCGCAGGCCGGCGTGTTGCGCGGCTACGCGGCCGAACTTGGCGATCTTTCCGCGCTGCTGCCGTATCGCTCCGCGTCCTTCGAGCTGGATACGGCGATCATCTCGCGGATACTGTCGTTGAACCCGGCGATCTACGAGGATATCCAGTTCGGTAATCCGCACGTGGCGCCGATGCTGGAGCGCTTGATCGGCCAGCTGCAGCAGTTGCAGGTGCAGGTGCATCAGGGCGACGACGCGGCACGCGCGGGGTTTCGCCAGCAGATGTTGCAGGCCAATCGTGATGCGTTCGGCGAACAGGTGCTTGCCGATGGCAACTACACCTTTGAACGCGTGGGTTACCTGCTGGCCGACCTGACCGAACGCCAGTCGTTGTCGGTACACCTGCCCGAAGATCGTGCCGGATCGCTGCGCGCGTTGCTGCACGTGTTCGAGCAGCACCAGGTCAGCCTGGCCTCGATCCATTCTTCGCGCACGCCCGGTGGCGAAGTCCATTTCCGAATCGGTTTCGTGCCCGGCAGCAGCGACATGGCGATCGCCGCGGCGGCGGCCGAAGTGGACGACAGCGGGATCGGCCGGGTACTGGCACGCTGACGGTTTCATCCACAGGCGGTGTGGATGGTTGTCGCACAAACATGTGGATAACAGGCCGCAGCCCTTGCGGCCAAACGCTGTCAAGATGGGTGGCGAAAATTACGCCACCAGGTGTCGAGGTTTTCTGACAGGCGGGCATTGGTAGCGCCGACCCATGGTCGGCGGAATGTTCCCGGCGACGGCCCGCTGCGCTCGCCGACCATGGGTCGGCGCTACCGCTTTTCTTTTTTCATTGCGCGGCGAGCGGCCACCGGAACCTGTCAGGGCGACGGGCGGGCGGGGTTGGCAGGACGCTGAGCCGCATGGATGCGGCGACGCAGCCTACACGGACGTACTTGCGGCGTGTCCTGCCAACCCCGCCCACCCGTCGCCAAGCACGATGCCTGCTTCTGGCAGCCCGCCGCGAGGGGGTCACACCCGTTCGACCGCTCAGATGCTCAACCGGACATCGCCGCCGGGCGTCACGAACTCTCGCCCGCTGCGCACCAGCACACGCCCATCCTCCAGTTCGTAACGTGGCTCGGCGCGCTGGTCCTGCGCGGATGCATCTTCCGGCTTGAACTCGATGATGATGCGGCTTTCGCCATTGGAATCGGTCGCGGGAAACTGACGGAACGACATCGTCTACCTCCTTCACTCCACGGGTCTGCGGGGCAAGCGTGCGCCGCCGCTTGTTATCCGCGCGTGGTCAGTCGATGAACTGCAGGCGAGCCAGTTCCGCGTACAGGCCGCCTTCGGCCAGCAGCTGTTCGTGGGTGCCCTGGGCGATGATGCGGCCGTGGTCCATCACCACGATGCGGTCGGCCTTGAGGATGGTCGCCAGGCGATGCGCGATCACCAGCGTGGTGCGGCCTGCCATCAGGCGTTCGAGCGCCTGCTGCACGGCCCGTTCGCTCTGCGCGTCCAGCGCGCTGGTCGCTTCGTCCAGCAACAGGATAGGGGCATCCTTCAACAGGGCGCGGGCGATGGCGATGCGCTGCTGCTGGCCACCGGACAGGCGTGCGCCACGCTCGCCCAGCTCGCTGTCATACCCTTCCGGCAGCGCACGCAGGAACTCGTCGGCTTCGGCGGCGCGGGCAGCGGCTTCCACCTCGGCATCGCTGGCGTCCAGCCGTCCATAGCGGATGTTGTCGCGCGCGCTGGCGGCGAACAGGGTGGGCTGCTGCGGCACCAGCGCCAGCTGCGCGCGCAGCGCCGCTGGATCCATCGCGCGCAGGTCGATGCCGTCCACGCTCAACGCACCGGAGCGCGGATCGTGGAAACGCAGCAGCAGCTGCAGCACGGTGCTCTTGCCGGCACCGGAAGGGCCCACCAGCGCGACCGTTTCGCCGTGCCGCACGTGCAGGCTGAAATGCTCCAGCGCGGCAGTGTCAGGGCGCTGCGGGTAGTGGAACACCACGTCGTCGAAACGGATCTCGCCGCGCATTGGAACCGGCAACACCGCCGGCGAGGCCGGCGCGCGGATCTCAATGTCTTCCTGCAGCAGTTCACTGATGCGCCCCATGCCGCCGGACGCGCGCTGCAGTTCGTTCCACACTTCGGCCAGCGCCCCCACCGAGCCGCCACCGATCAGCGCGTACAGCACGAACTGGCCGAGCGTACCGGCAGACAGTCGACCGGCGATCACGTCGTGCGCGCCCAGCCAGAGCACGCCGACGATGGCGCCGAACACCAGCAGGATGGCACTGGCGGTGACCAGCGACTGCGCGCGGATGCGTCGCCGGGCAGCACCGATCGCGTCTTTCAGCGCATGGTCGAAGCGGCCGCGTTCGTAGGGCTCGCGTGCGTGTGACTGTACGGTGCGGACTGCGCCCAGGGTTTCAGCGGCCAGGCTGTTGGCGTCGGCGATGCGGTCCTGGCTGTCGCGCGAAATCCCGCGCAGGCGGCGCGCACCCAGCACGATCGGCAGTACCGCCAGCGGAATCCCGAGCAGTGCCCAGGCGGCCAGCCGCGGGCTGGTCACGAACAGCATCACCAGGCTGCCGACCACGGTGACGCTGCTGCGCAGGGCCACCGACATGGTGGAGCCGATCACGCTGCGCAGCAGTTCGCTGTCGGCGGTCAGGCGCGAGACCAGTTCACCACTGCGATTGCGGTCATGGAAGCCGGCGCCGAGCGTGATCAGGTGGCCGTACAGCTGCGCGCGCAGGTCGGCGACGACCTTTTCGCCGAGCAGCGAGACGAAGAAGAAACGCGCGGCGGTCGCCAGCGCCATCACCACCGCCACCCCCATCAGCAAGGCGAAGGCGCGGTTGATCTGGCCGCCTCCGGTGAAGCCATGGTCGATCATCTGCTTGACCGCCGGTGGCAGGCTGAGCGTGGCCGCCGAGGACACCGCCAACGCCACCAGCCAGGCACTGAACAACCCCACGTGGCGGCGCACGAAAGGCCACAGCGTACCCAGGCTGCCAAGGCGCTTGAGGGCGGGGCGGGACGCGTCGGTGTCAGTCATCAGGGGGGGGCTCGGAAGGAGAGTGCAGGCGTACCCGGTTACGGGTGGCGTCGCGCAGGCGCGTTTTCAATGCATCGCACTGGTCGGCCGGCAGTTCGAGCCGCATGCTGGCGCCATCGGCGGTGAAGGTTTCTTCCTGCTTGACCGCCAGGTGAGCGGCGAGGGCGGCGTGCAGTGCGCCCAGGTCCTCGAACGGCGCGTGGATCTGCAGGTGTGCCAGCGCCACCAGCGGCTCACGCGGCGCGGTCCGCAGGCACTCGGCGGCGGTACCGCCGTAGGCGCGCACCAGCCCGCCGGCGCCCAGCTTGATGCCGCCATACCAGCGGGTGACCACCACCATGACCCGGTCGAAACCCTGGCCGTCGATGGCCGCCAGGATCGGGCGACCGGCGGTGCCTGATGGCTCGCCGTCATCGCTGGAACGGTACTCATTGCCATGCCGGTAGGCCCAGCAGTTGTGCGTGGCATCGGCCACGGCGACCTGCCCCAGGAACTCCAGGGCGTGGCCGGCATCACGGATCGGCGCGGCGTGGGCCAGGAAACGACTGTGCTTGATCTCCAGGCAGTGGTCGACGGCAGCGGCGAGGGTATCGAGCATCCCTGCGATCTTACCGTGCGCACGCCACGCACGTGCCGACCAGGGTGCGGAGTCAATCGGCGAGCAGCGGCTGCAGGTCGCGCGGCAGCCGGGTTTCCGGATACTGGGCGAGATACCGCTCCAGGCTGGCCCGCGCCATATCCACGTCACCGGCGTCGCGACGATGGCGGATCTTCTGCAGCCACTGCCGCCGCGTGAGCCGTGCATCGGCCTCCACTTCCTGGTGCACCGCCGCTGCACTCAGTGGTGCCGATGCCGTCGCAGCAGCTACCTCGGCGGTGTCCTGCGCGGCGGTGTCCTTCGGCGTGCGTGCGGGCTTGGCGAACGCCTCCGCGGCAGGCGCGGGTGCGGCCATCACCGCCGCTGCAGGTGCGGCTGGCGGCGCCGGCCGCGATGGGGCCATGCGCGCCGATTCCGCTGCGCGTGCGCGGAACGCCTGCGGCACGGGCGCAGCGTCCACCTGGGTGGGCGCGGTTGCCTGCTCCGGTGCCTCCGGTGCCTGCGCCTGCACGGGCGGCCTCGGCGCTGGCTTCGGTTGCGCGCGCTGCGTGGCGGCATTGCCAGGCGTTGCAGGTGCTGTGTCTGCGATGGGTCGTGGCGCAGGTGGATCAGCTTCCGGGCGGGGAGCGGGCGTGGCCAGCTCCTGCAGCGATGGGGCCGGCGGCGGCTCCCGCTGCGGCTGCATCTGCCAGGCCAGGCCGACGGCGAAAACCACCGACGCGGCGATGCCCGCCACCGTCGGCCAACGCGCACGACGATGCTGCCGACGCTGGGCCTGCGCCGGTGCGTCGTCCGCGCCCACGGGCTCGGCATCCTGCCCGGCGGGCGCGGACTGCACCGATGCCCGCGCGGCGGCAAGCACGGCGGCATCCACGGCGGGCGGAGGTGCCTTGTCCAGCCGGCCACCCAGCAGCCGGGCCAGTTCGCGCTCTTCAGGGGTGAGGGGATCGCGGCTGTTCATGGGGCCAATCCTGCACGCAGTTTGTCCATCGCATAGCGCAGGCGCGACTTCACCGTTTCCCGGCCGACGCCGGTGACCTCGGCGATCTCCTCCAGGCTGAGTTCCTGCTCCAGTCGAAGCAGCAGCACCTCGCGTTGCTCCGCCGGCAGCGCATCCATCGCCTGCTGCACCCGGCGCCGTTGTTCGAAGCCGCTCAGTTCGGTTTCCGGGGTGTGGCCGTCGACCACCGCTTCCACCCGTGCTTCGGCGTCAGCCGGTGCGGGTGGCCGGTGGCGCGCCGCGCGCCAATGATCGTTCAGGCGGTTATGCGCGATGCGGAACAGCCAGGTGCTGAAGGCGGCGTCCGGTTGCCAACCGGCGCGGGCGGCGATCACCCGCTGCCACACGTCCTGGAACATTTCCTCGGCCAGGCCGGGGTCGCGCAGCTGGCGCAGCAGGAACCCGTGCAGGCGCCTGCGGTGGCGCTCGTACAGCGCCTGGAAGGCGGGCAGGTCGCCGCCGGCCCAGGCCAGCATCAAGGCTTCATCGGTTGGCAGGGCGGCGGTATCCACGGGGGACAGGGTAAGGCCTGCCCGCGGCGGCGCATAGCCGCTCATCAGGGGGCGCAGGGAGGTGGCCGGGGGAGCAGGAATGGGCATGTCCGGAGCGTCAACGCGCGCAGGGGCGGAACGGGGTTGCGGCGCGACAAATTCAGGTCGCGGAAAGCGCTATGCTCCGCGCACAGGGGAGGTGTCGGGAGTTCCCGCGCCATGGGGTCGTCATGTTGTCCAGTCAGATCGTTGCACCCACGATGGAAACACCGGGCAATGCGGTGGTGACCAGCGGCTTGCTGGAGGCCCTGTGTGGCCTGTTGCCGGGCCACGCCTGTCTGTGGGTGGACTGGGACGATCCGCTGCTAGGGCAGGGGAGCCAATGCCATCGGCCGCAGGCGATGCCGTCATTGCGCGCGGCCGGGCCGCAGCAGGCGCAGCACGAGCAATGGCAGCACGACGGTGCGCGCATCGGGCTGCGTGTCGAAGGCGCAGCGGTGCCCGCGGGCTGGTGGTCGGTCGCCCGCGAAGCGCTTCAACTGGGGCTGCAGCAGGCCCGCCAGGCCGGCCAGATCCACGCCCTTGAAGATGCCAAGCGGCTGCAGCAGGCGCTGTATGAGATCGCCGATCTGTCCGGGGCCGAGCTGGAAATGGCCGAGATGCTGCGGCATGTCCATCGCGTCCTCAACACGCTGATGTACGCGCACAACTGTTTCATCGTCGAATATGACGATATCCGGCAGACCATCCGCTTCCTGTACTTCGCCGACCAGATCGATGATTTCATCGCCGATCCTTCGCGTGCTTATGCCGAAAGCGAGCTACCCGGGAGCCTGACCTTCGCACTGTTGCAGCATGGGCACCCGCTCAGTGGCCCCTCGCGCCAGTTGCTGGCCAGCGTGGGCCAGGACGGGCAGCACTGGCGTGGGCCGGAAAGCCTGGATTGGCTGGGCGTGCCGATGCTGCGCGAAGGCCGCGTGTGCGGGGCGATCGTGGTGCAGAGCTACGACCAGCATGACCGCTATGGCGAGGCGGACCGCGCGCTGCTCGGCTTCGTCGCCCAGCACGTGCGCACGGCGATGGACCGGCGCCAGGCGCAGGTGCAGCTGGAGCGGCAGGTGGAACGACGCACGCTGGAGCTGCAGCGCGCCAACCGCAGCCTGCAGGATGAGGTCTTCGAACGTCGCCGTGCCGAAAAGCTGCAGGCCGCGCTGTATGGCATCGCCGAACTGGCGATGCAGGCCGAAAGCCTGTCGCAGTTCCATGCGCAGGTCCATGGCATCGTCGGCACCCTGCTGGATGCGCGCAATTTCTACATCGCCCTGGTCAACGAGGCGGGCGATGGGCTGGAATTCGTCTACTCGGTCGACGAATACACGGTCACGCGCGCGCCGCGCGCCTTCAGCCAGGGGCTGACCGAACACGTAGTGCGCGAGCGGCGACCGCTGCTGGCCGCACGCGCGGACATCGACGCGATGATCGAGGCCGGCAAGGTGCGCGAGTCGGGCGTGCGCTCGCAGTGCTGGCTTGGCGTGCCCCTGCTCCGCGATGACGAAGTGGTCGGGGTGATCGTGGTGCAGAGCTACAGCCCGGACGTGGCCTTCACCGCGCACGACCAGCGCCTGTTGACCTTCGTGGCGCAGAACATCGGCGCAGGACTGGCGCGGCAGCGCGACCAGGAGCGGCTGCGGCTGGCCCATGCCGGACTGGAACAACGCGTGGAGGAACGCACCCGCGAACTGGGCGAAGTGAATGAGAAGCTGCTGGGGCAGATCGCCGAACGGCTGCGCGCCGAGCAGCGGTTGACCCACCAGGCCATGCACGATGGCCTGACCGGCCTGCCCAATCGCATCCACCTGCTGGATCGCCTGGAAGATGCGCTGCTGCGCGCACGCAAGGGCGAGGGCGGGGAGTTCGCGGTGCTGTTCCTGGACCTGGACCGCTTCAAGCTGGTCAACGACAGCATTGGCCATGCCGCCGGTGACCAGATGCTGGTCGAGGTGGCCAAGCGCATCGTCTCGATGCTGGGTCCGGACAACGTGGTGGCACGGCTGGGCGGGGATGAGTTCGCCATCCTGCTGCAGTGCCCACACGGCTTGGCGCAGGCGTTGGAGTTCTCCCAGCGCATGCTGCTGGCGCTGCAGGAGTCGATGTGGGTGGCCGGGCGCGAGCTGTTCCCTTCGGGCAGCCTGGGCATCGCACTGTGGAATGCGCGTTACCAGCGCGGCGAAGAGCTGCTGCGGGATGCAGATGCGGCGATGTACCGCGCCAAGGCGCAGGGCCACGACCGCTGCGCGATCTTCGACGAGGACATGCGCGAGCAGGCGATGCGCAGCCTGGACCTGGAATCGGACCTGCGCCGGGCGATCATCAACCAGGACTTCCTGCCGTACTACCAGCCCATCGTGCGGCTCACCGATGGCGTGGTGGTAGGCCATGAGGCGCTGTTGCGCTGGCAGCACGAGACCCGCGGGATGCTGTTGCCGGGCGCGTTCCTGGACCTCGGCGAGGGCAGTGGCCTGATCGAGCAGGTGGACTGGCTGATCTACGAGCAGGTAATCGCCGGCCTGTCGCGCGGCGGCACCGGCTATGTATCGGTCAACGTATCACCGCGGCATTTCCGCTCGGCCGAGTTCAGCAACCGGTTGTTCGGTTTGATCGAAGCCTTCGACGCCGACCCGCACCGGCTGCGCCTGGAGATCACCGAAGTGGCCCTGCTCGATGAGGGTCCGCGCACCCTGCGCGTGCTGCAGGCGCTGCGCGAACGCGGCATCCTGGTGCAGCTGGATGATTTCGGCACGGGCTTCTCGGCGCTGTCCTACCTGCACCGATTCCCGATTTCCACGTTGAAGATCGATCAGAGCTTCATCGCCGGGCTCAACGGCCCGGAAGCGCAGAGCACGCTGGCGCTGGTGGAAGGCGTGGTGTCACTGGCGCGCACGCTCGGCATCAACACCATCGCCGAGGGCATAGAAACCGAAAGCCAGCGCCAGATCCTGCTGGACCTGGGCTGCGACTACGGCCAGGGCTACCTGCTGGGCCGTCCGGCACCGCGTTAGACCAGGGCGTTGCGGCGCTTCTCGTCGATCCACTTGGAGGCCTGCGCGGGCTCGTAGCTGCGCATCCAGTCCAGCATCGCCCCAATGTCCGAACCGTACCAGAGGTCGGCGCGCTGGGCTGGATGCAGGAAGCGCTCTTCGACCATGCGGTCGATCATCCCGATCAGCGGGGCGTAGAATCCGTCCACGTCCAGGAAGGCGCACGGCTTGTTGCCGATGCCGAGCTGGCGCCAGGTCAGCATCTCGAAGATTTCTTCCATGGTGCCGAAGCCACCGGGCAGTGCGACGAAAGCGTCGGAGAGCTCGAACATGCGCGACTTGCGTTCGTGCATGGAACCGACCACTTCCAGCGTGGTCAGGCCGCGGTGCGCGACTTCCCAGTCCGCCAGCTGCTGCGGGATCACGCCGGTGACTTCGCCGCCTGCTTCCAGCGCGGCATTGGCCACCGTGCCCATCAGGCCGACGTTGCCGCCGCCGTAGACCAGGCGCAGGCCGTCACGGGCGATGCGGTCACCCAGCGCGATCGCGCGTTCGGTATAGATCGGCTTGCTGCCTGCGTTGGAGCCGCAGTAAACACAGAGGGACTTCATCGGGATTCCTTGAAACGAAAGCGCCCCGCCGGGGGCGGGGTGCGGGTTGGGGGTTCGTGCGCATTTTACCTGCTGGTACCGGATGCTGCCCGGTGCCAGCGGAGGCGGGGTTCAGGCGGCCTGGGCCTGCTCGCGGCGCGGGCCTTCGCGCAGGGCACGGCCGACCATGCCGACCAGCAGTTCCAGCTCGCTGCTGTCCATGCCGAAGTGCGGGGTGAAGCGCAGCGAGCGCTCACCGCCGTGGATCACATTGACGCCCTGGCGGCGCAGCCATTCTTCGGTGGAACCGGCGCCGTAGCACTTGAACTGCGGAGCCAGTTCGCAGGAGAACAGCAGGCCGGTGCCCTGCACCTTGGTGATCAGCCCGCCCAGTTCGTCCTTGAGCTTTTCCAGCCGGCGCAGTGCCTCCCGGCCACGCTCGGCGATGTTGCCGCGCACTTCCGGGGTGAGCTGGGCCAGCGTGGCGCAGGCAACGTCCAGCGCACGCGGATTGCTGGTCATGGTGTTGCCGTAGATGCCCTTGCGATACAGCTGCGCGGTGCGTTCGTTCACTGCCAGCACCGACAGCGGGTACTGGGCGGCATTCAGCGCCTTTGAGTACGTTTCCATGTCCGGCGCATCCAGGCCTTCGAAGCCGGGGTAATCCACCACCGACAGCACACCGTGGGCGCGCAGGCCGGCCTGGATGGAGTCGATCAGCAGCAGACTGCCGTGGGAGCGGGTCAGTTCGCGGGCCAGCGCATAGAACGCCGGCGGTACCGAGCGGCCCGGATCGCCTTCGCCCATCACCGGCTCCAGGAACACCGCTTCGATGAACCAGTTGCTGCGCGTTGCCTCGTCGAACACCGCGCGCAGGGCGGCTTCGTCATACGGGGCGATGGCGATCACCGAGTCTTCGTTGCGATAGCTGGCCAGGTGCTGCTGGTAGGTGCGCCGGCTGGAATCGGAGTACAGGGCAGGGCGGTCGGTGCGGCCGTGGAAGCTGCCCTTGATCACCACCCGCTTGACCGCGGCACCGGCATGCGGGGCGCCCGGATCGGTCTGCAGTTTGCTGTTCACATCGGCGATGCGCGCGGCCAGGCCGACCGCTTCCGAACCGGAATTGAGGCACATGAAACGGGTGAACGGACAACCGCCACGGCGATGGCCGATCTCCGCCCGCAGCGCCTTGACGAAGCGCTGCTGGGACAGGCTCGGTGTCATGATGTTGGCCATCACCTGCGGCTGCGACATCGCCTCCAGCACCGCATCGGGGGTGTGGCCGAAGCCGAGCATGCCGTAGCCGCCGGCGTCGTACAGCACCGCGCCCTTGAGCGTGACCACCCACGGGCCGCGTGCGGTCAAGGCGACATACGGCGTCACCGCATCGTCGGCATAGAAGTTGATGAAGCCGTCCTGCATGGCGTCGATCTGGGCCTGTTCGTCCAGCGCCAGCAGCTCGCCCAGCTCACCCTGGAGGCGGGAAAATTCGGCTGCGGCGGCATCCGCCGCTGCCACCAGCGCGGGGTGGGAGGCGGCAAGACGCTCCAGCGTGGCGTCATCCAGGCCGGTGGTCAGGCGGGTGCCGGGCTGGGCGCGGAGGGGGGCGAGGCGTTCGATGAAGCTCATTGCAGATCTCCTGAAACGATAGGTCGCACGGCCCCGTAAAAGCACAACGCGCGGCAAGCGCGCGCGTCGGGTCATGGCTCGTGCATTCGGACTTCCGTTTCGATGCTAGCACGCGGTTTTTTGCGCGATAACCCCGTCCGTTCGCTGCTGCATGGCAGCATTTTCGCGGGCGTTTGCCGCCAACTACGTTGTCCATCGGTGGCCGGTCGTACAATGCGCGCCATTGCCGACCTGTTGCTGTGTGTTCCCTTGAAGAAGTCCGATTTCCATTACGACCTTCCCGCTGAACTGATTGCCCAGGCGCCGCTGCCGGAGCGCTCGGCCAGCCGCCTGCTGCTGGTGCCGCCGGCGCCAGGCGCACTGCAGGATGCGCATGTGCGCGACCTGTCCGCGCTGCTGCGCGAAGGTGATCTGCTGGTGTTCAACGATACCCGGGTGATCCCGGCGCGGCTGTTCGGCCAGAAAGCGACCGGCGGCCGGGTGGAGATCCTGATCGAACGCCTGCTGGGCGCGCAGCAGGCAAGGGCGCAGGTGGGGGCCAGCAAGACCCCCAAGCCGGGCAGCAGGATCGCCCTGGACGCCGGTGGCGAAGTAGAAGTGCTGGGCCGCGATGGCGAGTTCTACGTGCTGCAGTTCCATGTGCCCGAAGCGCTGGAGCAGTGGTTGCTGCATGCCGGGCGGCTGCCGTTGCCGCCGTATATCCAGCGCGAGCCTGGGCTGGACGATCGCGAGCGCTACCAGACCGTGTTTGCCCGCGAGATCGGTGCGGTTGCCGCGCCGACCGCCGGCCTGCATTTCGATGATGCGCTGCTGGCCGCGCTGCAGGCCAAGGGCGTGGGCTTTGGCCATGTCACCCTGCATGTGGGCGCAGGCACCTTCCAGCCGGTCCGCGCGGACGATCTGAAAGACCATGTGATGCACCGCGAATGGCTGAACGTCGGCGCCGAGCTGGTGCAGCAGGTGCGGCGCACGCGCGAGGCCGGTGGCCGGGTGATCGGGGTGGGGACCACGGTGGTGCGGGCGCTGGAAAGCGCGATGCGCGATGGCGAGCTGCTGCCGTTCGCCGGGGAGACCCAGATCTTCATCACCCCCGGCTACCGGATCCGCAGCGTGGATGCGATGGTGACCAATTTCCATCTGCCGGAGAGCACGCTGTTGATGATGATTTCCGCGTTCGCGGGCAAGGAGCGGGTGTTCGAAGCGTACCGGCATGCGATCGAGCAGCGCTACCGCTTCTTCAGCTACGGCGATGCGATGTTGTTGTTCCCGCAGGGCTGAGCGGTTTTCTGCTGGTCTGCGTGACTCCCTGATCCGGGCCGAGCCAGCGGATGGGGGCAGGCAGGACACGCCGTGAACCCATCCATGGGGGCTGCTTTCCGCCCATCCGGGGCTCCAAGCGTCCTGCCTGCCCCCATCCGCTGGCTCCTGACACGTTCATGCGCGCGGCCGGCAAGGAGCGCCCGTGCGGTGGGTGGGGGATGAAAAGCGGCCGGCCTGCGGCCGGCCACCGCGGCGGGCGCGGAATCCGGAAGGCGTGGGTGGGGCAGGTTGCACGGGACCCTGTGAGGCAGGAGCCGAACGGGAGCCCCCATGGACGGGTTCACGGCGTGTCCCGTGCAGCCTGCCCCGCCCGCGCCCCTGGCAGACATCCAGGGCGCCACGCCTTTCGCGGTAAACCGAAAAGTGCGAGACAATACAAAGCTATCTGTCCCGAACAACCGCACCATGTCCCGACTGCAGTTCCAGCTCCAGACCACTGATGGCCGTGCCCGCCGTGGCCGCCTGACCTTCCCGCGCGGAACCGTGGAAACCCCCGCGTTCATGCCGGTTGGTACCTATGGCTCGGTCAAGGGCATCTTCCCCGACCAGGTGCGCGCCCTGGGCGCGGAAATCATCCTGGGCAATACCTTCCACCTGTACCTGCGCCCGGGCCTGGATGTCATCGCCGACCACGGCGGCCTGCACGGCTTCGCGCGCTGGGATGGCCCGATCCTGACCGACTCCGGCGGATTCCAGGTGTTCTCGCTGGCACATCGCCGCAAGATCACCGAACAGGGCGTGACCTTCGCCTCGCCCACCGACGGCGCCCGGGTTTTCCTCGGTCCGGAGGAAAGCATGAAGATCCAGAAGGTGCTGGATTCGGACGTGGTGATGATCTTCGACGAATGCACGCCGTACCCGGCCACCGAAGACGTCGCGCGCCGCTCGATGGAGCTCAGCCTGCGCTGGGCCCAGCGTTCGCGCGATGCCCACGATGGCCTGGGCAACGATGCCGCGCTGTTCGGCATCGTCCAGGGCGGAGTGCATACCGACCTGCGCAGCCGCTCTGCCGAGGCCCTGCAGCAGATCGGTTTCGACGGCTACGCCATCGGCGGGCTGGCCGTGGGCGAACCCGAGCATGAACGCAACGCCATGCTGGACCACCTGGATCCGGTGCTGCCGGCAGACCGCCCGCGCTACCTGATGGGCGTGGGCCGGCCGGAAGACCTGGTGGAAGGCGTGGCCCGCGGCGTGGACATGTTCGACTGCGTGATGCCCACGCGCAACGCGCGCAACGGCCACTATTTCACCTCCTTCGGCACCGTCCGCATCCGCAACGCCCGCTACGAGCGCGACATGGACCCGATCGAACCGGGCTGCGGCTGCTTCGCCTGCAGCGGCGGTTATACCCGCTCCTACCTGCGCCACCTGGACCGCTGCAATGAAATGCTGGCGCCGATGCTGGGCACCCTCCACAACCTGTTCTATTACGAGAAGCTGATGGCCGACATGCGCGCCGCCATCGCCGCGGGAACCTTCGAGGCCTTCCGTGGGTCTTTCTACGCAGCCCGGGGGGCTGCCGTCCCGCCGCTTTGAGCGGCCGCCCCCTGCCGAAGGGCCCAAGGACGAATCCCTGGGCCCGTGGCATACTTCACGGCTGACACCGATCTGCGGTCGCGCCCGGCCACTCGTGGCACCGGAGCGCCGCCCAACCAAAGGACTCCACGATGAACCTGCTTGCTTTCCTGATTCCCGCCGCCCACGCCCAGGCTGCCGGCGGCCAACCGCAGGGCTTCACCATGACCACCCTGCTGTTCCCGGTCATCCTGATCGCCATCATGTACTTCCTGATGATCCGCCCGCAGATGAAGCGGCAGAAGGAACACAAGGCCATGCTGGAGAAGATCAAGCGCGGCGACGAAGTGCTGACCAACGGTGGCATCGCCGGCGTGGTCACCGACATCGGCGACAACTTCGTCACCCTGGAAGTGGCTGACAACGTGCGCATCCGCGTGCAGAAGGGCGCTGTCGGCAACGTGCTGCCGGCCGGTACCCTGAAGTCGGCTGTCTGATCCACTCCCTTTTCTGAAGCACAACCGCGGCGCCGGGGATGGCGCCGCGCGGGAACCTCGCAATGCTCGAATTTCCACGCTGGAAGTACTTCGTCATCCTGATCGTCCTTGCGATCAGTACGTTGTATGCGCTGCCCAACATCTACCAGAAGGATCCGGCCATCCAGATCACCGCCAACCGCGGCGGCCTGGTGGATTCAGCGCTGCGTGACCGCGTGCTGGCCGACCTCAAGCAGGCCGGTGTCACCCCGATGGCGGCCGAGGTGGAAGGCGACAGCCTGATCGTCCGCCTGTCCGACATCCAGGCGCAGACCGCCGCCAACGACGTGCTCAAGCAGAGCGTCGGCGAGGATTACGTGGTGGCGCTGAACCTGGCCTCCACCGTGCCGGACTGGCTGTCGAACCTGGGCGCGCGGCCGATGACGCTGGGCCTGGATCTGCAGGGCGGCGTGCATTTCGTGCTGCAGGTGGACCAGAAGGCCGCGCTGGACAAGCGCCTGGACAGCTACACCGAAGACGTGCGTACCACCCTGCGGGATGCGCGTATTCCGTACCAGTCGGTCGAGCGCCGCGCGGACAACACCATCGTCGCCAACCTGAGCCCGAGCGCAGGCGAGGGCGCTGGACTGCGTGCCCGTGATGCGCTGTTCAAGTCGCAGCCGACGCTGGGCTTTGAAGTCACCGGCAACCGGGTGATCGTCAGCCTGCCCGACGCCGAACTGGCCGCCATCGCCAACGGTGCCATCGAGCAGAACGTCAATACGCTGCGCAACCGCGTCAACCAGCTCGGCGTGGCCGAGCCGATCATCCAGCGCCAGGGTGCCGACCGCGTGGTCGTGCAGCTGCCTGGCGTGCAGGACACCGCCGAAGCCAAGCGCATGATCGGTGCCACCGCCACCCTGGAATACCGCGCGGTCATCGAAGGCAACGCGCAGGACGCCGTCGCCACCGGCCGCATTCCGCCCGAAGCCAAGGTCTACCAGCTGCGCGACAACCGCGGCCCGGTGTTGCTGGCCAAGCGCGTGATCGTCACCGGTGACCAGATGGTCGCAGCCCAGGCCACTACCGACCAGAACGGTTCGGCGGCGGTCAGCGTGACGCTGAACAATGTCGGCGGACAGCGCATGTTCGACTTCACCAGCGCCAACGTGAACAAGCCGATGGCGGTGGTCTACACCGAGCGCATCCCCAGCGTTGAAACCGTGGATGGCAAGGAAGTGCGCAGCTTCCGGGTCAAGGAAGAGGTCATTTCGGTGGCCAACATCAACGGCGTGTTCGGCAAGAACTTCCAGACCACCGGCCTGGAGAAGCGTGAGTCCGAAGACCTGGCCAAGCTGCTCAAATCCGGCTCGCTCGCCGCGCCGATGGACTTCGTGGAAGAGAAGATCGTCGGCCCCAGCCTGGGTGCGGAGAACGTGCAGCGCGGTGTCACCGCGGTGGGCTTCGCCTTCCTGTTCACGCTGGTGTTCTTCACCGTCTACTACCGCATGTTCGGCGTCATCACCTCGGTGGCGATGCTGTTCAACCTGCTGATCGTGGTCGCGGTGATGTCGCTGTTCGGTGCCACCATGACCCTGCCGGGCTTTGCCGGCCTGGCGTTGTCGATCGGCCTGTCGGTGGATGCGAACGTGCTGATCAACGAGCGTATCCGCGAAGAGCTGCGTGCGGGCATGCCCGCCAAGGCCGCCATCGTGGCCGGTTACGAAAAAGCATCGGGCACCATCCTCGACGCGAACCTGACCGGCATGCTGGCCGGCGTGGCGCTGTATGCGTTCGGTACCGGTCCGTTGAAGGGTTTCGCCGTGACCATGATCGTCGGCATCCTCGCCTCGATGTTCACCGCCATCACCGTTTCCCGCGCCCTTGCGGTGCTGTTGTACGGCAGCCGCAAGAAGCTCAAGACCCTGGCCATCTGACGGGAAAAGGATCGATACCATGAAATTGTTTCCGCTCCACCTGATCCCGAACGACACCAAGTTCGACTTCATGCGCACCCGATGGATCGCCATCGGCATCGCCGCGCTGGTGTTCATCGCCGCGCTGGGCAGCATCATCGGCAAGGGCTTCAACTACGCATTGGATTTCACCGGCGGGACCGTGGTGGAAGTGCGCTTTGACCGCCCGGCCGATGTAGACGCGGTGCGCGGGCACCTGGAGACCGCCGGATATGGTGGCGCCCAGGTCCAGAGCTTCGGCAGCGGCAGCGACCTGCTGATCCGCCTGCAGCCACAGGCCCAGGCCGAAGGCGAGAGCGTCGGCGATGCCAACAACCGCACGGCCGAGGCGGTGCGCTCGGCGGTATCGCTGGAAGGCAATGCAGCGACCGTGCTGTCTTCGGAGTTTGTCGGTCCGCAGGTCGGCAAGGAGCTGGCCCTGAACGGCCTGTACGCCGCGCTGTTCGTGCTGGTCGGCTTCCTGATCTACATCGGTTTCCGCTTCGAGTGGAAGTTCGCGGTGGTGGCCATCATTACCACCCTGTTCGACGTGCTGGTGGTGGCCGGCTACTTCTCCTTCAGCGGCCGCGAGTTCGACCTGACCGTGCTGGCCGGCCTGCTGTCGGTGATGGGCTTCTCCATCAACGACACCATCGTGGTGTTCGACCGAGTCCGCGAGAACTTCCGCAGCCTGCGCGTCGAGCCGCTGGAAGTCATGAACCGTTCGATCAACCAGACCCTGTCGCGCACCATCATCACCTCGCTGGTGTTCTTCCTGTCGGTGCTGGCGCTGTACATCTACGGTGGCGGTTCGCTGGAAGGGCTGGCCCTGAGCCAGATGATCGGCGCGGTGATCGGCACCCTGTCCTCGATCTTCATCGCCTGCCCACTGCTGACCATGGGCGTGCTGGCGGTGACCAAGCAGGACCTGCTGCCCAAGGCCAAGGACGAAGAAGCCCTGGCCCGCCGCCCATAAAAAAGGCAGCCGGAAAGACCGGAAAAGCCGCACGAAAGTGCGGCTTTTTCTTTGCTTTTTTCCTCCCCGCACACGCCACGGGGCACGAGGAATCTGTCAGGAGAGGGAGCTGCCGGGGCGGGGTGGGACGCTGAGCCGCATGGATGCGGCGACGCAGCCTACAAGGACGTACTTGCGGCGTGTCCCATCCCGCCCCGGCAGCTCCCTCGGAACCATGCGCTGCATACGCCCCCGTCGGTTGTGCATATTCCCCCCGCACACTACGATTCCAGCGTTTCGTGCACGCGCGCCAGCGCGACCGCACCTGTCCCACACCGAGGTATCCATGGTCATCAAACCGCGCGTCCGCGGCTTCATCTGCGTCACCACCCATCCCACCGGCTGCGATGCGGCGGTCAAGCAGCAGATCGACTACATCAGCAGCCGGCCGAAGATCGTCAACGGTCCCAAGCGCGTGCTGGTGATCGGCGCCTCCACCGGCTACGGCCTGGCTGCGCGCATCACCGCCGCTTTCGGCAGCGACGCCGCCACCCTGGGCGTGTTCTTCGAAAAGCCCGGCAGCGAGACCAAGCCCGGCAGCGCCGGCTGGTACAACTCGGCCGCGTTCCACAAGTACGCCGGCCAGGCCGGACTGTATGCCAAGAGCGTGAACGGCGATGCGTTCTCCGATGAAGTGAAGGACCAGGTCATCGCGCTGATCAAGGCCGACCTCGGCCAGGTCGACCAGGTGGTCTACAGCCTGGCGTCACCGCGCCGCAAGCATCCGAAGACCGGCGAAGTGATCAACTCCACGCTCAAGCCGATCGGCGCGCCGATCACCCTGCGCGGCCTGGACACCGACAAGGTCAAGCTGACCGAAACCCACCTGGAGCCGGCCACCGACGAAGAGATCGCCGGCACCGTGGCGGTGATGGGTGGGGAAGACTGGCAGATGTGGATCGACGCGCTGGCTGCAGCCGGCGTGCTGGCCGACGGCTGCACCACCACCGCCTTCACCTACGTCGGTGAAGAGATCACCCAGGCGATCTACTGGAACGGCAGCATCGGTGCGGCCAAGAAGGACCTGGACCAGAAGGTGCTGGGCCTGCGCGAAAAGCTGGCCGCGATCGGCGGCGATGCCCGCGTATCGGTACTGAAGGCAGTGGTCACCCAGGCCAGTTCGGCGATCCCGACCATGCCGCTGTACCTGTCGCTGCTGTTCAAGGTGATGAAGGAAAAGGGCACCCACGAGGGCTGCATCGAGCAGCTCGACGTGCTGTACGACATCCTCTACGGCGGCAAGGCCGAGGGCAAGGCGGCGGAGCGCTTGCGCCATGACCTGACCGATGCCGAGGGCCGCCACGTGGAGCTGATCGACGATGCCGGCCGCCTGCGCGCGGACTACAAGGAAATGGCGCCGGGCGTGCAGGCCGAAGTGCTTGCATTGTGGCCGCAGGTGACCGATGAGAACCTGTATGAGATCAGCGATCTGGAAGGCTACAAGGCCGATTTCCTGCGCCTGTTCGGCTTCGGCGTGGAGGGCGTGGACTATGACGCCGACGTGGATCCGGACGTGAAGATCGACAACCTGGTCGACATGACCTGAAGTCGGGCAGGTGACGACTTTTGGTCGTCACCTGCAACGGTGTGACGACCAACGGTCGTCACCCACCGGAAGCCAACGGTCGTCACCCACCTGAAGCCACCGGTCACCCACCCGGGGCCGGATGCCTCAGCCGAAATCGAAGTCCATCCGCGGCGTAGCCTCGCCGACGAACTCACCCTGCACGTAATCCACCCCTGCGCTGAATAACAGGGTCATCGAGTTGGCATCGGTGACGAACTCGGCGACGGTGGCGATGTTGGCTGCCTGTGCGCGTTCGGTGATTTCCTTGATCTTGTCGAAGTTCTCGCGCGTGCTCGCCGCGTCGCGGGTGAAGCCGCGATCCAGCTTCAGGAACTGCGGCTGGAAATGCGCCAGCAGCTGGAACGAATCCAGCCCCGAACCGAACTGCTCCAGCCCGATCCGGCAGCCCAGCGGGGCGACCGCCTGCAGGAACTGCTGGGCGTTGCGCAGGTGGGTGAAGACCTTGGATTCCGGGGCATGCAGCCACAGCCGGTCACCGGGCACGCCATGCGCCTGCAGTTCCTGCTTCAGCGTGCTGATCAACAACGGATCGGCGAAGGATTCCGGGGTGATCTTCACCAGCATGTGGGTGGCATGGCCGGCACGCTGGCGTTCGCCCAGGATGGCGATGGCGCGCCGCACCACCCAGCGGTTGATGTCGGCCAGCAGGCCGTGTTCCTCGGCGATGGCAAGGAAGGCGACCGGGCTCATCAGCTCGCCGTTGTGGTCCAGCCGCAGGTAGGCCTCGTACAGTTCGCGTGATTCCCCCTGCAGGTTCAGCACCGGCTGGTAATGCAGCTGGAAGCCATCGCCTTCCACGGCTTCGCGGATGCGCGCGACCCAGCGTGCGATCCGCTCTTCCTCCACCCGGTCGGTGGCGGCCGGGTCGAAGATGCGCACGCTGTTGCCCAGCTCGGCCGCGGCCTGCAGGCACGTGGTGGCGCGCGCCAGCACTTGGCCGATGCTGGCGATCTTCTCGCCGACCTGCACGCCGCCGATGCTGACGGTGACGGTGGCCGAGCGCTCACCGATGCTGAACACATGCGCGGCGTAGGCGCTGCGGATGCGTTCGGCCAAGGCTGCGGTATCGGCAAAGGCACCGTCGAGCAGCACCGCGAAGCTGTGCTCGCCGAAGCGGGCCAGCTGCGCCTGGCTGCCGACCGTATCGTTGAGCAACGCGGCCATGGAGGCGATCAGCGCATCGGCTGAATCCAGCCCGATGTCCGGCAGCAGACGGGCGTAATGGTCCGGCTCGACCAGCAGCAGGCCGGAACGGCCTTCGCCGCGGCTGGCCTGGGCTACAGCGTTTTCCACCTGCACCATGAAGGTGGGACGGTTGAGCAGGCCGGTGACCTGGTCGCGCTGGCGCAGCTCCTCCACTTCGCGGGCCAGCTCCGGGTCCAGTTCCAGCCGGCGGCGGAACACCACCTGCAGGCACGATTCGCCTTCGTAGCTCGCACTGGTGAACTCCATGGTAGCCGCGAACGCATTGCCATCCTGGTGGCGGGCATCGATCTGGTACTGCGGCGGCGGCGCCTCGCCCTTGCTCAGGCCCTTCAGCAGCTGCTTGAAACCTTCCACGTGCTGGGCGGCCACCATGTCCAGCAGCGAAATGCCTTCCACGTCGTCGAAGCTTTCAAACCCGAACATCTCCAGGTAGGCATCGTTGGCGCGGATGTGCATGCCCTCGTGGATATAGGCGATGGGGTCGCGCGAAGAAGCGATCAGCGCGTCACAGCGGCGTTCGGTCTCGCGCATCTGCGCCTCGATCCGGCGCAGGCCGCGACGTGCCTGCAGGTCGATCCACTGGTCGCGCACCACCGCCAGCAGGTGTTCCGGCCGCGGCCGCAGCGCGAGTGCGCGCAGGCCGTGCGCGCTGGCTTCGACCAGCGCGTCCTCTTCGATGTGGTCCACCAGCAGGATCAGCGGCACGTCCTTGCCGCTGGCGGCTATCTGCTGGGAGACCTGCGGCAGGCTGATCGACTGCTGCGGCGCGGCCAGCACCAGGTCGATCGGCTGCGTCGCCAGCACCTGCCCCAGTTCGCCCACGTCCTGCGGCCGCGAAGGCCGCACCGCGATGCCACTGTTGCGCAGCGCGCTGACGATCGCTTCAGCGTTCTCGCCGCTGTCATCCACGATCACCAGGCGCAGCGTGATGTCATTCGAGTTCTGCATTCAAAGGCTCCCCAAGCTGCCCATTAGATACACGATGCGCGCCCGCAGGTCCATGCGCAGGCCCTACGCCACGCTGCCGGCGGCATGGCCGCTGGCCCACGCCCATTGGAAGTTGTAGCCGCCCAGCCAACCGCTGACGTCGAGTACCTCGCCGATGAAATACAGGCCGGCCACCTTGCGCGATTCGAAGCTGGAGGAGGACACCTGCGCGGTGTCCACCCCGCCCAGGGTGACTTCGGCGGTGCGGTAGCCCTCGGTGCCACTGGCCACCAGCGGGAAGCCGGCGAGCAGGGCGCCGGCCTGGCGCAGTTGTGGCTCATCGATCTGCTTGACCGGACGGTCCGGCAGCCAGTGCTCGCACAGGCGCTGCGCCAGGCGCTTGGGCAGCACCTCGGCCAGCACGGTGCGCAGGGCCGCGTCCGGGCGCTCACGTTTCATCGCGCGCAGCCACTGCTCGGCGTCCTGGCCCGGCAGCAGGTCCAGTTCCAGCGCATCACCAGGTTGCCAGAAAGACGAAATCTGCAGGATCGCCGGGCCGCTGATGCCGCGGTGGGTGATCAGCAGCGAGTTGCGGAAGGCCATGCCGTTGCTGCGCGCTTCCACCGGCAGCGCCACGCCGGACAGGTCCGCCAGACGTTGCTGGTGGGTGCCGCTGAGGGTCAGCGGCACCAGTCCGGCGCGCGTCGGCAGTACGTCGTGGCCAAACTGCCTGGCGATCTCATAGCCGAAGCCGGTGGCGCCCAGGCTGGGGATGGACAGCCCGCCAGTAGCCACCACCAGCGAGGCGGCGAAGAACGTCCCGTGGGTGGTCTGCACGTGGAAGCCGTCGCTGCCGCGTTCGATCCGCTGCACCGCGCAGTCGGTGCGGACCTGCACGCCGGCCTCCACGCATTCATCCACCAGCATCTTGACGATCTGCTTGGACGACACGTCGCAGAACAGCTGGCCGAGTTCCTTCTCGTGGTAGGCGATGCGGTGCCGCTCGACCATCTCGATGAAGTCCGCAGGCGTGTAGCGGGCCAAGGCGGATTTGCAGAAATGCGGGTTGGCCGACACGAAGTTGGCCGGGGTGGTGCCGGTGTTGGTGAAGTTGCAGCGGCCGCCGCCGGACATCAGGATCTTCTTGCCGACCTTGTTGGCATGGTCGATCACCTGTACCACGCGGCCGCGCTGTCCGGCGGTGAGCGCACACATCAGCCCGGCCGCGCCCGCGCCGATCACCAGCACATCGCACCGCGTTGCCGCCACGCCGCTCACTCCTTGGCGCGCTTGCGCCAGACCGGGATGACATCCAGCTGCATCTGGTCGTTGATCAGCTGTACTTCGGCATCCTGGATCAGCACGCTCCAGCGCATGGCACGCTGGATCTGCTGGCTCCACTGCTCGACGAAGGCGCCGGGCAGGTCGAGCACGGACAGGTTGCTGAAGCGCTCCAGCGCCTTGCCCTGTTTCTGCCACCACACATCCGAGGCATGCCCGGCGTAGGTCACCACCTGCACCTGGCGGCTGCGGTTGCAGGCCTTGCGCACGCGCGATTCGTCCGGGTGGCCCAGGTCGATCCAGCGCAGGATGTCACCGGTGTAGTCCTGTTCCCAAAGATCCGGTTCGTCGTCGGTGCTCAGCCCGCGGCCGAACTCCAGCCGGTCCTCGGCATTGAGCGCGAAAGCCAGCAGACGCACCATCAAGCGCTCGTCGGTCTCCGACGGGTGCTGGGCGAGGGTGAGGTTGTGGGTCGCGTAGTAGCCGCGATCCATGTCGCTGATCTGCAACTCGGCCTTGCGGATGGTGGCGGTGAGGGCCATGAGGCTTCCGTGGACAAAGAGCACCATGATAATGGGTGCGCCATGACCCCGTCCGATCCGATCCTTCCCGTCGTTGCCGCCAGTCGTCTCCAACTGCCCCCGGGCAACTGGAAGAGCCTGCTGGACGGGCTGTGCGCCCGTTTTGCGCGGATCAGCCGCGCCCAGTGGCAGGATCGTTTCGCGCGCGGGCGGGTGCAGGATGCGCAGGGCAGGGCACTGCTCCCGGGCCAACCGTGGCAGGTGGGGCTGGAAATCCGCTACTTCCGTGAAGTCGAAGATGAACCGGTCATCCCCTTCGCCGAGCGCATCGTGCACCACGACGCCCACCTGCTGGTGGCGGACAAGCCGCATTTCCTGCCGGTTGTGCCGGCCGGCGGCCACGTCCAGCAGACCCTGTTGGCGCGGTTGATGGCCGCCACCGGCAATACCGACCTGGTGCCGCTGCACCGGCTGGACCGCCTGACCGCCGGGCTGGTGCTGTTCTCCACCCGCCCTGAAAGCCGGGATGCCTACCAGCGGCTGTTCCGGGAGCGGCGGATCGCCAAGGTCTACGAGGCGCTGGCTCCTGCGCTGCCCGGGCGGTGCTTCCCGCTGCAGCGCCGCAGCCGGCTGCAGAAGGGCGAGCCGTTCCATTGCATGCGCGAAGAGGAGGGCGAGCCCAACAGCGAGACCCTCATCGACGTGCTTGACCGCACGGGGCCGGCCTGGCGCTATCGGCTGCAGCCGGTGACCGGGCGCAAGCACCAGCTGCGCGTGCACATGGCGGCCCTGGGGGCGCCGATCCTTGGCGATGACCTGTATCCGGCCTACGCGCCTCAGCCGCCGGGTGACTATTGCCGTCCCCTGCAACTGCTGGCCTGCGGTCTGTCGTTCAGCGATCCCATCGACGGGGAACCGCGCCGCTTCACCAGCAGCTTTACGCTGCGTGGACCGGGCATGGAGTAGGCGGAAAGCTGAATTGGGAGCTTCGCCGGACCCCGATCCGGCCTCGCGCCTTGGCACAGCTGCGCCGGGGTGGTAGACCATGAACGCAGTGCCTATCGCTTTTTGGAGCAAACACGCGTATCGTCCGTCTCACTGTGTTTGCTAGGGTCACCGTAAATCGTGGCCTGGTGCAGTTGATCTCACGATCTGCTCCATCGATCCGCTTTGCCAACGCCTGCAACTCAGTCTCGGCCCCGATATCCGGTGGCTGCGATTTATTTCACATTGTTTCAGGAGTTTCAAAGATGTCTGATCGTCAGAGCGGTACCGTCAAGTGGTTCAACGATGCCAAGGGCTTCGGCTTCATCACCCCGGAAAGCGGCCCGGACCTGTTCGTGCACTTCCGTGCCATCCAGGGCAACGGCTTCAAGTCGCTGCAGGAAGGCCAGAAGGTGACCTTCGTCGCCGTGCAGGGCCAGAAGGGCATGCAGGCTGACCAGGTGCAGGCGGTCTGATCCGCTTGCTGCCGTAAGGTAGCCAAAGACGCCGGAAGCGAAAGCTTCCGGCGTTTTTTTTTGCCCGCGGCGCGGTCGCGTTGCGGTCGCGTTGCGGTGGTGGGTGACGACCGTTGGTCGTCACGCTTTCCCCAATCCCCCCTCTCTACCCTGTACCTACCTGACTACACGGATCGCCCGCATGCTCACCGTCCACCACCTCGACAACTCCCGCTCGCTGCGCGTGCTGTGGATGCTGGAAGAACTCGGGCTGGCCTACGAGCTGAAGCAGTACGCGCGCGATCCGAAGACCATGCTGGCGCCGCCGGAACTGCGGCAGGTGCACGGGCTGGGCAAGGCCCCGGTGCTGCAGGACGGCACGCGGGTGCTGGCCGAATCCGGTGCCATCCTGGATTACCTGGCCGACAGCTACGACAGTGAGCGTGTGTTGTCGCCTGCGCCGCTGCCGGCCGGTTCGGACGAGCGCATGGCCTACCGTTACTGGCTGCATTACGCCGAAGGCTCGGCCATGCCGCCGATGCTGCTGACCCTGGTGATGTCCAGGATCCGCAACGCGCCGATGCCGTTCTTCGCAAAACCCATCGCGCGCGCGATCGCCGACAAGGCCGAGAAAGGCTTCGTCGGGCCGCAGCGCCGCCTGCACCTGGACTGGATGGAACAGCGCCTGGTGGAAACCCCGTGGTTTGCCGGCAAGCGCTTCACCGCCGCCGATATCCAGATGAGCTTCCCGATCCAGGCCGCCGCCAGCCGCGGCGACGGGCTGGCCGACAAGCCGGCACTGCGCGGCTTCCTGCAGCGTATAGAACAGCGCCCGGGCTACCAGCGCGCGGTGGCCCGCGGTGGCAGCCTGCAGGCGCTCAGCGGGCGCTGAGTGCGTCTTGCCGCTGCGTCCGGCCGCCCCCATGTCGGGGGCATGGATACTGCTGACACCCTTCGTTTCGACAACCGCCTGATCCAGCGCCTGCCCGGCGATCCGGAGCCGTCCAACCAACGCCGCGAAGTGCGCGGTGCGGCCTGGTCGGCGGTCATGCCGACCCCGGTCGCGGCGCCTTCCACGTTGGCGGTATGGCCTGAAGTGGCCAACCTGCTGGGACTGCCGGCCGAGTTCGTCGGTAGTACGGACTTCGCCGAGGTGTTCGCCGGCAACGCGCTGCTGGAAGGCATGCAGCCTTGGGCCGCCAACTATGGCGGACATCAGTTCGGCCGCTGGGCCGGCCAACTGGGCGATGGACGGGCGATCTCGCTGGGCGAACTGGTCACTGCCGACGGTCGCCACTGGGAGCTGCAGCTGAAGGGCGCCGGACCGACGCCCTATTCGCGTGGCGCCGATGGGCGTGCGGTGCTGCGTTCGTCGGTCCGTGAATTCCTGTGCAGCGAGGCGATGCACCATCTGGGCGTGCCGACCACGCGCGCGCTGTCGCTGGTCGGCAGCGGCGAGGGCGTGCTGCGCGACATGTTCTACGACGGTCATCCTGAGATCGAACCCGGTGCCATCGTGTGCCGCGTGGCGCCGTCGTTCCTGCGCTTCGGCAGCTTCGAGCTGCCCGCGTCACGCGGCGAGCAGGCGCTGCTGCAACAGATGGCGGAAACCTGCATCGCGCGGGACTTCCCCGAGCTGCAGGGCAGTGGCGAATCGCTGCTGGGCGACTGGTTCGCCCAGATCGCCGTGCGCAGTGCGGAAATGGTGGCGCACTGGATGCGCGTGGGCTTCGTCCACGGCGTGATGAACACCGACAACATGTCCGTGCTCGGTCTCACCATCGACTACGGCCCGTACGGCTGGATGGAAGATTACGATCCGGAGTGGACGCCCAACACCACCGACGCGCAGGGACGCCGTTACCGCTTCGGCACCCAGCCACAGGTGGTGTTCTGGAACCTGACCCGGCTGGCGCAGGCGCTGGCACCGCTGTTCGCCGACGTGCAGCCGCTGCAGACCGGACTGGAGGCCTTCCAGACCACGCTGGCCGCCTGCACCCGCCGCGACGTGGCCGCCAAGCTGGGCCTGTCGGCAGCCGATGAGGCCGACCTGCAGCTGCACCAGCGCTGGCAACAGCTGATGCAGGACGGGGCGATGGACATGACCCTGGCCTACCGCGCGCTGATCCGGCTGGACGTGGCTGCGCCGGATGCGGGGGTGCTCGATGGCGTGTTCTATGACCCCGCACGCCAGGCGGCCGTGCGCGAGCCGCTGCTGCAATGGCTGCGTGACTACGCTGCGCGCCTGCATGCCGATCCGCTCGAGGCATCCGGACGCATCGCGCGGATGAAGCGCGCCAACCCGCTGTACGTGCTGCGCAACTGGCTGGCCCAGGAGGCCATCGAACGCGCCAGCCAAGGCGACATGGGGGGCGTGCAGGCGCTGCAGGAGGTGTTGCGTGATCCGTATACCGAACGTGCCGGTCTGGAGCACTACGCCGGCAAGCGACCGGCGTGGGCCGATCACAAGGCAGGTTGTTCGATGCTGTCCTGCAGTTCCTGAGCGGCCGGCCATCGGGTCCACCGACAGCAGCCCGCCGACCGGCCTGTTACCCTATGCCGCCCTATAACGCTGGCCTTGCAATGACCGACGCACACGTCGAACCGCAGTGGGCATCGCGCCTGCGCGACATCGCTGATTTCCCCAAGCCGGGCATCCTGTTCAAGGACATCATGCCGCTGCTCGCCGATGGCGATGATTTCCGTGCGGCGATCCAGGCCATGAGCGCGCGCTGGCGAGACCTGCGGCTGGATGCCGTGGTCGGCATCGAGTCGCGTGGCTTCATCCTGGGCGCGGCGATGGCGCTGGAGCTCGGTGTGGGCTTCGTACCGGTGCGCAAGCCGGGCAAGCTGCCGGGCAAGGTGCTGCGCGAGGAATACACGCTGGAATACCGCAGCGACTGCATCGAAGTGCATGCCGACGCCCTGCCGGCCGGTGCCCGCGTGGCGATCATCGATGACGTGCTGGCGACCGGCGGCACGCTGGTGGCGGCGCTGTCGCTGGTGCGTCGACTGGGCGTGGACGTGGTCGGTGCCGGCGTGCTGGTGGAGCTGGATGGGCTGGGCGGCCGTGGCCGCTGGGAAGCCGGCCTGCCGTTGCATACCGAACTGGTTTATTGAGGTCCACGGCCGCCGAGCATGGCTCGGCGCTACCGCCCGGGCTCCGGCAGTGACGACCGCTGGTCGTCCTGCTCCTGGCTTTGCCCCTGGTGGGTGACGACCGTTGGTCGTCACCGCTGCCGGCTTACATCACGCGGGTACGGAACCTGCGGCCCTTGATCTTGCCTTCTTCCAGCTTGGCCACGGCCCGGTTGGCGTGCTCGCGGGCGATGGCCACGTACGAACGCGTGGGGTAGATCGCGATCTTGCCGATGTGCTTGCCGGCCAGGCCGGCATCGCCGGTCAGCGCGCCCAGGATGTCACCGGGACGCAGCTTGTCGGTCTTGCCGCCATCGATGCGCAGGGTGCGCATGGCGGCCTGCGGAAGTTCGGCCGGGCGCGAGGTTGCCAGCGGCGTCTTCTGCCAGTCCAGCGGCTTGCCACGCTGCGCCTCCAGCGCCTCGGCGCGGGACTTCTCACGGCCGGCCACCAGGCTGATCGCCATGCCACTGGCGCCGGCACGACCGGTACGGCCAACGCGGTGCTGATAGGTTTCGATATCGGTCGGCAGTTCGTAGTTGATCACCATCGCCAGGTCTTCCACGTCCAGCCCGCGCGCGGCCACGTCGCTGGCCACCAGCACGTTGCAGCTGCGGTTGGCAAAGCGCACCAGCACTTCTTCGCGGTCGCGCTGTTCCATGTCGCCGTGCAGGGCGAGCGAGGAGAAGCCGAACTGCTGCAGCGAATTGGCGACTTCGTCGACATCCTTGCGGGTGTTGCAGAACACCACCGCCGATTCCGGCGTGTACTTCAGCAGCAACCCGGCCAGCGCCTTCTGCCGGTGCGCCGGCTCCACTTCGCAGAACAGGTGGCGGATGGAGGGAGCATCGTCGGCACCGTCCACGGTCACTTCCACCGGATCGCGCAGCACGTCGCGGCCGATCGCGCGGATCGCATCGGGGAAGGTGGCTGAGAACAGCAGCGTCTGGCGGTCCTTGTGGGTGCGCCCGGCGATTTCGCGGATAGGCTCTTCAAAGCCCATGTCCAGCATGCGGTCGCCTTCGTCCAGCACCAGCGTGCGCACCGCGCCGAGGTTCAGCGCGCGCTTGCGGGCCAGTTCCTGCACGCGGCCGGGGGTGCCGACCACCACGTGCGGGTGGTGGGCTTCCAGCGAGGCCAGCTGCGGCGCCAGCGGCGAACCGCCGGTCAGCACCAGCAGCTTCATGTTCGGGATGCCGGTGGCCAGCTTGCGGATCTGCTTGCCGACCTGGTCGGCCAGCTCGCGGGTGGGGCACAGCACCAGCGCCTGCACCCGCTGGGTGGCCGGATCCAGTGCCTGCAGCAGGCCCAGCCCGAAGGCGGCGGTCTTGCCGCTGCCGGTGGGGGCCTGGGCGATGACATCGCGGCGGTCGAGGATGGCCGGCAGGCTGCGTGCCTGGATGGCGGTGAGGGTCGTGTAGCCGAGCGCTTCCAGGCCAGGCTGAAGGGCCGGGCTCAGCGGCAGGGTCGAGAATTCATTCATGGCGCATTGTACGGGGTTAACCCCTTACAATACCCGCATGCCTCTGATTACCTTGCAGAACGTCGACTTCAGCGTCGGCGGCCCGTTGTTGCTGGAAAAAGCCGAACTGTCGATCGAGCCGGGCGAGCGTATCGCCCTGATCGGCCGCAACGGCGCCGGCAAATCCACTTTGCTCAAGCTGCTGTCCGGCGACCACAAGCCCGATGATGGCGAAGTCCGCGTGCAGCAGGGCGTCCGCGTGACCCGGCTGGAACAGGAGGTGCCGCACGGCGCCGCCGGCAGCGTGTTCGACGTGGTCGCCGAAGGCCTGGGCGAACTGGGCCAGTGGCTGGCCGAGTTCCACCACCTGAGCGTCGCCGAAGAGTTCGACGGCGATGCACTGGGCGCGGTGCAGGCCAAGATCGACGCCGCCAACGGCTGGGGCCTGGACCAGCGCGTCAGCGAAACCCTGACCAAGCTGGACCTGGATGGCGATGCCGAATTCGCACGCCTGTCCGGCGGCATGAAGCGGCGCGTGCTGCTGGGCCGCGCGCTGGTGTCCAGCCCGGACCTGTTGCTGCTGGACGAACCGACCAACCACCTGGACATCGAAGCCATCGATTGGCTGGAAATGTTCCTGAAGAACTGGAACGGCAGCGTGGTGTTCGTCACCCATGACCGTCGCTTCCTGCGCGCGCTGGCCACCCGCATCGTGGAAATCGATCGTGGCCAGGTCACCAGCTGGCCGGGCGACTGGGCCAACTACGAGCGCCGCCGCGAAGAACGGCTGAACGCACAGGCCCAGGAAAACGCCCGTTTCGACAAGATGCTGGCGCAGGAAGAAGTGTGGATCCGCCAGGGCATCAAGGCCCGCCGGACCCGCGATGAAGGCCGCGTGCGCCGCCTTGAAGCGATGCGCAACGAGCGCTCGTCGCGCCGCGAAATCAGCGGCAACGTCAGGATGGAAGCAGCCCAGGCTGCCAATTCCGGCAAGAAGGTCATCGACATCAAGGACGTGTCGTTCTCCTTCGGCGAGCGCTGCATGGTGCGTGATTTCTCCGCCACCATCCTGCGTGGCGACCGCATCGGCCTGATCGGTCCCAACGGCAGCGGCAAGACCACGCTGCTGAAGCTGCTGCTGGGCGATCTGGCACCGGACCGCGGTGAAGTGCGCGCCGGTACCAACCTGGAAATCGCCTATTTCGACCAGTACCGCTCGGTGCTGCGCGAAGACTGGACCGCCATCGAGAACGTGGCCGAAGGCCGCGATTTCATCGAATTCAACGGCAAGCGCAAGCACGTGCACGCCTATCTGCAGGACTTCCTGTTCACCCCCGAACGTGCGCGCGCGCCGATCACCCGCCTGTCCGGCGGTGAGCGCAACCGCCTGCTGCTGGCCAAGCTGTTCGCGCAGCCGTCCAACCTGCTGGTGATGGACGAACCGACCAACGACCTGGACGTGGAAACGCTGGAGCTGCTGGAAGAGCTGCTCGGTGATTACACCGGCACGTTGCTGCTGGTCAGCCATGACCGTGACTTCCTCGACAACGTGGTGACCTCCACGCTGGTGATGGAAGGCGAAGGCGTGGTCGGCGACTACGTGGGCGGCTACAGCGACTGGCAGCGCCATGCGGCCTTCGTGGCCGCGCAGCAGGCCAACGCGCCGGTGGTGGCGAGCCGCCCGGCCGCTGCTGCCGCACCGGTGGCCGCCGCCGAACCGACGCCGGCCAAGCGCAAGCTCAGTTACAAGGACGCGCGCGAGCTGGAACAGCTGCCGCTTAAGATCGAAACGCTGGAAAAGGACGTCGAAGGGCTGACTGCCGCGATGAACGATCCGGCGTTCTACCAGCGCAGCGCGCCGGACATGGCCGCGCACAACCAGAAGCTGGCCAAGGTGCAGGCCGAGCTGGATGCCGCCTACGCGCGCTGGCAGGAACTGGACGCCTGAACCGGCGCCACGCGCGCGCAGGGTAGTGACGGCCGCTGGCCGTCAGTGCTTTGCCTGGGGGGGTGACGACCGTTGGCCGTCAACGTCCCTGCCGCTGCGCTCGCCGACCATGGGCCGGCGCTACCCGGGTCGCTCCGTTGCCTGGGTGGGTGACGACCGTTGGTCGTCAACGGACCTGCCGCTGTGCTCGCCGACCATGGGTCGGCGCTACCCGGGTCGCTCCGTTGCCTGGGTGGGTGACGACCGTTGGTCGTCACGCGTTTTCAGCGGGGCTTATTTGACCCCGTGCAGGTCACGCAGCTGGGTCGGGCGTGAAGCGAAATAGGCGGCCAGGTCGGCGATTTCCTGGTCGCTGATGCCGGTCGCCTGCGGGGTCATCAGCGCGTGCTGGCGATCGCCGGAGCGATACGCCTGCAGCGCGTGCGCCAGGTAATCACTGTATTGCCCTCCCAGCTTGGGGTAGGTCGGGTCGATAGGCGCATTGCCATCGGCACCGTGGCAGTCGATGCAGCTCTGCCCGGTGGCCTTGCCCTTGACCTGCGCACGCGCCTCACCGGCGGCGGGGCGACCGGCCGGCAATCCGGCAGACGATGAAGGAGCGGGAAGATCGCCACTGGCCTGGCCCGGCTGGTCGGGCGACTGCGTGCTGCTGTCTTCGTGCGACGGCGAGCAGGCGGCCATCAGGACGGCGACGGACAAGGCGATGGCATGACGCGTGAACTGCGCGGCTTTCGACATGTAGGCGTGCCTTACTTGACGGTGGACAGGTAAACAGCGAGATCGGCGATCTCCTGTTCGCTGAAACTCATCGACTGCGCCTGCATGGTCGGATGACGACGCTTGCCATGGCGGTACTCGGTGAGGGCCTGCAGCAGGTACTGCTCGCTCTGCCCGCCGATCTTCGGCACGCGGTAGCTGGGATAGGCGTTCTTGTAACCGGTGATGCCGTGGCAGCCCTGGCAGGTGTATGCCAGGACCCGGCCGTTGTCGAAATTGCCGGTGAGGGCGGCGGCCGGCGCCGGTGCCTGCGGGGCCGGAAGCGGCGCTGGAGCGGCAGGGGCGGACGGAGGTGAAGCGGGTGCAGGAGCGGCCACGGCGGCCCCGAAGGGCAGGAGGACGGCCAGAGCAAGACAAGCGGCGAGCGGCTGCGGGCGCATGATGTCGTTTCCGGGCTACGGGTCTGGTCGTTCCGGCGTGGGGTACGGAACGGCCCGAGTATAGCGGCTCGTTTCATGTTGCTGAAATGGGGGCAGCCCGACCGGCGGCGTGAAGTCACCGTGACCTTTGGGATATGGTGTACCCGTGAGGTGGTGCATTACTTTGCTACCACACCTGTTCACGCATCCCCAGGGACCCGACGATGTCACGCCATGCCTTCCTGCCCGCCGGCCGCAGCGGAATCTGTGCCGCCGCGCTGCTCATCTCCACCACGCTGCTGATGTCCGGCTGCGCGGGTGGCCCCAACAACGAAGCCAAGGCTGCGGACGGCAAGGATGGCAAGTCCGAAGAAAAGAAGGTGGAGGCGGTACCGGTGGAGGTGGCGGTGGCCAGCCATCGCGGCGTGGCCGCCAGCTACACCGGCACCGCCGCACTGGAGCCGCGCGCCGAATCGCAGGTGGTGGCCAAGAGCTCCGGCGTGGCGCTGGCGGTACTGGTGGAAGAAGGCCAGCAGGTGCGTGCCGGACAGCCGCTGGTGCGCCTGGACCCGGACCGCGCGCGGCTGGCGGTGGCGCAGAGTGAAGCGGTGATGCGCAAGCTGGAAAACAACTACCAGCGCGCCAACCGCCTGGTGGGCCAGCAGATGGTCAGCGCCGCAGACGTGGACCAGTTGCGTTACGACGTGGAGAACGCCCGCGCGCAGTACCGGCTGGCCGCGCTGGAACTCTCCTACACCACGGTCACCGCACCGATCTCCGGGGTGATCGCTTCGCGTTCGATCAAGACCGGCAACTTCGTGCAGATCAACACCCCGATCTTCCGCATCGTCGACAATTCGCGGCTGGAAGCAACACTCAACGTGCCCGAGCGCGAGCTGGCCACGCTGCGTGCCGGCCAGCCGGTCACCCTGCTGGCCGACGCACTGCCCGGCAAAAGCTTCACCGGCCAGGTCGACCGCATCTCGCCGGTCGTGGATTCCGGCAGCGGCACGTTCCGCGTGGTGAGCACCTTCGACGGTGGCGCGCAGTCGCTGCAGCCGGGCATGTTCGGCCGCATCCGCATCGATTACGACCAGCGCGCCGATGCGCTGGTGGTGCCGCGCCTGGCGCTGCTGGACGACGGTGACCCGGCCGTGTTCCGCGTGCGCGCCGGCAAGGTCGCGCGCGTACCGGTGACGCTGGGCTACGCCGAGGGCGCCTGGGTGGAAGTGCGCGAGGGCCTTGCCGCAGGCGACCAGGTGGTCACCGCCGGCAAGGTCGCACTGCGCGATGGCACCGCGGTGCAGGTGATCGTCCCGGCCGATCCCAAGCAGGTGGCCAAGGCCACGCCGGCTGCCAAGGCAGGGAGCGCCCCATGACATCGGCCGGTGACGACAACGGTCGCGACCCGCACCCGGGTCACGGCCCCGGCAGCATGGGCGGAGGCCTGGTGGAGTTCGCCACGCGCCGCCGCGTGACCATCGCCATGTGCACGGTCACCCTGATCCTGTTCGGGCTGATTGCCCTGAACAGCCTGAAGGTCAACCTGCTGCCGGACCTGAGCTATCCCACCCTGACCGTGCGCACCGAGTACACCGGCGCGGCACCGTCTGAAATCGAAACCCTGATCTCCGAGCCGGTGGAAGAGGCGGTCGGGGTGGTCAAGAACCTGCGCAAGCTGAAGTCGATTTCGCGCACCGGCCAGAGCGATGTAGTGCTGGAGTTCGCCTGGGGCACCAACATGGACCAGGCCAGCCTGGAGGTGCGCGACAAGATGGAAGCGCTGAACCTGCCGCTGGAGGCCAAGGCCCCGGTGCTGCTGCGCTTCAATCCGTCCACCGAACCGATCATGCGCCTGGTGATTTCCAGCAAGGACGCGCCGGCCACCGACGCCGAGGCGATCCGTGAACTCACCGGCCTGCGCCGCTATGCCGACGAAGACCTGAAGAAGAAGCTGGAGCCGGTCACCGGCGTGGCCGCAGTGAAGGTCGGCGGTGGCCTGGAAGATGAAATCCAGGTGGACATCGACCAGCAGAAGCTGGCGCAGCTGAACCTGCCGATCGACACCGTCATCCAGCGCCTGAAAGAGGAGAACATCAACATCTCCGGCGGGCGCCTGGAAGAGGGTTCGCAGCGTTTCCTGGTGCGCACCGTCAACCAGTTCACCGACCTGGAAGAGATCCGCAACCTGTTGATCACCACCCAGTCCTCCAACGGCAGCGCAGCCGATTCGGCGATGGCGCAGATGTTCGCCATTGCCGCGGCAACCGGCTCGGACGCGGCGATGTCGGCCGCATCGGCGGCGCAGAGTGCATCGGGCGGAAATTCCAGCGTGGTGGCCAATGGCGTGCCGGTGCGGCTGAAGGACGTCGCCAGCGTGCGCCAGGGGTACAAGGAACGCGAGGCGATCATCCGGTTGGGCGGCAAGGAGGCGGTCGAGCTGGCGATCTACAAGGAGGGCGACGCGAACACCGTAGCCACCGCCGAGGCCCTGCGCGCGCGGCTGGAGCAGATCAAGACCACCTTCCCGTCCGATGCCGAGCTCACCACCGTCGAAGACCAGTCGCGCTTCATCGAGCACGCGATCAGCGACGTCAAGAAGGATGCGGTGATCGGTGGCCTGCTGGCCATCCTGATCATCTTCCTGTTCCTGCGCGATGGCTGGAGCACCTTCGTCATCAGCCTGTCGCTGCCGGTGTCGATCATCGCCACGTTCTTCTTCATGGGCCAGCTGGGCCTGAGCTTGAACGTGATGTCGCTGGGCGGCCTGGCACTGGCCACCGGCCTGGTGGTGGATGATTCCATCGTGGTGCTGGAAAGCATCGCCAAGGCGCGCGAACGCGGGCTGGGCGTGTTGCAGGCAGCCATCTCGGGTACGCGGGAAGTGAGCATGGCGGTGGTGGCGTCCACCCTGACCACCATCGCGGTGTTCCTGCCGCTGGTGTTCGTCGATGGTATCGCCGGCCAACTGTTCCGTGACCAGGCACTGACCGTGGCGATCGCCATCGCGATCTCGCTGCTGGTGTCGATGACCCTGATTCCGATGCTGAGTTCGTTGAAGGGGCGCCCGCCGCTGGCCTTCCCGGAAGAACCGGCTGGCGAAGCCTGGCATCCGCAGAACCGCTGGTTGAAGCCGGTGGCCGGTGGCCGTCGCGGCTTCGTGGCGGGCATCCGCTGGAGCTTCTTCGGCGCGGCCTGGCTGGTGGTGCGGGTGTGGCGCGGCATCGTGGCGGTAGTCGGCCCGGTGATGCGCAAGGCCAGCGACATGGCGATGAAGCCCTACGGCGGCGCCGAACGCGGCTACCTGCGCCTGCTGCCCAGCGCACTGGCTCATCCGGGCAAAGTGCTGGGGCTGGCGGCACTGGCCTTCGTGGCGACCATGGCACTGGTGCCGATGCTCGGCGCAGACCTGATCCCGCAGCTGGCGCAGGACCGCTTCGAGATGACCGTGAAGCTGCCGGCCGGCACGCCGCTGAAGCAGACCGATGCGCTGGTGCGCGAACTGCAGCTGGCGCATGGCGACGGCAAGCAGGCGGCCGGTGAAGGCATCGCCTCGCTGTACGGTGTCAGTGGCGCGGGCACCCGGCTGGATGCCAGCCCGACCGAAAGCGGGGAGAACATCGGCAAGCTGACCGTGGTGATGGAAGGAGGCGGTGATGCACGCAGCGAAGCGGCCATCACCGAACGCCTGCGCGGCACCATGGCCTCGCATCCGGGCGTGCAGGTGGACTTCGCACGACCGGCCTTGTTCAGCTTCTCCACGCCGCTGGAAATCGAGCTGCGCGGGCAGGACATGGCCTCGCTGGAGCAGGCCGGGCAGCGGCTGGCGGCGATGCTGCGCAACAACGCGCACTACGCCGACGTTAAATCCACGGTGGAAGAAGGCTTCCCGGAGATCCAGATCCGCTTCGACCAGGAACGCGCCGGTGCGCTGGGCCTGACCACCCGCCAGATCGCCGATGTGGTGGTCAAGAAAGTGCGCGGCGACGTGGCCACCCGCTACAGCTTCCGCGACCGCAAGATCGACGTGCTGGTGCGTGCCCAGCAGGGCGACCGGGCCAGCGTGGACAGCATCCGCCGGCTGATCGTCAATCCCGGCAGCACCCGCCCGGTGACCCTGGATGCGGTGGCCGAAGTGGTCGCTACCACCGGCCCCAGCGAGATCCATCGTGCCGACCAGACGCGGGTGGCGGCGGTATCGGCCAACCTGCGCGACATCGACCTGGGCGGTGCCATGCGCGAAGTGCAGGCGATGGTGGCCGAACAACCATTGGGCGCTGCGGTGGGCATGCACATCGGCGGACAGGGCGAAGAACTCGCCGAGTCGGCGCGATCGCTGATCTTCGCCTTCGGGCTGGCGATCTTCCTGGTCTACCTGGTGATGGCCTCGCAGTTCGAATCACTGCTGCATCCGTTCGTGATCCTGTTCACCATCCCGCTGGCCCTGGTCGGGGCGGTGCTGGCACTGCTGCTGAGCGGCAAGCCGATCTCGGTGGTGGTGTTCATCGGCTTGATCCTGCTGGTGGGGCTGGTGACCAAGAACGCGATCATCCTGATCGACAAGGTCAACCAGCTGCGCGAGGCCGGCGTGGCCAAGCACGAGGCGCTGGTGGAGGGCGCACGTTCGCGCTTGAGGCCGATCATCATGACCACGCTGTGCACGCTGTTCGGCTTCCTGCCGCTGGCGGTGGCGATGGGCGAGGGCGCCGAAGTGCGCGCGCCGATGGCGATCACCGTGATTGGCGGCCTGCTGGTATCCACCCTGCTGACGCTGCTGGTGATCCCGGTGGTGTATGACCTGATGGACCGCAAGGGCGATGCCTACTACCGTGAGCGCGGGCGCAAGCTGGCCCACGACGCGGGCTTCGATGCGCCCAAGGCCGGGCAGGGCCGGGAGGAGCCGGCATGAGCATCGCCGAGTTCTCCATCCGTCGCCCGGTCACCACCATCATGTGTTTCGTGTCACTGGTGGTGGTGGGCCTGATCGCCTCGTTCCGGCTGCCGCTGGAGGCGCTGCCGGACATCACTGCACCCTTCCTGTTCGTGCAGATTCCGTACACCGGTTCCACCCCGGAAGAGGTGGAACGCACCTTGATCCGCCCGGTGGAAGAAAGCCTGGCGACGATGACCGGGATCAAACGGATGCGCTCGTCGGCCACCTCCGAAGGGGCCAACATCTTCATCGAGTTCAGTGACTGGGACCGCGACATCGCCATCGCCGCATCCGATGCACGCGAGCGCATCGATGCCATCCGCACCGACCTGCCCGACGACCTGCAGCGCTACAACGTGTTCAAGTGGTCCAGCAGTGACGAGCCGGTGCTGAAGGTACGCCTGGCCAGCGATACCGACCTGACCGGCGCGTACGACATGCTGGACCGTGAGTTCAAGCGGCGCATCGAACGCATCCCCGGGGTGGCGCGGGTCAACATCTCCGGCGCACCGCCGAACGAGGTCGAGATCGCCATCGACCCCAACCGGCTGAACGCGCACGGTCTGAGCATCAACGAACTCAGCGAGCGCCTGCGCACGCTGAATTTCTCGCTGTCGGCCGGGCAGATCGACGACAACGGCCAGCGCGTGCGCGTGCAGCCGGTGGGCGAGATCACCGACCTGCAGGAGATGCGCGACCTGGTGATCAACGCCAAGGGACTGCGGCTGGGCGACATCGCCGAGGTGCGCCTGAAGCCGACCCGCATGAGCTATGGGCGTCGCCTTGACGGCAATCCGGCGATCGGCCTGGACATCTTCAAGGAGCGCAGCGCCAACCTGGTGGAAGTCTCGCGCGCTGCGCTGGCCGAAGTGGAAGCGATCCGCGCGCAGCCGAGCATGCGCGATGTGCAGATCAAGGTCATCGACAACCAGGGCAAGACGGTGACGTCCTCGCTGCTGGAACTGGCCGAAGCCGGTGCGGTCGGCCTGATCCTGTCGGTGACGGTGCTGTTCTTCTTCCTGCGCCACTGGCCGTCCACGCTGATGGTGACCCTGGCCATCCCGATCTGCTTCATCATCACCCTGGGCTTCATGTACTTCGTCGGGGTGACGCTGAACATCCTGACCATGATGGGCCTGCTGCTGGCGGTGGGCATGCTGGTGGACAACGCCGTGGTGGTGGTGGAGAGCATCTACCAGGAACGCGAGCGGATGCCCGACCAGCCGCGGCTGGCCTCGATCATCGGCACCCGCAACGTGGCCATCGCACTCAGCGCCGGCACCCTGTGCCACTGCATCGTGTTCATCCCGAACCTGTTCGGTGAGACCAACAACATCAGCATCTTCATGTCGCAGATCGCGATCACCATCTCGGTGTCCCTGCTGGCGTCCTGGCTGGTGGCGGTGAGCCTGATCCCGATGCTGTCCGCGCGCATGGACACCCCGAAGCTGCTGCATTCGAAGACCGGCGTCATCGCGCGCCTGCAGGGCCGCTATGCCGTGCTGCTGGACTGGACCCTGCGCCACCGTGGCTGGAGCCTGCTGGGCATCCTGCTGGTGGTGCTGGTCAGCCTGGTGCCGATGAAGCTGACCAAGGTGGACATGTTCGGCGGCGAAGGCGGCAAGGACGTGTTCATCGGCTACATGTGGAAGAGTGCCTACACCTACCGGCAGATGTCCGACGAAGTGAAGCGCGTGGAAGACTGGCTGGACGCCAACCGCGAGCGCCTGCACATCGCGCAGGTGTATTCCTGGTACAGCGAAGACGAGGGCAGTTCCACCATCGTGACCCTCGACGAGGCGCACGCCGGCGGCCTCAAGGCGATCCAGGAAGAACTGCGCAAGGGCCTGCCGAAATCCGCGCGTGCCGATTACTTCGTTGGCAACCAGGGCGGCGATTCCGGTGGCAGCAACAGCGGCGTGCAGGTGCAGCTGGTCGGCGACTCCAGTTCGATGCTGCAGGAGATCGGCGAGGAAGTCCTGCCGCTGCTGGCGCAGCGCAAGGAACTGCGCGACGTGCGCATCGACAACGGCGAGAAGGGCAGCGAACTGGCGATCAAGGTCGACCGTGAGCGCGCGGCCGCGTTCGGCTTCAATGCCGAACAGGTGGCCAGTTTCGTCGGGCTGGCGCTGCGGGGCGCGCCGATGCGCGAGTTCCGCCGCGGCGACAACGAAGTCCCGGTGTGGGTACGTTTCGCCGGCGCCGAACAGAGTGCGCCGGAGGACCTGGATGGCTTCAGCGTGCGCACCGGCGATGGCCGCACCGTCCCGCTGCTGAGCCTGGTTTCGGTGGAGATCCTGTCCTCGGCCACGCAGATCGGCCGCACCAACCGGCAGACCACGCTGACCATCAAGGCCAACCTGGCTGACAAGGTCACCGCCCCGGATGGGCGCAAGGCGATCGAGGCGGTGCTCAAACCGATGAACTTCCCGGCCGGCTACAGCTTCAGTTTCGACGGTGGCGACTTCGGCAACGATGACGAAGCGATGCAGCAGATGCTGTTCAACCTTGTGATCGCGCTGCTGATGATCTACGTGGTGATGGCCGCGGTGTTCGAATCGCTGCTGTTCCCGGCGGCGATCATGAGCGGGGTGCTGTTCTCGATCTTCGGCGTGTTCTGGTTGTTCTGGCTGACCGGCACCTCGTTCGGCATCATGTCCTTCATCGGCATCCTGGTGCTGATGGGCGTGGTGGTGAACAACGGCATCGTGATGATCGAGCACATCAACAACCTGCGCCGGCGTGGCATGGCCCGCACCCAGGCGCTGGTGGAAGGCTCACGCGAACGACTGCGCCCGATCATGATGACGATGGGCACGGCGATCCTGGCGATGGTGCCGATCTCGCTGACCGACACGCAGATGTTCGGCGATGGCCCGCCGTACTACCCGATGGCGCGCGCGATTGCCGGCGGCCTGGCGTTCTCCACGGTGGTCAGCCTGCTGTTCCTGCCGACCATCTACGCGGTGCTGGATGATGCACGCAGTGCGGCGACGCGGCTGATCCGCAGGGCCCGCGGCCGGGGTGTGGACGCCCCGGTGGTGGGGGCCTGAACCGCTGAATCGGTAGCGCCGAGCCATGCTCGGCGGGATGTCCGGGCGAGAAGCCCGCTGCGCTCGCCGACCATGGGTCGGCGCTACCACTACGGTGGTCAGCCTGCTCTTCCTGCCGACCGTCTACGCGGTACCGTCCGCAAGGCCCGCGGCCGGGGTGTGGACGCGCCGGTGGTGGGGGCCTGAACCGCGGAATCGGTAGCACCGAGCCATGCTCGGCGGGATGTCCGGGCGGGACGCCCGCTGCGCTCGCCGACCATGGGTCGGCGCTACCACCGCGGTGGTCAGCCTGCTGTTCCTGCCGACCGTCTACGCGGTGCTGTCCGCAAGGCCCGCGGTCGGGATGTGGACGCCCGGGTGGTGGGGGCCTGGACCGCGGAATCGGTAGCGCCGAGCCATGCTCGGCGGGATGTCCGGGCGGGTTGCCCGCTGCGCTCGCCGAGCATGGGCCGGCGCTACCGCATCTTCATCCGGCGACCTTGCCCCACACCTGGAAGCCGGTCAGCCACAGGCCCAGCATGCTGCCGAGGTTGGTCAGCATGAAGGTCAGCACCACGCGGGTGACGCGGTTGCGGTACCAGCCCTTCAGGCTCTGCGCATCGTCGCGCAGCTTGAGGAAATCCTCGTAGGCCGGCTTGCGCAGGCGCGCTTCCACCAGCGCGGCGAAGGCGCCGGTGGGAATGCTCAGGCGGAACGGCTTGAACGGGGCCACCACGATCGCGGTGAGGATGCTCAACGGGTGGCTGCCGGCCAACAGGCAGCCCAGGCCCGCCAGGCCGCCGGTGTACATCGCCCAGGTGAGCAGCAGTTCGCCACCCACCCCCAACCCGCCGCGGTAGAAGCCCACGCCGATGCCGGTCGCCACGATCGCCAGGATGGCCAGCGTGAACCACGGAATGTTGCGTTTCTTTGCCACTTCTTCCAGCTGCGCACGCAGCGGCACCGGCGGCTCATTGTCGGTTTCCAGATACGTGGCCAGGCCGGCCAGATGGCCAGCGCCGACCACCGCCAGCACTTCGCGCTGGGCGGGCTCGGTGCCCTGCAGCGCACGTTCCTCGCGCAGGCGGGTGGCCATGTAGCGGTCGCGCTCGCCGATGATGGCGTCATACAGCGCGGGGCTTTCCTTGGCGAACTCGCCGAAGCTGGACTCCAGCATGTCGCCCTGCTTGAGCTTTTCGATTTCGTCCGTGCCGACCTCGTCGGAGGAGAACAGACCGGCGGCCAGGCCGGTCATCAGCTTGATCTTGCCGAAGAAGCCCAGCTGCGCCGAAGCGCGCTTGAAGGTCAGCCCGACCTCGCGGTCTATCAGGTGCACCGGCAGGCCCTGCTCCCGGGCCAGCAGCACCGCGCGCTTCAGTTCGGCGCCCGGTTCGATGCCCAGCTGTTCGGCCAGGCGCCGCTGGTAGGCCGACAGCGCAAGGTTGGCGGCGAACAACGCCACGCGACCCTTGCGGATCACCTCCACCAGGTCCAGCTTGGCCAGCGTGTCCGGCTCGGTCAGCGCCTGCAGGCGCTGCGGATCCAGTTCCACCGCGACCGCATCGAAGCGGCCGCTGTGGATGGCCTTCTCCACCGCTTCCACGCTGGCGTGCGACACGTGCGCGGTGCCCAGAAGGGTATAGCGCACGCCATCGCGTTCGACGATGCGCACCGGTTGGCCGGCGAACAGCGCATCGTCTGCAGTCCCGTCGATGGACAGGGGGAGAGTGTCAGTCATGCATTTACTCGTTTGTTGGGGCGCTGTCGGCGCCGTCGCCCAGTGCACGCTGCATCTGCACGGTGTCCAGCCAGCGGCCGTGCTTGCGGCCCAGGCCCTGGAACACGCCGACCAGATGGAAGCCGAAGCGCTCGTGCAGCTTGATGGAGGCGGTATTGGTGGGTTCGCCGATGACCGCGACCATCTGCCGGTAGCCGCGCGCGGTGCAGGCATCGATCAGCGCCTGCAGCAGCGTGGTCCCGACGCGCTGGCCCTGGAAGCGCGCATCGACGTAGACCGAATTTTCCACCGTCCACTGGTAGGCCACGCGGGTGCGGTAGGTATTGGCGTAGGCATAGCCGGCGACCTCGCCGTCGACTTCGGCGACGAGGTACGGGAAGCCGCGGGCGACGATGTCCTGCATCCGCCGCAGCATCTCTGCCGCGTCCGGGATGTCGTACTCGTAGGTGTTGACGAAGTCGGTCACTTCCACCGCGTAGATCGCGGTGATCGCGGTGATGTCAGCCTCGCTGGCATCACGGATAAGCACGGCCATGGGCGCAGGTTCCGGCAGGGAATCAGTCGATGTAGCGCTTCAGCAGGTCGCCGTAGGCGTCGATGCGGCGGTCGCGCAGGAACGGCCAGATGCGCCGCACGTGTTCGCTGCGCTGCAGGTCGACCTCGCAGACCAGGACGGATTCTTCGCCACCGGCCTCGGCGATGAATTCGCCCTGCGGACCCAGCACGTGGCTGTTGCCCCAGAACTGGATGCCCGATGCGCCCATCGGCGAGGGCTCGTGGCCGACGCGGTTGCAGCTCAGCACCGGCACGCCATTGGCCACGGCATGGCCGCGGTGGCTGAGTATCCAGGCATCGCGCTGGCGGTTCTTTTCATCCTGCTGGTCGTCCGGATCCCAGCCGATGGCAGTGGGGTAGAGCAGCAGTTCGGCGCCGGCCAGCGCCATCAGGCGCGCCGCTTCCGGATACCACTGGTCCCAGCAGACCAGCACGCCGAGGCGGCCGACGGAGGTGTCGATCGGGGTGAAGCCGAGGTCGCCCGGGGTGAAATAGAACTTTTCGTAGAAGCCCGGGTCATCCGGGATATGCATCTTGCGGTACTTGCCGAGCAGGCTGCCGTCCTTTTCGAACACCACGGCGGTGTTGTGGTACAGGCCGGCGGCACGGCGTTCGAACAGAGAGGCGACGATGACCACGCCATGCTGTTTGGCCAGCTTGCCGATGCGATCGGTGCTGGGGCCGGGGATCGGCTCGGCCAGGTCGAATTCGTCGACGTTCTCGTGCTGGCAGAAGTACGCGCCGTTATGCAGTTCCTGCAGCAGGATCAGCTTGGCACCCTGTGCGGCCGCTTCAGCGACGCGGGATTCGATCACGCCGAGGTTGGCGGCGGCATCACCGTGGTTGCGCTCCTGGATCAGGGCGACGGTAAGGGGCTGGCGGGGGCTCATCCGGAAGCGTTCCTGCGGGGGAAAACACGCATGTTAACGCGGATGGCGGAGGGTGGCGTGGCGGTGGCTGAATGATCGGTTTTTCTGGCCTGCGGCCGGCAGAAGCGCGAGCGGAAGCGCAAGCAACGGCGATAGCAACAGCACTGCTGCATTGGACCAGGCGGGGCCGGAGGGCTGCTGGGAACCGCCGTGAATACGTCCCTGTAGGCTCGCCATCCGCATCCATGCGGATGAGCGTTCCCTGCAGCCCCTCCCGCCCCACCTCCGACGGGTCCACGGCGGCCAAGGGGCCTTCGGTAGCGCCGACCCATGGTCGGCGGATGGTGAGGGGAATGGGGTCTGAGGACTCCGCCGACCATGGGTCGGCGCTACCGCTTTTCCTTTCTCTTACGTGGCTGGCGGCCTACGGAACATGTCCGAGGGTCGGGCGGTGGGGCTGGGCGGGGGCGTTGAGCGCCATGGATGGCGCGAAACGAGGCCCGCAGGAGCGGCTCCTGCCGTCCCCCGACCAGCCCCACCGGCCGACCCACCCCAAGATGGGAGCTTTCCAGCCAGCCACGAAGGGCTCAGCCGTTTGCGGCCAGCAACCCCGCCGGCAGCTGCATCGTGATGCAGTGCAGGCTCCCGTTCTGCCAGATCAGCGACCGGCATGGCACCTGCACGATCTCCCGGTCCGGGAACGCTGCGGCCAGCACGTCGCGCGCCGCGTCGTCGGCCACATCGCCGTAGGCCGGCATCAGCACCGCGCCATTGACGATCAGGAAGTTCGCGTAAGACGCCGCCAGGCGACGCCCTTCGTCCAGTACCGGCTGCGGCCAAGGCAGCGGGAACAGGCGATACGGCTGGCCATCGGCGGTGCGCAGCGCGGCCAGCTCAGCACCCATCGCCTGCAGCTCTGCATGGTGTGAATCAGATGCATCGTCGCAGGCCTGGTAGACGATGCTGTCGGCCGAGGCGAAGCGCGCCAGCGTGTCGATGTGCGCGTCGGTGTCATCACCTTCCAGGTAGCCGTGGTCCAGCCACAGCACGCGGTCCTGCTGCAGCCATTCGGCCAGATCGGCGGACAGGCTGGCGCGGTCGCGGTCCGGGTGACGCTCGTGCAGGCACTTCCAGGTGGTCAGCAGGGTGCCCTGGCCATCGGTTTCGATGCCACCGCCCTCAAGCGCGAAGGCAATGCTGCGCACCGGTGCGTCGTTGAACACGCGCGCGGCATCCAGCACGCCGACCAGCTGGTCGTCCAGGGTGGCGTCGAACTTGCCGCCCCAGCCGGTGAAGCGGAAATCCAGCAGCTGGAAGCCGCCGTCCCTGCGCTGCAGGGTGATCGGGCCGGAGTCGCGCAGCCAGGTGTCATCGTAGGCGGCGGTGACGAACAGCACGCGGTCCATGTCGATGCGGTTGGAGCGCAGCCGCATCTCGGCGTAGGTCTCCACGTCATCGTCGGCCACGCAGATCAGCACCGGCTGGAAGCGGGTGATCGCCGCCACCAGGGCGATGTAGGTCTCTTCCACCTGGCCCAGGCGATCGGCCCAGTCGGTGTCGGCGGTCGGCCAGGCAATCAGGATGCCGCTCTGGGCTTCCCATTCGGCAGGAAAACGAAGGGTCTGGTTCATGGTCTCGCTTGGATGCGCCCGCGCAGGCGCGGGCCGGGTTCGTCAGCGGATCGGTGGCTTGGGACCGATCTCGTTGGGGGCCGCCTTGTTGGCCACCACGTCGATCACCTTCTGCCTTTCGAAGTAGACGGTGAACTGCGGGTAGACCCAGCGGTTGATGGTCGGCCACTGGCGCTTCTGGCCGCCGCGGGCATCGAGCTGTTCAGCGGGTGAGCCGAACTGGCTCTGCACCTGCTGCATGCTCTGTCCACGCACGGGCAGGGCGCCGGCCGGTTTGTCGGCGGCACGGTCGATCAGCAGGGTGTCGGCCAGCGCCGGGGTGGCGGCGGCCAGCATGGCCAGAACGGCCAGGGACATCAGGTAACGCTTCATCTCGAGCTACTCCCCAGTGGTCAAGAACGGCGATTACAGCACAAACAAAGCAGAAAGCCGCCCGGAGGCGGCTTTCTGCATCAAACCGGCCCCGCGAAGGAACCGTGGACGGCCGTCAGGCCGGCCGACTCAGCGCTGGCGCGCCTTGAAACGCGGGTTCGACTTGCAGATGACGAAGATCTTGCCACGACGACGCACGACCTTGCAGTCACGGTGACGGGCCTTCGCCGACTTCAGGGAGGACAGGACTTTCATGGCATACCTCGGCGTACACGTTGAGTGTAAAAGTAAGTGTTCAGATGGAGCGCGGCCGCGATATGCCAGAGACAATACTGCGTTGACGCTCGTTCAAGCCCGCCATTCTACCGGGCTTTTCTCCATCGTTTCAAGTGGTTGCACAGAGCAATCGTGGCAGGCGCTCAGGCTGGGGCTAGAATGGGGCCTTCACACCCGCTGGAAACCCCATGTCCGCACTCGTTCCCGTCCTCACCATCGACGGCCCTTCCGGGGCTGGCAAGGGTACCATCAGCCGCATCGTAGCCCGCCGGCTGGGCTGGCATTACCTCGATTCGGGTGCGCTGTACCGGGCCGTGGGCGTGGCGGCAAGCTGGGCCGACATCGATACCTCAGACGCCTCCGCGCTGGTGCGCTGCACCTTTGATACCAAGGTCCAGTTCGTGGAGCAGGGCGAGGCGATGCGGGTGCTGGTCAACGGCACCGACGCCACCGACGAGCTGCGGCTGGAGACCACCGGGGCGCTGGCCTCGGCCATTGCCGCCATTCCGGAGGTGCGCAGCGCACTGAAGGAACGCCAGCGCGCATTCAGGGTGGCGCCAGGCCTGGTCGCCGACGGCCGCGACATGGGCACGGTCATCTTCGCCGACGCCCCATTCAAGGTTTTCCTGACCGCCAGCGCAGAGGAGCGCGCCGAGCGCCGGCATAAGCAGTTGAATGACAAAGGGGTTTCTGTTAACTTTGATGACCTCCTGCGCGAGATCATGGCCCGCGACGCCCGTGATGCACAGCGCACTGTGGCGCCCCTGAAGCCGGCAGACGATGCCGTCCTCATCGATACCACTGGTATCGGCATCGATGATGTCGTTGCACGAGTGATGGATCTGCTTCCGGTTTCGGCTGCCTGATCCGTTCGTACAGGAGTACCGCCAGCGTTCGTGGCGGTTGTCGCCGCCGCGAGGCGATCCGTACTGCAAGGTAGTAAATGCTCCGCCGCGCAATGATGCGTGGCGGTTTAACCACTTCACACACGGCCTGCTTTTCCGGGGTCGACCAACAGGCGGGCAGACGGACTCCTTGATGGAAGCCGCTGACCCATGTGATCAACAGAGTAAATCTAATGACCGAATCTTTTGCCGAACTGTTTGAAGCCAGCCAGGCCAATCTGGCCAAGCTGAAGCCGGGCTCGATCGTCAGCGGTACCGTCGTGGAAGTCCGCGGCGATGTCGTGGTGATCAACGCCGGGCTGAAGTCCGAAGGCATCGTGCCGATCGAACAGTTCCGTAACGACGCTGGCGAGATCGATGTCGCCGAAGGCGATATCGTCAAGGTCGCCCTCGATTCCATCGAGAACGGCTTCGGTGAAACCGTCCTGTCGCGCGAGAAAGCCAAGCGCGCGATGGTGTGGGACGAGCTGGAAGAAGCGTTGGAAAAGAACGAAACCATCACCGGCCGCATCAGCGGCAAGGTCAAGGGTGGTTTCACCGTGGACATCAAGGATGTCCGCGCGTTCCTGCCGGGTTCCCTGGTCGATGTGCGCCCCGTGCGCGATCCGGCCTACCTGGAAGGCAAGGAGCTGGAGTTCAAGCTCATCAAGCTGGACCGCAAGCGTAACAACGTCGTGGTTTCGCGCCGCGCTGTCGTCGAAAGCGAGCACTCGGAAGAGCGCGAGCAGCTGATGGACAAGCTGCAGGAAGGCGCGATCCTGAAGGGTGTCGTCAAGAACCTGACCGACTACGGCGCGTTCGTGGACCTGGGCGGTATCGACGGCCTGCTGCACATCACCGACATGGCATGGAAGCGCGTGCGCCATCCGTCCGAAGTCGTGAACGTCGGCGACGAGCTGGACGTGCGCGTGCTGAAGTTCGACCGCGAGCGCAACCGCGTTTCGCTGGGCCTGAAGCAGCTGGGCGAAGATCCGTGGGATAACATCTCGCGTCGTTACCCGGCCAACAGCCGCGTCTTCGGCAAGGTCTCCAACGTGACCGATTACGGCGCGTTCGTCGAGATCGAGCCGGGCGTGGAAGGCCTGGTGCACGTGTCCGAGATGGATTGGACCAACAAGAACGTCAACCCGTCCAAGGTTGTGCAGGTGGGTGACGAAGTCGAAGTGATGGTGCTGGATTGTGACGAAGAGCGTCGCCGCATCTCGCTGGGCATGAAGCAGGTTGCCGCCAATCCGTGGGAAACCTTCGCTGCCACCCACAAGAAGGGTGACAAGGTGTCGGGCCAGATCAAGTCGATCACCGACTTCGGCATCTTCATCGGCCTGGACGGCGGCATCGACGGCCTGGTCCACCTGTCCGACATCAGCTGGGCAACCACTGGCGAAGACATCGTGCGCAACTTCAAGAAGGGCGACAACCTGGACGCCGTCGTCCTGGCCGTCGATCCGGAACGCGAGCGCATCAGCCTGGGCGTCAAGCAGCTGGAGCAGGACCCGTTCGGCCAGTTCATGGCCGTGAACCCGAAGGGTTCGAAGATCGAAGGTGTGGTCAAGGAAGTTGACGCCAAGGGCGCCATCATTGAACTGGCCGACGGCATCGAGGGCTATGTGGCTGCCCGCGATATCTCCGCCGACCGCGTCGACGATGCAACCCAGCACCTGAAGGTTGGCGACAAGATCGAAGCCAAGTTCGTGGGCATGGACCGCAAGGGCCGCACCCTGCAGCTGTCGATCAAGGCGAAGGACGATGCCGAAATGCGCGAAGTGCTGGAGGACTACCAGTCCGCCGCTTCGGGTGGCATGACCCAGCTCGGCGCGCTGCTGCGTGCACAGCTGGGCGGCAACAAGTCCGAGTAATCGGCCTTACGCTGTCGTAGTTTCCTGGACGGCCCGGACATTTGTCCGGGCCGTTTCAGGGTTGGAGCCCCCCAAGCAGAGCCTGCAATGACCAAATCCGAACTGATCGAAATCCTCGCGCGCCGGCAGGCGCACCTGAAGGCCGATGATGTCGATCTGGCGGTCAAGTCGTTGCTGGAAATGATGGGTGGTTCGTTGTCGGCCGGTGACCGGATCGAGATCCGTGGTTTCGGCAGTTTTTCCCTGCATTACCGCCCGCCGCGACTGGGCCGCAACCCCAAGACGGGGGAGTCGGTCGCCCTGCCGGGCAAGCATGTACCGCATTTCAAACCGGGCAAGGAGCTGCGCGAGCGCGTCAGCGACGTGGTTCCGCAGGACGCTGATCCTGCCTGACGGCAGTGACGTTGCGCGTGCGATCCCCCCGCCGGGTCGGATAAGCTACAGGCCGGGCATGACTGGAGCTGTCGCATGAAGGTTTTCCGTTTGCTGGTCCTGCTGGCCGTTCTGGTCCTTGGACTCATCATCGGCGCGGTCAACATGACCGAGATGTCGATCAATCTTGTATTTACCCAATTGCATACCTCGGTTGGCGTGGCGATGATCGCCGCATTGCTGGTCGGGGTCGTGGTCGGTGCCGGCCTGGTGCTGGTGAGCGTGGTCGTTCCGCTCTATGCCCAGCTGCGCCGCGCCAACAAGGCCGCCCTGGTGACCCCGGCGGCGACCCCCAATCCTCCTTTTGCCGGACGCTGATCACGCATGGAATTCGTTTCCCAGTATTTCTGGTTTTTTCTCTGCGTACCGCTGGCCGCCGTCGCCGGCTGGGTGATCGGCCGCCGCGGCGGGCAGCGGCACGGTGACAACCAGGTCAGCCGCCTGTCCAGCACCTATTTCCGTGGCCTGAACTACCTGCTCAACGAGCAGCCGGACAAGGCGATCGAGCTGTTCCTGCACATCGCCGAGCTGGACAAGGAAACCTTCGAGACCCAGGTCGCGCTGGGCCATCTGTTCCGCCGTCGTGGCGAGGTCGACCGCGCCATCCGCCTGCACCAGGGGCTGGTCAACCGTACCGACCTGAGTGATGCCCAGCGTGTACAGGCGCTGCTGGCGCTCGGCGAGGACTACATGAAGTCAGGCCTGCTGGACCGCGCCGAAACGGTGTTCAGCGAGCTGGCGCAGATCGACCAGCGCGCCCCGCAGGCGCTCAAGCACCTGATCGGCATCTACCAGGCCGAGCGCGACTGGGAAAAAGCGATCGACAACGCCCTGCGCTTCGAGGAAGTAACCGGCGAGCCGATGGGCAAACTGGTGGGACAGTTTGAATGTGAACTGGCCGAACGCCATCGTGGTGCCGGCAACGTCGAAGAGGCGAGGGCGGCCATCGCGCGCGCCTACCAGGCCGATGCGATGTCGGTGCGTGCCGGCATCATCGAAGGCAGGCTGGAAACCGACGCGGGCAATGCCGAAGCCGCCGTGCGTGCCTTCGAGCGCGCCGCACGCAATGATCCGGAATACCTGCCCGAAGTGCTGCAGCCGCTGATGCAGAACTACCGCAAGGTCGGTGACATGGGCGGCGCCCGCAGCTTCCTGTCGGAAATGACCGAGCACTACCGCGGCATCGCCCCGGTGCTGGCACTGACGCGCCTGATGGAAGAACAAGAGGGCATTTCGCCGGCCCGTGCCTATCTGGGCCGGCAGCTGAAGGACCGCCCTTCGGTACGTGGCGAGTCGGCGCTGATCGACCTCACCCTGGCCGAAGGCGCCGATCCCACTGCGACCCTGCATGACCTCAAGCACATCACCGACCAGTTGCTGGTGCGCAACCCGGCCTATCGCTGCACGCGTTGCGGCTTTGGTGCGCGCACCCATCACTGGCAATGCCCCAGCTGCAAGGAATGGGGAACGGTCAAGCCGCTGCTGAACTACGCGGTGCTGTAAGCGATGCGGGACATCCAACCGTGGCTGGCGCTGCTGGCGCTGGCGCTGGTGTCGGCCGTGCTGACCTGGCTGGCGCGTCGCTACGCACTGCGGCGGCAGCTGCTGGACCACCCGGGCGAGCGCCGCAGCCACCACGTGGCGACGCCGCGCGGCGGTGGGATCGCCATCGTGGTGACCGCGCTGGTCGGCCTCGCTGCGGGCGCGTTGCTGTACCCGGCCGCCGCGGCGCACTTGGCGATATTCGCCGCTGGCCTGGTGCTGGTGGCCGGAATAGGCTGGTGGGACGATCACCGCCCGCTGCCGGCCGTGCGCCGGCTGCTGGTCCACATGCTGGCGTCGGTCCTGCTGGCGGGGCTGGTCTGGCAGGCGACCGGCAATGCGCTGCAGGCCGTGCTGCTGTTCCTGGTGGCGACCGCGCTGGTGAACCTGTGGAACTTCATGGACGGCATCAACGGCATCGCCAGCGGCTATGCGCTTGTCGGTGCGCTGAGCCTGGCCGCGGTGATGCCGATGCCGTTCGCGCTGCTCGCGGTGGTGGTCGCGGCGGGTTGCCTTGGCTTCCTGCCGTTCAACTTTCCGCGCGCACGCATTTTCATGGGTGACGTCGGCAGCGGCGCGCTGGGGTACCTGATGGCGGCCTTGGCGGGGCTGGCCAGCGTGGCCACCAGCATTCACTGGTTGGCGCTGCTGATACCGTTGTCAGCCTTCATCGTGGACGCGGGCTTCACGCTGTCATCCCGCATGCTCTCGGGGCAGCGCTGGATGGAACCCCATACGCAGCATGTCTACCAGCGCGCGGTGAAGGCAGGCTGGAGCCACACACAGGTGACTGGCGTGTATATTCTGCTCGGCCTCGTCGGCGCGGCGGTACTGGCGCTCTCGGTTCGGCTGGCGCCGCTGCAACAGGCGGGCCTGGCATTGGCCTGGGGCGGGCTGTTGGCCTGTCTGTGGGCTGTCATGCGTGTTCGCCTGCGCAACTATTGAGGGTTTAACCTGGTCATGTCAGCTCGGTGGAATCGAATAATCGCGTTGGTGCCCCGCGCGGCCATCGTCGTCCATGACCTGTTCATGGTGTGGGCCTGCTGGCAGCTGCTGCATGCCGGCCGCTATTCCATCCTGCCCGAGGCGCCTGCGTTGCCGCTCTGGAATGTCGACACCTCGCTGGTGCTGGGCATCCAGGCGCTGGTGTTCTGGCGCGTCGGGCTGTATCGCGGGCTGTGGCGGTTCGCCAGCGTTGCCGACCTGATCAACATCTTCAAGGCCAGTTTCATCGGCCTGGTGGCGATCGTCCTGACCCTGATGTGGAAGCGCTTCGATGGCGTTCCGATGTCGGTGCTGGTCATCTACCCGTTCGCGCTGTCGGCCCTGCTGGGCGCTCCGCGCCTGCTGTACCGCGCCTGGAAGGATTACCAGGCCGTGCAGACCGATACCAGCGGCCGGCGCGTGCTGATCCTCGGTGCAGGCCAGGCTGCCGAGGCGCTGGTGCGTGACCTGCGCCGTTCAGGCGAGTTCGACCCGGTCGGCCTGCTGGACGACGCCCCGCACCTGCAGGGCGCCAAGTTGCAGGGCCTGCCGATCCTGGGCACGCTGGACGACACCGCCGCCGTGGCCCGCGAAACCTCCGCCAAGCTGATCGTCATCGCCATTCCCTCGCTGGATGCGGTCGGCATGCAGCGTGTGGTCGGCCTGTGCGAAAGCACCGGCGTGCCCTTCCGTACCGTGCCCAAGCTCAGCGACATCCTGCAGGGCCAGTCGCTACCGGGGCAGTTGAAGGAAGTGGCGATCGAAGACCTGCTCGGCCGCAAGCCGATCCAGCCGGACTGGTCGCTGATCCGCAATTGGCTGGGTGGCCGTACGGTGCTGGTCACCGGCGCGGGCGGCTCGATCGGTTCGGAGCTGTGCCGGCAGTGTGCCCGCCACGGGGCAGGGCGCATCGTCCTGCTGGAAATGAGCGAGCTGCTGCTGTTGACCATCGAAGCCGAGCTGCGCCGCAGCTTCCCGGATATCGAAGTGGAGGCGGTGCTGGGCGACTGTGGCGATCCGGCGGTGATCCGCCACGCGCTGTCGCTGCATCGCATCGAAGCGGCTTTCCACGCGGCCGCCTACAAGCAGGTGCCGGTGCTGGAGCGTCAGCTGCGCGAAGCGGTGCGCAACAACATCCTGGCCACCGAGAACGTCGCCCGGGCCTGCATGGAGGCCAGGGTCGAACATTTCGTGTTCATCTCCACCGACAAGGCCGTCGACCCGGTCAACTCGCTGGGCGCCAGCAAGCGCTATGCGGAGATGATCTGCCAGAGCCTGGACCAGAAGTCCACGCATACCCGTTTCGTGACCGTCCGCTTCGGCAACGTGCTGGCCTCGGCCGGCAGCGTCGTGCCGGTGTTCCGCGACCAGATCATGAAGGGCGGGCCGGTGACGGTGACCGACCCGGAAGTCACCCGCTATTTCATGACCATTCCCGAGGCCTGCCAGCTGATCCTGCAGGCGGCCGCGTCGGCCTCGCACGGCGCCATCTACACCTTGGACATGGGCGAGCCGGTGCCGATCCGGGTGCTGGCCGAACAGATGATCCGGCTTGCCGGCAAGCAGCCGTACAAGGACATCGCGATCATCTATACCGGCCTGCGCCCCGGCGAGAAGCTGCACGAGACGCTGTTCTATTCCGATGAGGATTACCGGCCCACTTCGCACCCGAAAGTGCTGGAAGCCGGTGTGCGCACGTTCTCGCGCGATCTGGTGCTGGGCAACGTACCGAAGCTGCGCGATGCCATCGCGACCTACGATATCGACGCGATCCAGCAGATTCTGTTCGCGACGATGCCGGAGTTCGATCCGCTTCAACAGGATGCTTACATCCCATCCGCTAACGTAGTGCCCTTCCCCGCGCGTGAGGCCAACAGGTAATCGATGAGCAAGCGAATCAGAAAGGCAGTTTTTCCAGTGGCAGGGCTAGGGACGCGCTTTTTGCCGGCAACCAAGACGGTTCCGAAGGAAATGCTGCCGATCATTGATCGCCCGCTCATCCAGTACGCGGTCGACGAGGCCATCGAAGCCGGCTGTGACACCCTGATCTTCATCACCAACCGCTACAAGCACGCCGTTGCCGACTATTTCGACAAGGCCTACGAGCTGGAACAGAAGCTCGAGCGCGCCGGCAAGACCGAACAGCTTGAGCTGGTCCGCCACGTGCTGCCCAACGGTGTGCGCGCGGTATTCGTGACCCAGGCCGAAGCGCTGGGTCTCGGCCATGCCGTGTTGTGTGCGAAGGAGATCATCGGCGATGAGCCCTTCGCGGTGCTGCTGCCGGATGACCTGATCTACAACCGTGGCGACAGCGCGCTCAAGCAGATGGCCGACCTGAATGAGGCCACGGGCGCCAGCGTCATCGCGGTGGAAGACGTGCCGCACGAGCAGACCGCCAGCTACGGCATCGTGGCAACCGAAACGTTCGACGGCAGCCATGGCCGGATCTCGGCGATCGTGGAAAAGCCCAAGCCGGAAGACGCGCCGAGCGACCTGGCCGTGGTCGGCCGCTATGTCCTGAGCCCGAAGATCTTCGAGCTGCTCGAATCGACCGGTACCGGTGCTGGCGGCGAGATCCAGCTGACCGACGCGATTGCCGAACTGCTCAAGACCGAGCCGGTGGACGCCTATCGTTTTGAAGGCCGTCGCTTCGATTGCGGCACGCACCTGGGCCTGGTGGAAGCCACCATCCGGTTCGCATTGAACAGCAAGAAGCTGGCCAAGCCGGCGCGGCAGAAGCTGCAGGAAATGCTTGCCGAAGAGGATTGATCCGGCGAACGGCTGGGCCCCTCGTGGCTGGCTCTGAAGCCGCTGCTGGGGGTGGGCCGGGCGGTGGGGCTGGTCGGGGGACGGCAAGAGCTGCGTCCATGCGGGCCTCGTTTCGCGCCATCCATGGCGCTCAACGCCCCCGCCCAGCCCCACCGCCCGCCCCAAGACAGGTTCCGTGGCCGCCAGCCACGTAAAAAATAATAGAAAAGCGGTAGCGCCGACCCATGGTCGGCGAAAACCATCAGACCCTCATCTCCCCACCATCCGCCGACCATGGGTCGGCGCTACCACGGCGCGTCCATGGCCCCCATGGACCCGTCAGAGGGTGGGGCGGGGTGGGTTCGCGGGAACGCTCATCCGCATGGATGCGGATGGCGAGCCTCCATGGACGGATTCACGGCGATTCCCGTGAACCCACCCCGCCCCGCCAAACACACAGCCCTGCAGCAGTTGCCGTTGCTCTGGCTCTGGCGCTGGCTAATGCAGGGTGCCGGGGCGCAGCCCCGGCAACCACAACCCCTTACAGGGATTCGAAGATGCCCGCCGCGCCCATGCCGGTGCCGATGCACATCGTCACCATGCCGTACTTCTGCTGGCGACGACGCAGGCCATGCAGCAGGGTCGCGGTACGGATCGCACCGGTCGCGCCCAGCGGGTGACCCAGCGCGATCGCCCCGCCCAGCGGATTGACCTTGGACGGATCCAGGCCGCAATCGCGGATCACCGCCAGCGACTGCGCGGCGAAAGCTTCGTTGAGCTCGATCCAGTCCAGCTGGTCCTGGCTCAGGCCGGCCTGCTTGAGGGCCTTGGGAATCGCGGCGATCGGGCCGATGCCCATCACTTCCGGGCGTACACCGGCCACGGAGAAACTGACGAAACGCGCCAACGGGGTCAGGCCGTAATCCTTGATCGCCTGCTCCGAGGCCAGCAGTACCGCACCGGCGCCATCGCTCATCTGCGAGGAGTTGCCGGCCGTCACCGTGCCACCGAACTGGCCGTTGCGGAACACCGGGCGCAGCTTGGCCAAGCCTTCGGCGGACGAATCCGGGCGCGGGCCTTCATCGGTGTCCACCACCTTGTCGCGGGTGATGATGCGGCGGCCGTCAGCCAGGTCCGGCTGGCGGGTGCGCACGTCGTAAGGACTGATCTCGTCCTTGAACTCGCCGTTCTGGATCGCCGCGATGGCCTTCTGGTGCGAGGCGAGGGCAAAGGCATCCTGCTCCTCGCGCGACACCTTCCATTCCTCGGCGACCTTCTCGGCGGTGATGCCCATGCCATAGGCGATGGCGACGTGATCGTTGTCGAACACGCTCGGTGCCATCGCGATCTTGTTGCCCATCATCGGCACCATCGACATCGACTCGGTGCCACCGGCCAGCATCAGGTCCGAATTGCCCAGGCGGATCTGGTCGGCGGCCATCGCCACCGCCTGCAGGCCGGAGGAGCAGAAGCGGTTGACGGTCTGCGCAGCGATGGTGTCCGGCAGGCCGGCCAGCAGCACGCCGATGCGGGCCACGTTCATGCCCTGCTCGGCCTCGGGCATGGCGCAGCCGATGATCGCATCGTCGATGCGGTTGACGTCGATGCCCGGCGCCTGCGCGACCACGGAGCGGAGTACATGGGCCAGCATGTCATCGGGGCGGGTATTGCGGAACACGCCCTTGGGCGCCTTGCCCACCGGCGTACGGGTGGCGGCGACGATGTAGGCGTCCTGGATTTGCTTGGTCATTGCAGTGATCTCTCGAAATTTTTAGCAGGAGTGCCGACCAACGGTCGGCACCCACCGGAAGCAGGGAGGGGCGATCAATTGCGCAGCGGCTTGCCGGTCTTCAGCATGTGCGCGATGCGGGCCTGGGTCTTCTCCTGCTGGGCCAGTTCGACGAAGTGCTTGCGCTCCAGGGTCAGCAGCCACTCTTCGTCCACCAGCGTGCCGCGATCCACTTCGCCACCGCACAGCACGGTAGCAATGCGCACGGCGATCTCGTAGTCGTACGGGCTGATGAAGCGGCCTTCCAGCATGTTGACCAGCATCATCTTGAAGGTGGCGATACCGACGTCGCCGGCGACCTGGATGCGGCGCGCCGGCATCGGCGGGCGATAGCCGCCTTCGGCCAGTGCGCGCACCTCGGCCTTGGCGATGTACAGCGCCTCGTGGCTGTTGAACACCACTTTGTCGGTGGCCCGCATCAGGCCCAGTTCCTTGGCGTTGACGGCCGAGTTGGACACCTTGGCCATCGCCACGGTTTCGAAGGTCTTCTTCAGTTCGGCGAACACATCACCGCCCGGACCGGCTGCCTGCGAAGCACGCACCGCCAGTTCCTTCAGGCCACCGCCGGCGGGCAGCAGGCCCACGCCGGCCTCGACCAGGCCGATGTAGCTTTCCAGCGACGCCACGCTCTTGGCGCTGTGCATCTGGAACTCGCAGCCACCCCCCAGTGCCAGGCCGCGCACGGCGGTCACCACCGGCACCAGCGAGTACTTGATCGCCTGGCTGGTGCGCTGGAAGTTGTGCACCATCTCTTCGAACTGCTCGACCTTGCCGGCCTGCAGCAGGCCCAGTGCGCCGGCCAGGTCGGCACCGGCGGAGAAGGGTTCCTTCTGCTGCCAGATCACCAGGCCCTGGAAGCCCTGCTCGGCGCGCTTGATCGCTTCCTGCAGGCCGTCAAGCACGTGGTCGGAAACGGTGTTCATCTTGGTCTTGAAGCTGACCACCGCGATGCCGTCGCCGTCGTGCCACATGCGCACGCCGTCGTTTTCGAACACGGTTTCGCCCGGGGCGAACGTCTCGCCCAGCAGCGGATCGGGGAAGCGCTGGCGCTGGTACACCGGCAACGCCGAGCGCGGCAGCTTGGCATTGCGCGACGGGCTGTAGCTGCCCTCGGCGGCGTGCACGCCATCGCGGCCGTCGAACACCCAGTCCGGCAGCGGCGCGCTGCTCATGCTCTTGCCCGCCACGATGTCATCGGCGATCCACTGCGCGACCTGCTTCCAG
>NZ_JBJDOQ010000022.1:0-63837 GCF_044901215.1 Stenotrophomonas sp. NPDC078853 | reverse complement strand
GGGTGCGGTGGGGGGGGGGGGGGGGGGGGCGGAACCCCACCGCGCTTGTGTGGGGGGGGCCCCGCCTCTTCGTTTGTACCCCCGCAGCCCCCCCCCACCCCCCCCCGCCCCGCCCACAATCAGCCCTGCAGCTGTTGCTGTTGCTGTTGCTGTTGCTGTTGACGTCGCCTGAAGAGCAGGTGCCGGGCGCAGCCCGGCAACACACCACCTACCGTGGCTGCTTGATCGGCAGCACGATCCGGAACGTGGACCCTACCCCCGGCGTGCTGTCCAGGTCGATCCGGCCGTTGTGCTTGTTGATGATGCTGTAGGAGATCGACAGCCCCAGGCCGGTGCCGCTGCCCACCGGCTTGGTGGTGAAGAACGGATCGAAGATGCGCTGGCGCAGCTCCGGCGAAATGCCACCGCCGCTGTCCTGGAACTCCACCCACACGTGCTCGCCTTCCACCCCGGTACGCACGGTGATGACACCCCGTTCGGCAATCGCATGGCCTGCGTTGAGCAGCAGGTTCATGTAGACCTGGTTGAGCTCCGAAGGCAGGCACTCCACCAACGGCAGCTGGCCGAACTCACGGTGCAGTTCCACCTTGTACTTGAGTTCGTTCCAGATGATGTTGATGGTCGACTCCAGCCCGGAGTGCAGGTCGACCAGCTTCCACGACTCGTCACGCCCGGAATAGGAGAAGTCCTTCAGGTCGCGCACGATGCGCGTCACCCGCTCGATTCCCTCGCGCGACTCAGCCATCAACTGCGGCAGATCCCGGCTGATGAAGTCGATGTCGAGGCGATCGCGGATGTCATCGATTTCCGGGATCAACGTCTTCGGATCCGGCGCACGCAAAGCGCGCTCGTAGGCCTCGATCACCGTGAAAAGGCTGCGCAGGTATTCCTGCAGGCTGCCCAGGTTGGAATGCACGTAACCGATGGGGTTGTTGATCTCGTGCGCCACGCCCGCGGCCAGCTGGCCGATCGAAGCCATCTTCTCCGACTGCAGCAGCTTTTCCTGCGCGCCATTCAGCCGCAGATAGGCCTGGCGCAGCTCCGCGTGCCGCTGCTGGAGTTCGCGTTCGTAGTCTTCCTGGCCTTCGACCCGGCGGAACAGGCCCAGGTAATACCCTGCACCCTGGTCACGGTGGTGGTAAAGCTGGGCGGTGACGACCGCTTCGCCCATCACCAGGCTGCCACTCCACTGCCCCTCGCGCCGCGCGACTGCCATCGCATCGGGCGGCAGCAGGGCGCGCAGCCGCTGCGCCGGACCGGCACCACTGGCCGGACCGGTGGCCAGCAACGCCTCCACCGCCGGATTGGCCAGGATCACTGAATCATCGTCGGTGAAAAGCAGCAGGCCTTCGCGCACCGGCGCAAGCAGCGCCTGCAGGAGCGCGGGCGAAGGGAGGGACGGCGTCGGGTTCGGGAAGGCGGCAGGCACGGGTGCTCGGCGTGGCAAGGATGAGTGCCACTATACGATGCCTGCAGATGCGGGCGAGCCGCAACACGGATCGCCGTGCCGCCGGCCCGGATCAGGCGACGGCGAGCGGACGCCCGGCGGTCATCTGCTGGGACTGGCCCTTGCTGTCGTACGCCGGCGCATCTTCGCTGCGGCCGAGCTGGCGCAACGCCCAGTTGACCTCGCGGCGTCGGCGCGACAGCAGTACGCCGTTGGCGCGGTTGCGTTCGGCCAGTTCCTGCAACTGGCTGGATTCGCCGACCGGAAGCGCCTTGTCCAGTGCGCGCAGGGCATCCAGCTTGGCCCCGGTGGCACGGATCAACGCATGCACATCGTGCGCGACCAAGGCCTGGCGCTCGGCATCCAGGGCTTCGCTCAGCCGTTGCATGGGCTCGCTCATGGGCGTGCTCATCCCTGCAGCTGCTGGTCCAGATCAAGCATGCGCGATGCAATCGCTTCTGGATTGATCCGGTAGCTGCCGTTCTGCAGTGACTCACGCACTGCGGCCACGCGCTCGGCATCGATCGCCGGGGCGGCCGAAAGGCTGCGTTCCAGGGCTTGCAGGTTGGTGGCTTCACCGGTCAGCTTCAAGCTGTCGGCTGCCTGCACCGGACGCGCGGGCGCATCGGTACTGATGCCGGGCCGACTGGCCGGACCCACCGCGCGCAGGGTCTGCGCCGCCTGCAGGGTACCGTCGATTTTTTGGCTCATTGGAGCTCCAAGGGTTGCCGTACTGTAACGATAACGGCCACCGGACCGTGATCTTTAGGGGGTTTTGCGATTTTTTTCAGCGCGTCACTAAAACGTCGCCACTGGCGTCCACGGTGCCCTGCACTATCTTGCGCGAGGTCAGGTTCTCCACCGACAGGCGTTCGTTCTCGCCGGCATCGCCCAGCGCCTTGCCGGCCACCCGGACTTCCACCGATCCGCGCCGGGACACCAGCGCCACGCTGTCGCCGCGCCGGACCAGCCGCTGTGCGACCAGGTCAGAGGCGGACAGCAGGCTGCCCGCCTGCAGCGTCCGGCGTGCCACCCGGCCGACGGCAGCGGCGGGGTCGGCCAGCACGGCGCCGGCGATCCGCGCTGCATCACGCTGGGCAGTGGTCATATCGGCAGCAGCCAGCGTTTCTCCAGCGGCAATACCACGCGCCAGCACCAGCACGGTCTGCTCGCGGCGCACCTTCACCGGCACGAACAGGCGCCAGCCGCCGGCATCGGGGCAGCTCACTTCCACGGTGGTACTGGCGGTGGGCTGCGCGGCCAGGCCCTGCGCGCAGGCCGGCAGGCGCAGCGCGTCGGCCACCACGGCCTCGCCCTGCTCGCCCGCGCCCAGTGTGGACAGTGCGGCCGTGCGGATGCTGTCCACCGGCTGCCACGAGGGCGCGGCCCCGGCGGGCGCGGCCATCGCCAGCATCAGCCAGCACATCGTCTTGAAGGATGGCATGCCACCTCCGGTCATGGGATCACCCGCCCTGCTGCAAGCGCCGTGCCAATGGCAACGCAGTCGCGCCGCTCAAGTCCATCGCCGGCGCGCCGATACAGCCTGCATGTCACATGACCTGCTCAACCGCATCGACCAACGCACCCGGCTGGCTGGACACAACCGGCTGGCCCTCCTGTTGTTCCGCCTGGGCGGACGCCAGCTTTTTGGCGTCAACGTGTTCAAAGTGCAGGAAGTGCTGCGGCGCCCTGCCCTGTTCCAGGTGCCGGGCCTGCCCAGCCAGTTCTCCGGCGTGGCCGATGTGCGCGGCCGCTCGGTGCCGGTGCTGGACCTTGGCGTGGCCATCGGCCATCCCGAGCGGGGCAACAACGGTGACGGCCCGGGCTATCTGGTGGTGACCGAGTTCAACCGGTCCATCCAGGGCTTCCTGGTCAGCGGGGTGGAGCGCATCGTCAACATCGCCGTACAGGACATCCATCCACCGCCGGAGCTGGGGGCCGAATCCAGTTACCTCACCGCGGTGACCCGCTTCCAGGGCGAGCTTATCCAGGTGATCGACGTGGAAAGCGTGCTGGCCGACATCGCCCAGACCCGCAGCGAAGCGGTACTCGACCCGGCGATGGCCCTGCCCGCCGACGCCCCGCCGATGCAGGTGCTGGTGGTGGACGACTCGCGCGTGGCGCGCCAGCAGATCCGCAGCGTGCTGGACCAGCTGGGCGTCGGCGCCACCCTGCTGTCCGACGGCAAGCAGGCGCTGGACCACCTGCTGCAGATCCACGCCGCCGGTGAAGACCCGGCCCAGCGCTACGCGATGGTGATCTCCGACATTGAAATGCCGGCGATGGACGGCTACACGCTGACCACAGAAATCCGCCGCCACCCGGGCCTGTCCGGGTTGTTCGTGCTACTGCACACCTCCCTTTCCGGCGTGTTCAACAACGCGATGGTCGAACGCGTGGGGGCCAACGCCTTCGTCGCCAAATATTCCCCGCACGAACTGGCCGACTTCGTCCTGGACCGCCTGCGCCGCGTCGCCGAAGCCGCCTGACCCCACGCCCCCCTGGCATCACCGCCGAGCACGGCCAGGCGCTAGCGTTCCCGCGTTCGATTAAATAATGCGGGGTGGCGGGCAGGCCTGGGCAGGACGCTGAGCCGCATGGATGCGGCGATGCAGCCTACACGGACGTACTTGCGGCGTGTCCTGCGCAGGCCTGCCCGCCACCACGCCCCCAGCCCAACGCCGCCGCTTTGGCACAAAGGTTGCAGCCTCCCCGGCACAGTTCCGTGGGAGCGCGCCATGTCCAACCTGATTTCCGACTACCTGGGTGTCCATGCCCAGGCCATGCCGTTGCGCGAGCAGCGCATGAAGCTGATCGCCAGCAACCTCGGCAACGCCGACACCCCCGGCTACAAGGCCCAGGACCTGGACTTCGACGCCGCCCTGCGCAGCGCCCAGGGCCAGTCCGGCAACGGCCTGATGGCCACCACCAACGAACAGCACCTGGCGATCGGCGGCGGCCTGAACCCGTTCCAGATCTCCCGTGAAGGCATCCAGCCCAACCTCGACGGCAACACCGTGGACCCGGACACCGAGCGCGCCGCCTACGGCCGTGCCGCGCTGGAATACCGGGCCTCGCTGAGCTTCGTCGAATCCAAGGTGCGCTCCATGCTCACCGCGATCACGGGGCAATAAACCATGAGCAACCTGCCGATCTTCGACATCGCCGGTTCCGCCCTGCAGGCGCAGTCGGTGCGCATGAGCACCATCGCCTCCAACCTGTCCAACGCCGATTCGGTGGCTGGCTCGGCCGAAGCGGTCTACAAGCCGCTGGAACCGATCTTCCAGGCCGTCACCAGCCGCACCGATCCCAACATCACCACGGTGCAGGTCAAGGAAATCAGCCAGAGCAACGCTGCGCCGATCAAGCGCTACGAGCCCGGCCATCCACTGGCCGACGGCGATGGCTACATCTACCAGGCCGACGTCGACCCGGTCGCGCAGATGGTTAACCTGATCTCCACCTCGCGCAATTACCAGGCCGGCGTGGAAATGCTGAGCACCGCCAAAGAACTGGCCCTCGCCACGCTGACGATGGGCCGCTGAGGCGCGCCCGCAAGGATCTCTCCATGAGTACTGCCATCACCACCCAGTCCAGCCAGGACGTGTACGCCGCCCTCGGCCTTAACTCGCCCAACAGCAGCGCCAGCAAGAAAAAAGACACGCTGGAGCAGGCCGACTTCCTGCGCCTGATGACCGAACAGCTGCAGCACCAGGATCCGCTGAAGCCGATGGACAACACCCAGATGGTCGCGCAGATGGCGCAGATGTCCACCGTGCAGGGCATCACCGACCTCAACACCACCGTGCAGGGCTTCCAGACCTCGATGGCCAGCGACCAGGTGCTGCGTGGCGCCGCGCTGGTCGGCCACGACGTGCTGGTGCCGTCGGAAAAGATGGTGCTGGAAGCCGAAGGCAGCGTCGGCGGCGTGGTCGCCGCGCCCAGCGCCGGCATGATCAACGTGGACATCACCGATGCCAACGGCTTGAAGGTCGCCCAGATCAGCGTGGAAGCCACCGCCGCCGGCGAGACCAGCTTCGAATGGGACGGCAAGGACAGCAGCGGCAACCGCCTGCCACCCGGCAACTATTCGCTGGTGGCCAACCACACCGATGCCGCCGGCGCGCAGACCAAGCTCGGCACCTACGTGGAGGCGCCGGTGGAAAGCGTGACCGTCGGTTCCGACGGCCTGTACCTGAATCTCAAGGGATTGGGCGCCGCCCCGATCGACTACGTGCTCCGCATCAGCTGAGCCCCCAGACCGAATAATCGAGGAGTCCACCATGGCTTTCAATGTCTCGCTGTCCGGCATCAACGCCGCCAACACCGACCTCAGCGTCACCGCCAACAACGTCGCCAACGTCAACACGACCGGCTTCAAGCAGTCGCGCGCCGAATTTGCCGATCTGTTTTCGGCCACCAGCTATGGCCTGTCACGCAACGCGGTGGGCTCCGGCGCACGCGTGTCCAACGTGGCCCAGCAGTTCAGCCAGGGCAACAACAGCCAGACCGGGCGCAGCCTGGACCTGGCCGTGTCCGGCGAAGGCTTCTTCACCATGAGCATGAACGGCCAGCGCACCTACTCGCGCGCCGGCAATTTCCAGACCGATGCGCAGGGCTTCGTGATCAACCCGGCCGGTGCACGCCTGCAGGTGTTCACCCCCAACGCCGATGGCACGACCTTCGATTCCGGTCGCCTGACCGACCTGCAGCTGCTGACCACCGACAGCCCGCCCAAGCAGACCGGCAGCGTGCAGCTGGCCTTCACCCTGCCGGCCAACAGCAGCCAGCCCACCGTGACCCCGTTCGACCCGACCGATTCGAACAGCTACAGCCAGTCCAGCGGCGGCGTGACGGTGTATGACTCGCTCGGTGTCAGCCACACCCAGACCTCGTATTTCGTCAAGGGCACCGCTGCCAACGAGTGGCAGGTGTACAACTACGTCGACGGCCAGGCCGCCGGCGCCCCGACCACGCTGCAGTTCAACGAGAGCGGCGCGCTGGTTGCCCCGGCCAACGGCAGGATCACCCTGGACGGCTTCACCCCGGCCACCGGCGCCGGCCAGCTCAACCTGACCCTGGACGTGGCCGGGTCGACCCAATACGGCGAGAAGTTCGCCCTGCGCAATTTCCAGCAGGATGGCTACGCGGCCGGCAAGCTCAACGAGATCAGCGTCTCCGAACAGGGCGTGGTCTATGCGCGTTATTCCAATGGCGATGACAAGGCGCTGGGCCAGGTCGCACTGACCAACTTCAACAATGCCCAGGGACTGCAGTCGACCGGTGACAACATGTGGGTGGAAACCTTCGCCTCGGGCTCGCCGCGCACCGCCGCTCCGGACACCTCCGACCTCGGCAAGATCCAGGCCGGCGCCCTGGAATCGTCCACCGTGGACCTCACCGAGCAGCTGGTGAACATGATCGTGGCCCAGCGCAACTTCCAGGCCAATTCGCAGATGCTCAGCACCCAGGACCAGGTCACCCAGACCATCATCAACATCCGTTGATGATGGCCGGCTGACCGCAGCACGGAGCTTCCCCCATGGACAAGGCCCTCTACGTCGCGATGACCGGCGCCCGCGCCTCCCTGCAGGCACAGGGCACGGTGTCGCACAACATCGCCAACACCGATACGCCGGGCTTCAAGGAAGCGCTGGCCAACACCGAGGCCTTCGCGATCCGCGGGCAGGGTTTCGCTTCGCGCGTGGACGCCATCCATGTCGATGCCGGCTTCAACCGGCGCGTCGGTGCCCAGCACATCACCGGCAATCCGCTTGACCTGTCCCTGCAGGCCGGCAGCTGGCTGACCGTGCAGGCACCGGGCGGTGGCGAGGCCTACACCCGCGGTGCGGCGCTGTCGCTGACCCCGAACGGCCAGCTGGTCACCGCCGGCGGCCACGCGGTGCTGGATGAAAACGAAAACCCGATCGCCATCCCGCCGCACCAGGCGATGGAGATCGGCAACGACGGCACCATCTCGATCATCCCGCTCGGCGAGGGTCCGCAGACGATGGCGGTGATCGGCCGGATCAAGGTGGTGGCGGCAGATGACGCGCGGCTGGAACGCGGGCTGGATGGCCTGTTCCGCAACACCGATCCGCAGCAGCCGTTCGTGCAGACCCAGGGCAAGGCACTGGAAAGCGGCCAGCTGGAAGGCAGCAACGTGGACGCCGCCGGTGCGCTGGTGCAGATGATCCAGCTGCAGCGCCAGTACGAAATGCAGGTCAAGGTGATCAAGCACGGCGACGAAAACGCACGCAGCGCCAATAGTCTGCTGCGGCTGAACGGCTGAGTCCACGCCGACGACGGAATACCGGCGCGCCGCAATGGCACGCCGCTTGCAGTACCCCTGGTGAAGCACCTGCGAGCGTTCGCAGGTATCTGCCCCGCCCCGCTGGGCCGGACACCACGCAGAGGACCCGACCATGAACCAGGCACTGTGGATCGCCAAGACCGGACTGGACGCGCAGCAGACGCGCATGTCGGTGGTATCCAACAACCTCGCCAACACCAACACGACCGGCTTCAAGCAGGACCGTGCCAGTTTCGAGGACCTGCTGTACCAGCAGGTGCGCCAGCCTGGCGGTGCCACATCGGCGCAGACGCAGTTGCCGACCGGCCTGCAGCTCGGAACCGGCGTGCGCGTGGTGGCCACCGCCAAGAACTTCGAACAGGGCAGCCAGCAGCAGACCGGGCGCGCACTGGACGTGATGGTCAACGGCCGCGGCTTCTTCGAAGTATCCATGCCCGATGGCAGCTCGGCCTATACCCGCGACGGCTCGTTCAAGGTCAACCAGGACGGCGAGCTGGTCACCAACAGCGGTTACCCGGTGCAGCCGGGCATCCAGATCCCGGAAGGCGCACAGACGCTGACCATCGGCAGCGACGGCACGGTCAGCGTGAAGATGGCCGATGACGCGGCCACCGTGGAGATCGGCGCGCTGACCCTGACCGACTTCATCAACCCGGCCGGCCTGCAGTCGCGCGGCGAGAACCTGTACCTGGAGACCACCGCCTCCGGTCCGGCACAGAACGGCAATCCCGGCCTCAACGGGCTCGGCAACGTGGTCCAGGGCGCACTGGAAGGCAGCAACGTCAACGTGGTGGAAGAGCTGGTTTCGATGATCGAAACCCAGCGCGCTTACGAAATGAACGCCAAGGCCATTTCCACGACCGACTCGATGCTCGGCTACCTCAACAACAACGTCTGATCGGACCGCCATCATGCTGCCAGCCGCTTCCCTCGCCCGCCTGACCTTCGCTGCCGCCGCCATCGCGCTGCTGGGCGGCTGCGTGATCGCCGGCGACGTGCGCCCCTACCCGGCCCTGGCGCCGGTACAGCCGGTGATGCCGCCGCAGGCCCAGGCAACGGCCGGGGCGATCTACGCCGCCGGTCCGTCGCTGCAGCTGTATTCGGACCGCCGCGCACGCGATGTCGGCGACCTGCTGACGATCACCCTGCTGGAAAACACCCAGGCACAGATGAGCGCGAACACCGCAACCAGCAAGGAATCCGAGCTGGCCATCGGCACCCCGACCATCTTCGGCGCACCGGTCACCCTGGGCGGCAAGGACATCCTGTCGGCCACCGCGAATGGGTCGCGGGATTTCACCGGCCGCGGCAACAGTGCACAGAGCAACCGCCTGCAGGGCAACGTGACGGTCACGGTGATGCAGCGCCTGCCCAACGGCAACCTGGTGGTGCAGGGCCAGAAGAACCTGAGGCTGAACCAGGGCGACGAGCTGGTGCAGGTGCAGGGCATCGTCCGCGCCGCCGACATCGCACCGGACAACACCATTCCCTCCAGCCGCGTGGCCGATGCCCGCATCGTCTACGGCGGACGTGGCGCGGTGGCGCAGTCCAATGCGATGGGCTGGCTGAGCCGCTTCTTCAACTCCGGCCTGGCGCCGTTCTGAGCATGCCTGCCATGAACCTCCTCACTTTTTCTGCCCGCCTGTTGATCGCGGCCCTGGTCGTTGCCGGTGCCGCGTTGCCGGCGCATGCCGAACGCATCAAGGACCTGGCCCAGGTCGGCGGCGTGCGTGGCAATGCGCTGGTGGGCTACGGCCTGGTGGTCGGCCTGGATGGCAGCGGTGACCGCACCAGCCAGGCACCGTTCACCGTGCAGAGCCTGAAGAACCTGCTCGGCGAGCTGGGCGTCAATGTTCCGGCGAACGTCAATCCGCAGCTGAAGAACGTCGCCGCCGTGGCGATCCACGCTGAGCTGCCGCCGTTCGCCAAGCCGGGCCAGCCGATCGACATTACCGTCTCCTCGATCGGCAATGCGGTGTCGCTGCGCGGTGGTTCGCTGCTGATGGCCCCGCTGAAGGGCGCCGATGGCCAGGTCTACGCGATCGCCCAGGGCAACCTGATCGTCGGCGGTTTCGGCGCACAGGGCCGCGATGGCTCGCGGGTGTCGGTCAACGTGCCCAGCGTGGGCCGCATCCCCAACGGTGCCACCGTCGAGCGCGCGCTGCCGGATGTGTTCGGCGCGGCCGGCGAGATCACCCTGAACCTGCACAAGAACGACTTCACCACCGTCTCGCGCATGGTTGCCGCACTCAACAACGCCTTCGGCGAAGGCGCTGCCCGCGCCGTCGACGGCGTCACCGTCGCGGTCAACGCGCCGACCGATCCGGGCGCCCGCATCGGCCTGCTGGCACGCATCGAAAGCCTGGAGCTGACCCCGGGCGCGGCATCGGCGAAGGTGGTGGTCAACTCGCGCACCGGTACGGTGGTGATCGGCCAGCAGGTCCGCGTGGGCGCTGCCGCGATCTCGCACGGCTCGCTGACGGTGACCATCCAGGAAGGCACCAATGTCAGCCAGCCCAATGCGCTGGCAGGCGGCCAGACCGTGGTGAGCCCGCAGTCCACCATCACCGCCACCAACGATGGCAGCCGCATGTTCAAGTTCAACGGTGGCACCTCGCTGGATGAAATCGTGCACGCGGTAAATGCCGTGGGCGCCGCCCCGGGCGACCTGATCGCGATCCTGGAAGCCCTCAAGCAGGCCGGCGCGCTGAGCGCCGAGCTCGAGGTGATCTGACATGCGCATCCAGCCATCCTTCGAGCTCAATCCTTCGCAGCGCAACGATCCGGCCCAGGTCGACAAGGTCGCGCGCCAGCTTGAAGGACAGTTCGCGCAGATGCTGGTCAAGAGCATGCGCGATGCCAGTTTCGGTGACTCGCTGTTCCCCGGCGAAAACACCATGTTCCGCGAGATGTACGACCAGAAGATCGCCGAGTCGATGACCCGCGGAAAGGGCCTGGGGCTGTCGGCGGTGATCAGCCGCCAGCTTTCCGGCGCTGCGACGGACGGCCCGGCCCTGGATGGGCGCATCAACGCCACCGAAGCCACCCGCGCCTACCAGCTCAACGCCCCGGCCGCCGACGCGCCGGCGATGCCGCTGGAAGACGCCGACCAGGCCGTGCGCATGCTGCAGCAGATGGCCGCGGGCAGCTCGCCGCGCCTGTTGCAGCCGATGGAGCAGACCCTGGACCTGATCGCCGGGCGCGACAGCAGCAGCATGCACCAGGCGCTGGGCAGCAGCGATCCGTATGCTGCGCAGACGCTGGCCGCGCCGGCACCGGTGGCGGCCGAAGACCAGTGGGCGGCAACAGCAACCAACCGCGGCACCGGCCCGTCGGCGATCGATACGCTGGCCAGCAGTTCGGCCGTGGCGCGCCTCGGCTCGCACACCCCCGAAGGCTTCGTCGCCGGCATCTGGGCACACGCACAGACCGCCGCCAAGGAACTCGGCGTGGATGCGCGTGCGCTGGTCGCGCAGGCCGCGCTGGAAACCGGCTGGGGCAAGCGCCAGATCACCCACGGCGATGGCCGTACTTCGCACAACCTGTTCGGCATCAAGGCCACCGGCTGGAGCGGCGACCGCGCCACCGTGGGCACCCACGAATATGTGAATGGCGCACGCCGCAACGAAACCGCCAGTTTCCGCAGCTACAGCTCGCCGGCCGAAAGCTTCGCCGACTACGTGCGCCTGCTGAAGAGCAACCCGCGCTACCAGAAGGCACTGGAAGCCGGCACCGACGTGCGCGGCTTCGCGCGCGGGCTGCAGCAGGCCGGCTATGCGACCGACCCGTCGTACGCCAACAAGATCGCCAGCATCGCTGGCGGCCCGACCATCGAACGCGCGGTCGCCGCCATCGGCGATGCCGGCGCGCAGTTGGGTCGCACCTTCGCCAGCACTGCCCAGGCAGCGCTGGGCACCGCCCGTCGCTGAGGAACCCCATGACCAGCGTGCTCTCTACCGGTACCAGTGCCCTGCTCGCCTTCCAGCGCGCACTGGCCACCACCAGCCACAACGTGGCCAACATCAACACCGTTGGCTACAGCCGGCAGCGCGTGGACTTCGCCACCGCCGATCCGCAGCAGATGGGCTACGGCACCGTTGGCAACGGCACCCGAATCGCCGATATCCGGCGCGTTGCCGACCAGCTGGCGATCTCGCGGCTGCTTGACGGCAGCGGCGAACTGGCCCGGCTGAAGCAGCTGTCCACCATGGCCGACCGCGTCGATTCGCTGTTCTCCGATGCCTCCACCAACGTGGCCGGGGTGTGGTCGAACTTCTTCGATTCGGTCAGCGGACTGTCGTCCAACGCGTCGGCCACCGCTGACCGCCAGAACGTGCTGGACAGCGCCAACACGCTGGCCAATCGCTTCCGCCAGCTCAATACCAGCCTGGACAGCCTCAACAGCGAGGTCAACAACGGCATCAGCGCAGCAGCCACCGAGATCAACCGGCTGGCCGCGGAAGTGGCGCAGATCAACGGCGCCATCGGCAGCAACGCCGCCAATGCCGCACCGGACCTGCTGGATCGCCGTGACCAGCTGATCGCCAGCCTGGTCGGATACACCGGCGGCAACGCGGTGATCCAGGACGGCGGCTTCATGAACGTCTACACCGCCGGCGGCCAGGCGCTGGTGGTCGGCAGCACCGCCAGCAAGGTCACCACGGTTACCGATGCCTACCAGCCCGAGCGCCTGCAACTGGCGCTGGAAACCCAGGGCGCCAAGGTGGTGCTGGATTCGAAGGCACTCGGCGGGCAGGTGGGCGGGCTGATGGAGTTCCGCGAAACCGTGCTGACCCCGGCCCAGGCCGAACTGGGCAAGCTGGCGGTGGGCCTTGCGACCACCTTCAACGACACCCACCGCAACGGCGTGGATCTGTACGGACAGATGGGCACCGACCTGTTCAACATCGGCAGCCCGCGCATTACCGACAACACCGCCAACACCGGCAATGCGACGATCCAGGCCAGCTTCGGCGACCTGTCCAAGCTGGATGCGCAGAACATCGTGCTGCGCTTCGACGGTACCCAGTGGCAGGCCAACCGCGCCGACACCGGTGCGGCAATCCCGCTGACCGGCAGCGGCAGTGCGGCCGATCCGCTGGTGATCAACGGCGTGCAGATGGTGGTCGGTGGCACCCCGGCGGCCAATGACCGCTTCCTGCTGCAGCCGACCGCCAACGTGGCCGGCAGCATGAGCGTGGCGATCACCGATCCGTCGCGGCTGGCCGCGGCCGCGCCGATCAAGGGGGCCGCGGCAACCGCCAACACCGGCACCGGCAAGCTCACCGACGTCAAGGTGGGCGACGCCGCCAATGCAGCGCTGCGCAACCCGGCCGCGATCGTCTTCACCGCCGCCGGCCAGTACACCATCGACGGGGCCGGCCCGTTCGCCTACACCGCCGGCCAGACGATCACCGCCAATGGCTGGAGCTTCGTGCTGGATGGCGCGCCCAAGCCGGGCGACACCTTCAACATCACCCCGGTCGGTGCCGGTTCGTCGGACAACAGCAACGCGCTGGCACTGGCAAAGGTGGAGGACGCCAAGACCTTCAACAGCGGCACCGTCACCCTCAATGGCGCGTTGGGTGGGCTGACCACGCAGGTCGGCGCGGCCGCACGTTCGGCGCAGTACTCGCTGGATGCGCAGCAGGTGATCACCGACCAGGCGCAGGCCGCGCGGGATTCGGTATCCGGGGTCAACCTGGACGAAGAGGCAGCGGACATGCTCCGCCTGCAGCAGGCCTACCAGGCCGCGTCGCAGCTGATTTCCACCGCCGACACCATGTTCCAGACCATCCTCGGAGCCGTCTCGCGATGAATGACCGTATTTCCACCGGGATGATGTTCAGCCAGTCGGTTTCGCTGATGCTGGGCAAGCAGTCCAAGATCAACCACCTGGAACAGCAGATCGCCACCGGCAGCAAGATCGTGTCGGCCAAGGACGATCCGGTCGCTGCCGGCACCGCCGTCGGCCTGGACCGCGTGGTGGCCGGGCTGGAGCAGCTCGGCAAGAACGCCAACAACGCGCAGAACCGCCTCGGCCTGCAGGAAAACGCCTTGGCCCAGGCCAACGAACTGATGACCCGCGCGGTCGAGCTGAGCATCCAGGCCAACACGCCGGTGCCCGGCAACACCGACCTCAAGGCGATCGTCAGCGAGCTGAAAACCATCCAGGACAGCCTGCTGTCGCTGGCCAACAGCAAGGACGGCAGCGGTCGTTACCTGTTCGGTGGCAGCAACGATTCGGACGCGCCCTTCCTCAAGGCCGGCGGCACGGTCAGCTATGTCGGTGACCAGACCCAGCGCCAGGTGGAAGTGGCACCCGGCCAACTGGTCAACGATGCCCTGCCCGGCAGCGAGATCTTCATGCGCATCCGTACCGGCGATGGCACGGTGGACGCCAGCGCGGCCGCCGGCAACACCGGCAGCGGCCTGCTGACCTCGGTCAGCCGCGATGGCAGCGCGGACTGGGACGGTGGCGCGCTCAACGTTCGCTTCACTGCCGCCGGCGAAGGCGCCTACGAGGTGCTGGACGCTGCCGGCGCGGTGGTGGCCACCGGCACCCACACCAAGGGCGAAGACATCGTGGTCGGCGGCGTGCGCCTGCGCATCGAAGGGGCACCGGCCGCCGGTGACAGCTTCGACGTGGTGGCCTCCAGCTCGCGCGACATCTTCGCCACGATGGACACGCTGATCGGTGCACTGGAATCGGATCCGCAGACCGCGGCCGACCGCACCGGCATGCAGAACCTCCTGCAGTCGAGCATGCGTGACATCACGCGTGCTTCGGAAAACATGATCGATGCACGGGCCAAGGGCGGTGCGCAGCTGGCCGCCATCGACGACGCCGCCAGCGCACGCGACGCCACCGCCGTAACCGTAAAGAGCACCCTTTCCACCCTGCGCGACCTGGACTACGCCGATGCCATCGGCCAGTACAAGCTCGAAAACGCGGCCCTGCAGGCCGCGCAGACGATCTTCAGCCAGATGCAGGCGATGTCCTTGTTCAACAGTATCCGCTGACCTTCATCCGGGCGCCCCAAGCGCGCCTCTACCAACAGACCCGAGCAACCCACGGAGACGCCCCATGGCACAGATCATCAACACCAACACGATGTCGCTGAACGCCCAGCGCAACCTTTCCACCAGCGGCAACTCGCTGGCCACCTCGATCCAGCGCCTGTCATCGGGCCTGCGCATCAACAGTGCGAAGGACGACGCGGCGGGCCTGGCGATCTCCGAGCGCTTCACCACCCAGATCCGCGGCATCAACCAGGCCGCGCGCAATGCCAATGACGGCATTTCGCTGGCGCAGACCGCCGAAGGCGCGCTGGGCGAGATCGGCAACAACCTGCAGCGCATCCGCGAGCTGGCCGTGCAGGCGCGCAACGCCACCAACTCCGATTCCGACCGCCAGGCGCTGAACGCCGAAGTGCAGTTGCTGAAGTCGGAAATCCAGCGCGTGTCCGAGCAGACCAACTTCAACGGCACCAGCCTGCTCAACGGCAGCTTCACCAACCAGGCCTTCCAGATCGGCGCCGACCAGGGCCAGACGATCAACATCTCGCAGATCGCCAACGCCAATACCAACAAGCTGGGCAGCTGGACCAGTGCGTCCACTGCGGCCAGCGTGACCAGCGCAGTGGCCACCGGTGGCGCCGCTGCGGCGGTGCCGAACGCCTCGGTAGTTTCAGGGCAGTTCGATGACGTCACCGCTGCTGCGGGCGGTTTCTCGTTCTCGGTCGGTGGCGTGGAAATCCTCACTGCCGCTGCCGGCGCAACGGTCACCGAAGCACAGATCACGCAGGCGCTGTCCGATCGCTCCGCTGATCTGGCCGCCGCCGGCTTCACCTCGACCGGCACGGTTGCCGCTGGCACGCTAGCGTTCTCGCGCGCCGATGGGGGCGAGTTCACCATCGGCATGACCGGTGCCGGCGCGGACGGTTTCCAAGGGGCCGGCTTTGTAGGCTCCCAGGACAACGGCACTGCCGCTGTCGCGGCCAGCTTCGGCGCCATCACGGCCGGCCAGCTGACCCTGTCCACCGCCGATGGCACCGGCACCGTCGACATCGTAGTGGGCGCGTCCAAGGACACGGCCGAGCGCAACACCATGATGGTCAACGCGGTGAATGCGAAGAGTCACGAAACCGGCGTCACCGCCTCGATCATCGATGGCAAGGTGCAGCTGGAATCGAAGACCGGCAACTTCGAGATCGGGGGCAGCCTCACCGCCGACGAACTCGCAGGCGCCACCGGCTTCACCGCTGGTGACAGCTCGGTCAATGGCCGCTCGTTCACTGCCGGCTCGGCCCAGGTCGGTTTCGCTGCGCTGGACATCTCCTCGCAGGCTGATGCGGACAACGCGATCCTGGCCATGGATGCGGCGCTGCAGTCGGTCAATTCGGCGCGTGCCGACCTCGGCGCGATCCAGAACCGCTTCAGCTCCACCATTGCCAACCTGACCACGTCCTCGGAAAACATGTCCGCTGCGCGCAGCCGCATCCGCGACGTGGACTACGCCCAGGAAACCGCCGAACTGACCCGCTCGCAGATCCTGCAGCAGGCCGGCACGGCGATGCTGGCCCAGGCCAACCAGGTGCCGCAGAACGTGCTGAGCCTGCTGCAGTCGTAATACCGCCCTGCCCCGGCAGCGCAGCAACCGAAGGCCCCGCCAGGCAACTGGCGGGGCCTTTCTGCCTCCAAGGGCCGCAAAGCATCGCTCGGCGCTACCGAATCCGGAAAAAATAATTGACTTGTGGCTAAAGGCTGGGCAGGCAGTGCCGTTATTGATTTCAGCAGCGGCAGCACACCCCCACCGGGGCGCCCATCCACTGCCCCTAATACCGGCCAGGCTGAACTGCCGGACCCACTGCCAAAAAGGAAAACCGCACCATGGCACAAGTCATCAACACCAACACCATGTCGCTCAACGCCCAGCGCAACCTGAGCACCAGCGGCACCAACCTGGCCACCACCATCCAGCGCCTGTCCTCGGGCCTGCGCATCAACAGCGCCAAGGACGATGCCGCCGGCCTGGCCATCTCCGAGCGCTTCAGCACCCAGATCCGTGGTGCCAACCAGGCTGCCCGCAATGCCAACGACGGCATCTCGCTGGCGCAGACCGCTGAAGGCGCCCTGGGCGAAATCGGCAACAACCTGCAGCGCATGCGTGAACTGGCCGTTCAGTCCCGCAGCGCCACCAACTCCGATTCGGACCGCCAGGCGCTCAACTCGGAAGTGCAGCTGCTGAAGCAGGAAATCCAGCGCGTCGCCGAGCAGACCAACTTCAACGGCACCAACCTGCTGGACGGCAAGTTCACCGACCAGGCCTTCCAGATCGGCGCCAACCAGGGCCAGACGATCAACATCTCGCAGATCGCCAACGCCAACATCAGCAAGCTCGGCAGCTGGACCAGCGCCACCACCTCGGCCAGTGCCACCGGCGTGGTCCCCAACGGCGATGCCGTGCCGGCCGTGGCTGCGACCGCTGCCACCAAGGCCATGGGCGCCTTCACCGCCGGCGCCGGCGGCGATGCGACCAGCGTCTCCACCCAGACCTTCACCGCTGGCAGCGACACGCTGGCGATCGCCGTCACCGGTGCAGCCACCACCGCTGCCAGCACCGCGGCGGCCTTTACCGGTGCCGGTTTCGGTGCTGACGGCACCGGCACGGTCAGTGGCTTCAGCCTGAGCCTGGGTGCCGCCACCACCATTGAAGGCGCGATCACCGCCGGCACGCTGACCGTGAACCGCGCTGACGGCACCAACTTCACCCGTGACCAGTCGGTTGCCGGCACCGCCCGCACCACTGTCGGCGGTTTCGATGGTGCAACCGCGATCAGCACGGACGGCGTCCCCGGAGAAGCCGCCGTGGCCGCCAAGTTCGGCGCCGCCAGCTTCACCCTGACCGGCACCCTCGACGGCGCCGCCACCTCGGCCGTGCAGATCGACCTGACCGCCGTCGGCACGGCCGGTGAACGTGCGACCCAGCTGCTGAATGCCGTCAACGCCAAGACCCACGAAACCGGCGTCACCGCCTCGCTGGTGGAAGGCACGCTGCGGCTGAGCGGCAAGGAAGGCAACTTCACCATCGCCGCTGCCGGCACGACCGACGATGACGCACTGCTGGAGCAGACCGGCCTCACCGCTGCAACCAGCACTAACTACGCCGCTGGCAGTGCCAAGGACGGCTTCGCCGACCTCGACATCTCCTCGGTGGGCGGTGCAGACAACGCGATCCTGGCCATGGACGCTGCGCTGAACTCGGTCAACTCCTCGCGTGCTGACCTCGGCGCGATCCAGAACCGCTTCACCTCGGTCGTTGCCAACCTGAACACCTCTTCGGAGAACATGTCGGCCGCCCGTAGCCGTATCCGCGACGTGGATTACGCTTCGGAAACCGCCGAACTGACCCGCAACCAGATCCTGCAGCAGGCCGGTACGGCCATGCTGGCCCAGGCCAACCAGTCCAGCCAGAGCGTGCTGAGCCTGCTGGGCTGATCCACGGATCAAGTAGTACGTGAGACCGGAAAGGGGGCGAAAGCCCCCTTTTCGTTTGTGTGGGACGGGAGAGCGTGACGACCAACGGTCGTCACCCACAACGACCAACAGTCGTCACCCACAACGGTCAGCGGCCGTCATCATCGGACCGTGGCACGGGGCTTGCATCAAGGCAGCCAGCGCAGCAGCGCTCAAGCTCGCCCAACAGCGGCCGATAGCAGATGCATGGCATCGGCTCGTGCCGTCACCGCACAAGGATCCTTCCATGTCCCTCGGCACCATCGGTTCCGGCCTCGACATCCCCAGCCTGGTTTCCCAGCTCGTCGCCAATGAGCGTGCGCCGAAGGAAAACCAGATCAACAACGCCGGCGTCGCCGCCAGCGCCAAGCTTTCGTCGCTGGGCACCATCAAGAGTGGCATGACCAGCCTGCAGACCGCGCTGAGCGCCCTGGTCAAGGGCGTTGCCAATCCAGGCATCAAGGCCAGCACGCCAACCGAATCGAACTTCACCGCCGTCATCGATACCGCCAGCACTGCGGGCAAGCCGGCCGCCGGCACGCATGAGGTGGAAGTCCGTTCGCTGGCGCAGAACCAGAAGCTGAGCTCGAAGGCGTACGAGAAGGACGCGGTGATCGGCGATGGCACGCTGAACATCGGCTACGGCGAGAAGAACATCAGCGTCACCATCCCGGCGGGCGCCAAGCTGTCCGAAGTGGCTGCGGCGATCAATTCCGCTGCCGGCGGCAAGGGTGTGACGGCCGCCGTGGTGACCGCCGATGATGGCCAGCACCTGGTGCTGACCGCCGTGGATTCGGGCACCAAGGGCGCGCTCACCGTCAGCACCAGCGGTGGCAACGGCGGCCTGGGCGACCTGGTGCACGATGCCGCCGGCACCTCGAAGATGACCGAAATGGTCGCCGCCAAGGATGCGGTGGTGGTGGTGGATGGCTTCACCCGCACCTCCAGTTCGAACACCGTCACCGATCTGGTCCCCGGCATCACGCTGACGCTGACCAAGGCCGAAGAAGGCAAGAAACAGACGCTGACGTTGACGCCTGACAACAGCACGCTGAAGACCAACCTCAACGCGTTCATCAGTGCCTACAACTCCATCCAGAGCACGCTGAAGAGCTCCAGCGCCTACAACGCCGAAACCGGCACCGCCGCCACGCTGACCGGCGATGCAATGGTACGTGGCCTGCAGCAGCAGCTGCGCAGCTCACTCAGTGCCAACGTCAACGACATGAAGACGATGGGCCTGACCATCGCAGCGGATGGCACGCTGAGTCTGGATGCAGCCAAGCTGGACACAGCGATGGCGCAGAACCCGGAAGCGGCCAAGTCGCTGTTCGGTGCCGAAGGCAGCATCGGCAAGTCAATGACCGCGCTGCTGAAGAGCAATCTGGACACGACCACCGGCACCATCACCCAGCGCACCAATTCGCTCAACAAGGAAATCAAGGCGCTGGAAAAGCAGCTGGATGACCTGGATGCGCGCATGGAAAAAGTATCCGATCGCTACACCAAGCAGTTCACCGCGATGGAAGGCCTGGTCACCCAGATGCAGAGCGCCAGCAATACGCTTTCCCAGCAGCTGGCCAACAACAGTTCCAAGAGCTGATCCGGCGTCCGCGCCAGCCCGCTCAAGTTGATCGGCCTGATGGCCGATATCCATGAAACACCGGTACCGGCTGCACTCCGCCACGGGCGGGACCAGGCAACCGGCACCCCAGGAGAAACCATACATGTACGGCACAAACCGGCAGTTCGCCGAGCAGTACCGCAAGGTCGGCGTCAGCACTTCGGTGGTCGATGCGGACCCGCACAAGCTGGTGGCGCTGCTGCTGGCCGGTGCCTGCGAGCGCATCCGCACCGCCGAGGCCGCGCTGCAGCGCAGTGATCAGGCGCGCAAGGGCAAGGCGATCGGCGAAGCCTGCTCGATCGTCGGCCATCTCGACGGATCGCTGGACCATGAGGCCGGCGGTGAGATCGCCGCCAACCTGTCCGCGCTCTACGAGTTCGTGATCGTGCGCTTGACCGAAGCCAACCTGCACAACGATCCGGCTGCGCTGAAGGATGCACTGAGCCTGATGATGGAGATCGACTCGGCCTGGAACGCCATCCCCGGCGACCAGCGCCAGATCCGTGGCGCAGGGACACCATGAGCGCCCTGGTGCTGCAGCCGCTGCACGCCTCGCTGGAGACGCTGGAAGCGCACCTGCCCAGCGGCGACCATGAAGGCAGCGAACGCCTGATGGCCGAGCACCTGCAGGCGGTGGCCGCGCTGTCGCTGAGCGTCGAACGCCCCACCGATGAGGCGATCCGGACCCTGCTTGCCCACCAGCAGCGGGTGATGGGCCGCATGGTGCAGCTGCGCGATGAAGCGGCCGCCCACCTCAACCACGGCAAGCGCTCCCTTCGCGCTGCGCATGCCTACCTGAAGGCAGAATCGCTGGCATGAACACGCCCGCCGCGCCGCTGATCCACCATCCCGCAGAAAGCGAGCTGTTCGATGAAACGCTGAGCTGCGATGTGGACCTGCCCGCGGACTTCCTGCGCGGCAGCGGCGGCGTGCGCGCCAGCGCGGCCGAGCAGCTGCTGCGCAGCATCGGCCTGGTGGAAGACAGCCGCGGCGAGGACAAAGACGACCGCGGCGAAGCCAGCCCCGGCCAGCAGCGCATCGAAGCCAAACTCGATCTGGTGCTGCTGCTGGTGGGCCGGCTGGTACGCCAGCAGGCCGATGCCCTGCCCCTGCGTCCGCTGCGCTGGTCGCGACGCGGCATCCGACTGCAGCTGGGCCCGCGCAGCGGCGCGGTTGCGGGCAGTGCCGGCACGGTGCGCCTGCAGCCCAGCGACTGGCTGCCGGACCACGTGGACCTGCCCGTGCAGGTAGTGGCCGAAGCAGCCAACGGCGCCGGCGGCCACTATCTGTGGCTGCGTTTCGACGAGCTCGGTGACGGGCTGGAAATGGCAATGGAACGCCACCTGTTCCGCCTGCACCGCCGCCAGATCGCCGACGCCCGACGCTACCGCTGAGGCGCAATACGGGATGGCCGTCGCTGTACGCGACTGTCGCTATTGGCTGCCCGGCCCCGGTCCGTTATGGTGGTCCCTTCCCTGCCTGTAGCTGCTCACCTTGCGCGTTCTGATCGTCGACGACCACACCCTAGTCCGCGCCGGCCTTGGGCGACTGCTGCAGGGATTCGCCGATGTCCAGCTGGTGGCCGAAGCCAGCAATGCTGAACAGGCGCTCCAGCAAGCGCTGCAGCATGCACCGGATGTGGTGCTGATGGATCTTTCCCTGCCCGGGCGCACCGGCCTGGAAGCACTCAGCGATATCCGCCTGCATGCCCCGGGATCGCGCGTGGTGATGATGACCATGCATGACGACGTCGCCCACGTGCGTGATGCGCTGGATCGCGGCGCAGTAGGTTTCGTGGTCAAGGATGCCGCGCCTGGCGAACTGGAACTGGCACTGCGCGCGGCGCATGCCGGCCAGGTGTTCCTGAGCCCGCAGATTTCGGCAAAGATGCTCGCCCCGATGCTGGGGCGGGAGAAGCCGGTGGGCGTGGCGGCCCTGTCCCCGCGCCAGCGCGAGATATTGCGCCGGATCGGCAGCGGGCAGAGCAACAAGGAAATGGCGGCCGACCTCGGGATCAGCGTCAAGACCGTGGAAACCCATCGCGCGCGGATGATGGAATCGCTGGGCTGCCGTCGCGCCAATGACCTGGTGCTGCTGGCCGCGCGCCACCAGAGCGATCTGGAGTAGCGGGCGACGACGCTTTTCCGACGCCGTGGTTGCCCCGCGTCGAGATTCCTGCGACGGCAGGCCGGACCGCTGCGGTGGATCAGGTACTTGCACCTGGCACCGTGACGGAAACCCGTTGCGATGTAGGGATTTTCCTGACCATGGGTCAGGGGCGACCCTAGCGCGCTCAGGAACCCCCCGATTTCCCCTACCCCGGCCAACAAGCAAGATGTGTTCCATAACGCGTCGGGGATGGCGCAGGGGAATGCAGATGAAAGCCGCACTCAATGTCCAGCTGGGCCAGAACCTCCACCTGACACCACAGTTGCTGCAGTCGATCCGGCTGCTGCAGCTCGATGGCCTGCAGCTGGAGCAGGAAATCCAGCGCGCCCTGGACAACAACCCGCTGCTGGAAATCGAAGAAGTCCGCGACAGCGCGGCCGAGGCAGGCAGCGCGGTGGACGCGGCCACCGATGCGGCCGCCTTCGACGAACTGCCCGAGAGCGGCATGTGGGACATCCCCGGCGCCAGCTGGCAGGACGGTGACGACGACCGCATGGCGCGCATCGCCGCCGGCCAGTCCAGCGATCCGCACCTGCGCATCCTGCAGGGCCTGGCACTGGAACTGGACGAGCGCGCACTGGGCATCGCCGCCTTCTGGCTGGAACATTGCGACGATGCGGGTTACCTGCAGTCTCCGCTGGCGCAGCTGCAACTGCTGGGCAGCGCCCGGCTGGACGTGCAGGCCGAAGAACTGGAGGCCATCCGCCAGCGCCTGCTGCGGGGCGACCCGGCCGGCATGGCCGCACAGCACCTGGGTGAATGCCTGCAGGCCCAGTTGGACGCCCTGCCCGGCGCGGTGGCCGCCCGCCATCTGGCACGGCGCATACTGGCCGGATCGCTGGAGCTGCTGGCCAGCCACGATTACCCCGCCCTGGCCGCGGCGCACGGCAGTGAAGAAGCCGACGTGCACGAAGCGGTACGGCTGATCCTGTCCCTGCAGCCGCGGCCCGGTGACAGCCTGCTGCCCGAGCGCAACGCGGTGGTGGTGCCCGATGTCAGCGCCTGGCACGCCGACGGCCTGTGGCGCGTGGCGCTGAACAGCCGCAGCAGCCGCCGGGTGGGCATCAACCGGGACTACGAACAGGCCCTGGCCGACTCCCCCGATGCCAGCCCGGCCATGCGCGAAATGCTCGCCGAGGCGCGCTGGCTGACCCGCGGCCTGTCGATGCGCCACGACACCCTGCTGCGCACCGCACGGGTGATCGTCGAGCGCCAGGCCGCCTTCCTTACCCGCGGCGATGAGGCCATGGCCCCGCTGACCCTGAAGGAAGTGGCCGATAGCATCGGCATGCACGAATCCACCGTTTCGCGCATCACCACCGGCAAATACCTGCAGACCCCGCGTGGTACCTTCGAACTCAAGCACTTCTTCGCCGTGCGGCTGGAAGGGGCCAGCGTCTCCGGGGCGGCCGTGAAAGCCATGGTGCGCCGGCTGATCGAATCTGAACCGGCGGGGCGGCCACTGGCCGATGAGGCCATCGCCGGGCTGCTGGCGCGCCAGGGAGTGAACATTGCACGCCGGACCGTTGCAAAATACCGGGAACAACTGGATATCGCCCCGGCGCGCGAGCGCCGTCGGCCGGTGGTCCGGCAACCGCTGATGGCCCGGGTGGGCTGAGGACGAACTGGAATGGACAAGCTCACCGTGTTGCTGGTCGATGACCACGAGGGTTTCATCAACGCCGCCATGCGCCACTTCCGCAAGGTTGACTGGCTGGCCGTGGTCGGCAGCGCCGGCAACGGACTGGAAGCCATCGAGCGCTCGGAAAGCCTGCGTCCGCAGGTGGTTCTGATGGACCTGGCGATGCCGGAAATGGGCGGCCTGCAGGCTACCCGCCTGATCAAATCGCAGGACGATGCCCCGTACATCGTGATCGCCAGCCACTTCGACGATGCCGAACACCGCGAGCACGCCTTGCGCGCCGGCGCCGACAATTTCGTCAGCAAGCTGTCCTATATCCAGGAAGTCATGCCGATCCTGGAAGGGTTGAAGGGAAACTGAAATGAGCGAGTCACGGATCCTGCTGCTGGACAATGACGCTGTCCGCGCCGAGCACACCGTCGCCCTGCTGGAGTTCATGGATTTCAACCCGCGCTGGGTGTCCGACGCGGCGGACTTCTCCACCGGCCGCTATCGCCAGAACGACTGGATGGCGGTGATCGTCGGTGCGCTGGATGACAACGAAGCCAGCAGCGCGTTGTTCCAGTGGCTGGGCCAGAGCAGCCTGCCGCCGCCGGTGCTGTTGATCGACGGCGATGCACAGGCGTTCGCGCGCCGGCACGGCATGCATGAGGCCAACATCTGGCCGCTGGAGGCGCCGCTGCGCCACGCCCAGATGGAGGCGCTGCTGCGCCGCGCCAGCCTCAAGCGGCTGGACGCTGAACACCAGGCCGGCGCGGTGCAGGAACAAGGCCCCACCGGCACCGGGCCAGCGGTGATCGCACTGCGCCAGATGATCGAACAGGTGTCGGCGTTCGACACCACCGTTCTGGTACTGGGCGAGTCCGGCACCGGCAAGGAAGTGGTGTCGCGTGCGATCCACCAGCGCTCACCGCGCCGCGATGGGCCATTCGTTGCGATCAACTGCGGCGCGATTCCGCCGGACCTGCTGGAAAGCGAGTTGTTCGGTCACGAAAAAGGCGCGTTCACCGGTGCGCTGAGCACGCGCAAGGGCCGTTTCGAAATGGCCGAGGGCGGCACCCTGCTGCTGGATGAGATCGGGGACATGAGCCTGCCGATGCAGGTCAAGTTGCTGCGCGTGCTGCAGGAACGCAGCTTCGAGCGCGTCGGAGGAAACGAGACGATCCGCTGCAACGTGCGCGTCATCGCCGCCACCCACCGCGACCTGGAAACCCGCATCGCCGATGGCAAGTTCCGCGAGGACCTGTTCTACCGGCTCAACGTGTTCCCGATCGACGTACCCGCGCTGCGCGAACGCATCGAAGACCTGCCGATGCTGGCCGAGAACATCGCCGCCCAGCTGGCGCGCACCGGCCGTGGCGAAGTCCGTTTCGCGCCCGAGGCGCTGCAGGCGCTGACCACCTATGCCTGGCCTGGCAACGTGCGCGAACTGACCAACCTGGTCGAGCGCCTGGCCGTGCTGCATCCCGGTGGCACCGTGCGCGTGCAGGATCTGCCGGTGCGTTATCGGGCCGACCTGCCGGTGCCGGCGGTAGCAGTCGCCCCCGTCGTGGACGCCCCGGCCTCCGGCGATGACCGGCTGGACCTGCGTAGCTTCTCCTTCCATGCCCCCGGCCAGGGCCATGCCCCACCGGCGCCGCCGGCCGGCCTGCCGGATGACGGGCTGGACCTGCGCAACCATATGGCGACCATCGAACTGGCGCTGATCCACGAGGCGCTGGAACGCACCCAGGGCGTGGTGGCGCATGCCGCCCAGCTGCTGGGCCTGCGTCGCACGACGCTGGTGGAAAAGCTGCGCAAGTACGGTATCGAACGCGACCAGCCGGAACTGACTGGCTGACCGAAACGGCGGAGAACGCCGGCAACGCTGGTAGCGCCGAGCCACGCTCGGCGAGCGCAGCGGCAAGGGCAACGACGTGACGACCAACGGTCGTCACCCACCGGATGCGACGGTCGTCACCCACCACGACCAACGGTCTTCACACACCGGATGAGACGGCCGTCACTACCGAGAAGCGCCCACGCGCCGATTGGGGCTTTTCTTAAGGCCGGCACCCATTTCCAAGCGCACGCTGGAAGCTCCGTCCTGCCGGAGCACCTCCATGCGCACTTCTTTCTGGCTTCTTCCGCTGGCCGCCGGCCTGCTCCCCGCCGCGTACGCCAACCCCTACACCGCCGAGCCCGGCTGCCGCCTGCCCGAGCATCTCGACGGCCGCCGCTTCACCAATCTCAGCGACCCCACCTGGCGTCCGGACAATCCGAACGCCGGGCGCATGGTCCGCGTGGATTTCTCGGGCAACCGCTACCTGCTCAGCGTGCTCGGCACGCGCCTGCGCTTCCACGGCAGCTATGCCTATCGGCGCATCGCCGACAACATGGCGGTCATCGACATGCATGAAGCCTTCGAAGCCGGCGACAGCCACTATCAGTTGATGCTGAGCTGCCACACCGACCTGCAGGGGCGTTTCATCTTCACCCAGTTCGATGGCCCGATCGAACCGCGGCGCCGCCAGAACGGTGGCACCTGGACCCTGCAGCCGCGCTGAAACGCAGCGGCGAGGCGGAAACCCGGCGCCGGGTTTCCGTCATCGCCTGCCCGCATGGCAGCTGAACCACTCAGCGATTCCGGCACGGCACTTGCATGAGCACCGGGGCAAGCCTCCTCGTTCCCGCTCCATGGAATCGCGCCACATGACCCACTCCGTCACCTCGATCCTTTCGCAGATCCGCAGCTTCCAGACCCAGGCCTCGCAGCCTCTGGCCAGCCCGCTGGGGGAGATGCCGCGTACCAATGCGATCCCGACCGGAGCCCCGGGCACCATCGGCGCGCCCGCGCCTGCCAGTTTCAGCGACACCCTGCGTGGCGCCCTGTCCGGGGTGAACGAGGCACAGGCCAAGTCCGGCGCCCTCGCCCGCGACTTCGAACTTGGCGTCCCGGGCGCAGACCTGGCCAAGGTCATGGTCGCTTCGCAGCAGTCCCAGATCGCCTTCCGCGCCACCGTGGAAGTCCGCAACCGTCTCGTCCAGGCTTACCAGGACGTGATGAACATGCCGCTGTAAGGATCACCTGCGATGGCTTTGACCCTTTCCAAGGAAGCACTGAACGGCGAGAAGGCCGGGCAGTGGTTTGATCGCCTGCAGAGCCTGCAGATCGCCCGCCGCCTGGGCCTGATGGCGATGATCGCAGTGGCCGTGGCCGCCGGCCTGGCCGTGTTCTTCTGGTCGCAGAAGCCGGGCATGGTGCCGCTGTACACCGGCCTGGACCAGAAGGCGACCGCCGAGGCCACCGATCTGCTGCGGGCCGCCCAGATTCCGTTCGAACTGGACGCGGCCACCGGCGGCATCACCGTGCCGGAGAAGAACCTGCACGATGCGCGCCTGAAGCTGGCCAGCTCCGGCCTGACCGACAACGGCCGGCTCGGCTTCGAACTGATGGAGCGCGACCCGGGCTTTGGTGTCAGCCAGTTCGTGGAGAGCGCGCGCTACCAGCACTCGCTGGAAACCGAACTGTCGCGCACCATCAACACGCTGCGCCCGGTGCGCGATTCCCGCGTCCACCTGGCCATCCCCAAGCCCAGCGCGTTCACACGCCAGCGCGACGTGGCCAGTGCCTCAGTGGTGCTGGAACTGCGCGGTGGCCAGCAGTTGGAGCGCGGCCAGGTCGACGCCATCGTGCACATGGTTGCCGCCAGCATCCCGGACCTGGCCCCTGAGCGGGTCACCGTGGTCGACCAGAGCGGCCGCATGCTCAGCGTGTCCGATCCGAACAGCGAAGCGGCGCTCAATGCGGCCCAGTTCGAACAGGTGCGTCGCCAGGAAACCTCGTTCAACCAGCGCATCCGCGAATTGCTGGAACCGATGACCGGCCCCGGCCGGGTCAAGCCGGAAGTAACGGTGGCGATGGACTTTTCCACCACCGAAGAGGCGCGCGAGCTGTACAACGGCGAGCCGGCCAAGGTGCGCAGCGAACAGACCAGCGAGAACTCCACCAGCACGGCCGGCCCGCAGGGTGTGCCGGGGGCGGCCAGCAATGCCCCGCCGGGCCAGCCTGCGCCGGCGGCCACCGCGGCCGCACCGACGGAGACCTCGCGCAATGCCACGCGCAACTACGAACTGGACCGCACCCTGCAGCACACCCGGCAGCCGGGTGGCCGCATCGAACGCGTTTCGGTGGCGGTATTGCTGGACAACGTGCCGCGCCCCGGCGCAAACGGCAAGATGACCGAACAGGCGCTGTCGGCAGCCGAGCTGACCCGCATCGAAGGACTGGTCAAGCAGGCGGTCGGCTTCAACGCCGAGCGCGGCGACACCGTGTCGGTGATGAATGCCCCGTTCGTGCGCGAAGTGACCCCGATCGAAGGCCCGAACTGGTGGGAACTGCCGTGGGTGCAGGATGGGCTGCGCCTGCTGCTGGGCGCCATCGTGGTCCTGGCGCTGCTGTTCGGCGTGCTACGCCCCGCCCTGCGTGCGATCAGCGGCAACGGCCCGAAGCCGGCGCAGCTCGGCCAGGATCCGCTCACCGCCGATGTGCAGCTGGTGGACGATGACATGGACCTGCCGGCCCTGGAGCGCGACCGCGCCAGCCTGGGCGGCGTACCGCTGGCACTGCCGGTGGACTCTTACGAAGAACGACTGCGGATGGCACGCGAATCAGTGAAGACAGACTCCAAGCGGGTGGCCCAGGTGGTCAAGGGCTGGGTGGCGCATGAGTGAGGCCCAGCTCAACGGCGTGCAGCGCGCCGCCATCCTGCTGCTGTCGCTCGGCGAACAGGAGGCAGCCGACGTGCTGCGCCACATGGAGCCGAAGGAGGTGCAGAAGATCGGCATCGCCATGGCGACCATGAGCAACGTCACCCGCGAACAGGTCGAAGGGGTGATGGACAGCTTCAACAACGAACTGATGTCCAAGACCTCGCTGGGCGTGGGATCGGACGACTACATCCGCAACATGCTGGTGCAGGCGCTGGGCAGTGAGAAGGCCAACAGCCTGATCGACCGCATCCTACTCGGCCGCAACACCACCGGGCTGGACGCGCTGAAGTGGATGGATCCGCGCGCAGTGGCCGATCTGGTGCGCAACGAACACCCGCAGATCATCGCCATCGTGATGGCCCACCTGGAAACCGACCAGGCCGCCGACGCGCTGAAGCTGCTGCCCGAGCGCACCCGCGTGGACGTGCTGCTGCGCATCGCCACGCTCGACGGGATCCCGCCGAACGCGCTGAACGAGTTGAACGAAATCATGGAACGCCAGTTCGCCGGCAACCAGAACCTGAAGTCGTCCAACATCGGCGGCGTGCAGGTGGCGGCCAACATCCTCAACTTCATGGACAGCGGGCAGGACCAGGTGATCCTGGGCGAGATCGCCCGCGTGGATGCGTCGCTGAGCGGCCGCATCCAGGAAATGATGTTCGTGTTCGACGACCTGGTGGACCTGGACGACCGCGAAATGCAGCTGGTGCTGCGCGAAGTCAGTGGCGAGCGGCTGGGCCTGGCCCTGCGCGGCGCCGACATCCGGGTGCGCGACAAGATCACCCGCAACATGTCCCAGCGCGCCGCGGAGATCCTGCTGGAAGACATGGAGGCACGCGGTCCGGTGCGCCTGTCCGACGTGGAAGGGGCGCAGCGCGAGATCCTGGCCATCGTCAAGCGCATGGCCGATGAAGGCACGGTCACCCTGGGCGGCAGCGCGGAGGCGATGCTGTGAACAACACCGCGATCCGCTGGAATGCCCCCGACCTGCTGGCCGCCACGCAGCTGCTGCTCGACGAGCAGGCCCTGCACGACGAGCCGGAGATCGAACCCGAACCGATCCTGCAGCCGCCCACGCTGGAAGAAATCCAGGCCATCCAGGACGCCGCCGAGAAAGAAGGGTTCGCCCATGGCCACGCCGAAGGCTATGCCCAAGGGCAGGCCGAAGTGCGCCGCGTGGTCGCGCAGATGGAAGGCATCCTGGACAACTTCAGCCGGCCGCTGGTGCGGCTGGAAAACGAGGCCGTCGCCGCGCTGGGCGAACTGGCCGTACGCATCGCCGGCACCCTGGTCGGCCGCGCGTACCAGACCGATCCGGAACTGCTGGCGCAGCTGGTCGCCGAAGGCGTGGATGCGGTCGGCACCAGCAGCCGTGATGTCGAGGTGCGCCTGCACCCGGATGACATCGCCGCATTGTCGCCCCTGCTCACCCTGTCGCCGCAGCAGCGCCTGGTCCCCGACGCAGCGCTCAGTCGCGGCGACCTGCGCGTGCATGCCGAAAGCGTGCGCATCGACGGCACCCTGGAAGCCCGCCTGCGCGGCGCGCTGGACAAGGTGATGCGCCAGGTCGGGAGCGCGACATGAGCACCTTGGACCTGCCGCTGCCGCCGGAATGGACCGGTGCCCGCAATCTGCGCCTGGGCGCCCGCCTGGATGCCCTGAATTTCGACACCCTGCACGGACGTGGGCTGATCCGCGAAGGCGTGCTGCGCCGCGCCGTCGGCCTGACCCTGGAAGCGGTCGGCTGCGAAGCCCCGCTCGGCGCCAGCTGCAAGGTGGAAGTGGACGGCGGATGGGTGGATTCGGAGGTGGTCGGCTTCGCCGGCGAACGCACCTACCTGATGCCCAGCGCCGAACTGCATGGCCTGCTGCCGAACGCCCGCGTGGTGCCCTCGCTGCGGCGCGGCGGCGGCGTGGACGTGGGAGAAGGCCTGCTTGGCCGGGTCATCGACAGCGATGGCGTGCCGCTGGATGGCAAGGGTCCGATCCGTGCCGAAGGCTCGGTCGGGATGGCCGGCGTGTCGATGAATCCGCTTTCGCGCGAACCGATCACCCAGCCGCTGGACGTCGGCGTGCGCGCGATCAATGCGCTGCTGCCGATCGGACGCGGCCAGCGCGTGGGCCTGTTCGCCGGTTCCGGCGTCGGCAAGTCCACCCTGCTCGGCATGATGACCCGCTTCACCTCCGCCGACGTGATCGTGGTCGGGCTGATCGGCGAACGTGGCCGCGAAGTGCGCGACTTCGTCGAATCCACGCTCGGCGAAGAAGGCCTGCGCCGCGCGGTGGTGGTGGCCGCCCCGGCCGACCGCCCGCCGCTGGCGCGCCTGCACGGTGCTTACCGGGCAACGGCGATTGCCGAGTGGTACCGCGACCAGGGTCTGAACGTGCTGCTGCTGATGGATTCGCTGACCCGTTTCGCCCAGGCCCAGCGTGAAATCGGCTTGTCGGTCGGCGAACCGCCCACCACCCGCGGCTACCCGCCATCGGTGTTTGCCAAGCTGCCTGCGCTGGTGGAGCGCGCCGGCAACGGCGCCAAGGGCCGCGGCTCGATCACCGCGTTCTACACCGTGCTGACCGAGGGCGATGATCCGCAGGATCCCATCGCCGATGCGGCGCGCGCCATCCTCGACGGCCACATCCTGCTGTCGCGGCGGGTCGCCGACAGCGGCCTGTACCCGGCCATCGACGTGGAAGCGTCGGTCAGCCGCGTGGTCACCGAGATCGCCGACGAGCCGTGGCGCCTGCGCATCCGCAAGCTGAAGCGGCTGGTCTCGGCGTACTCCTCCAACCGTGACCTGATCGCCATCGGTGCTTACCAGCGTGGCAACGACGCGGCCACCGACGAAGCACTGGAACGCTGGCCGGAGATCGTCGAATTCCTCGGCCAGGACGTGGCCAAGGCTGCCGACCTTCCCCACAGCCAGGCCGCATTGAAGCGCCTGGTGGAACCGGAGAACCCCGCATGATGCAATCCAAGCGCATCGACCCGCTGCTCAAGCGCGCGCAGGAAAAGGAAGACACCGTCGCCCGCGACCTCGCCGAGCGCCAGCGCACCCTGGACACCCATCTGTCGCGGCTGGACGAACTGCGCCGCTATGCCGAGGAGTACGCCAACGCACAGATGGCCGCCACCAGCCCGGCGCAGCTGCTGAACCGGCGCGCCTTCCTGGACCGGCTGGACAGCGCGGTCAGCCAGCAGAGCCAGACCGTGGACAGCAACCGCGAAAAGGTGGAAGCCGAGCGCGCGCGCCTGCTGCTGGCCAGCCGTGACAAGCAGGTACTCGAGCAGCTGGCCGCAAGCTATCGCGCGCAGGAACAGCAGGTGGTGGAAAAGCGCACCCAGCGCGAGATGGATGACCTCGGAGCCCGCCGCGTACGTCTGCTGCAGGCCGGCGACGGCGAATCCGGCGGCCAGTCATGATGGCATCTCCCCTCGCGAGCGGTGTGCCCACCAGCGCCGGTAACGGCACGTCCGCACGCACCGCATCGGCTGGCAGCGAAGCGCCCGGCAACGGGTTCGACCGCCTGCTGAAGGGTGGTGAGCGCAGCAAGCCCTCCGCCACGCCAGCCTCGCAGGCCACCGATGCAGCCCCGCCCCGGAAGGATGCGCAGGCTCCTGGCGAGCACGCAGAAGCAGCCGCCGCCGACCCTGCCGCCGAGGCAACGCCGGCCGACCCGGCTGCACCCGCCGACAACGCCGAGACCGAACCATCCGATGAGGTGGCCGCCGCGTGGCCGCCGCCGGGACTGGCCGGCCTGCTCCTGTCCGCCGCACCGGTGGTGGCACCGGAAGCCGCGCCTGCCTCGGCCACCCCAGCGACGAACGGCACTGCGGCATCGGCGCCCGCCTCGGCATTGCCTGCACTGGCGAACCCCGGCGCAGCCGCCGCCGCGGGCGGCATCGCACTGGTGCCGGACGGCCCTGCAGCGGGCGCATTGCCGGCCGACATCGAGGCTGCGCTGGCCGCGCTGAGCGCAGAACCGGGCGAAGCCAACGACGAAGCCGCCCCTGCCCCGCTGCTGCACGCCCCCGGTGCGCTGCAGGCCGTCCGTTCGGCCGCCGACATCACCTTGGCGCGGGCGCTTGACCCGACCCCCACCCCGATACTCGGGCAGGAAGGCTTCGATGAAGCCATCAGCGCACGCGTCGGCTGGCTGGCCGAACAGAAGATCGGCCACGCCCACATCCGCATCAGTCCCGAGGACATGGGCACGATCGACGTGCGCCTGCAGATGGACGGCGACAAGGTCCACGCCAGCTTCAGCAGCCCGCATGTCGATGTGCGCCATGCGCTGGAAAGCAGCCTGCCGCGGCTGCGTGAGCTGCTCGGCGAGCAGGGCTTCCAGCTCGCCCATGCCGATGTCGGCCAGCAACAGCAGGGTGACTCCGGCCAGTCCCCGCGTGGCGGCAGCTTCCCCGCCAGCGGCGATGGCGACCTTGGCACGGCAGAGGTGACGCTCTCCAGCGCCCAGTTGATCCGCCAGCGGGGGCTGCTGGACGTACACGCGTGACGGTTTGCCGCCGCCAATAAACCGTCAGGTGGTCGCGAACGGCGGAGCCCCTCGTGGTGGTTCGTTTGGAGCAGCTCACTGGGTTGGGCCGGGCGGTGGGGCTGGTCGGGGGACGGCAAGAGCCGCTCCTGCGGGCCTCGTTTCGCGCCATCCATGGCGCTCAACGCCCCCGCCCAGCCCCACCGCCCGGCCCTGTGGCACGGTGCGTGCGCCCACCACGGAAAAGAAAAAAAGAAGCAAAAGCAGGAGCGCCGGACGGGGTCAGAGTCCTTTCGCGTAGCGAAAGGACTCTGACCCCTGCCTCTATTCTTAATTTTTTACGTGGCGGGACGCGCGCGCGGGCTGTCGGGGCGGGGCGGGAGGGGTTGGCGGGGGCGTTAAAGCCGCATGGATGCGGCGCCGAGCCTCCACGGACGGATTCACGGCGTCCCCCGCCAAGCCCCTCCCGCCCCGCCCAACCCAGAAAACCAACCACAACGCGTCCCACCACGAGGGGCCCAGCCGTTCGCCGCCAACCATTGCGGCACGCCACTTGCATGTGCCCGGAGGCAACCTCCAGGAGCTCCACACGTGGCCGCAGCCGCAGATAAAACCAAGAAATCCGCCGACAAGGACAAGGCCGCTCCCTCGCGCCGTCCCGTGCTTGTGATCGCCCTGATCGCGGTCGTCGCCGCTGCCGCCGCCGGTGGCGGCGTGTGGTACTTCACCCAGGCCCCGCATGCCGCCGATGGCGCCCCCGCCACCCAGGCCAAGCCGAAGGCGCCGCCGGCCCCGGCCCAGTACTTCGGCCTGGAACCACCGTTCGTGGTCAACCTCAACGGCCCGGTCGACGGCCCGCGCTACCTGCAGGTGGAAGTGCAGCTGATGACCCGCGACAGCTCCGCGCTGGAATCGATCAAGACTCATTCCCCCGCCCTGCGCGCGCGCCTGCTGATGCTGTTCTCGCAGGTCACTCCGGACCAGATCGCCGACCGCGCCGGCAAGGAGAAACTGCAGGCCGCCTCGCTGGCAGAAGTGCAGAAGGTGCTGCTCGCCGAGACCGGCAAGAAGTGCGCCGACGACCTGCTGTTCACCAGTTTCGTGACCCAGTAAGGGCGCCTGATGAACGACTTGCTGTCACAGGATGAAATCGATGCCCTGCTGCATGGCGTGGACAGCGGCGCGGTGGAGACCGACGACGACGGCGCAGTTCCGGGCGAAGCCCGCAACTACGACTTCGCCAGCCAGGACCGCATCATCCGCGGTCGCATGCCGACCCTGGAAATGGTCCACGAGCGCTTCGCCCGCCTGTGGCGGATCGGCCTGTTCAACCTGATCCGGCGCTCGGCCGAGCTGTCCGTGCGCGGCATCGAACTGGTCAAGTTCAACGATTACATGCACACGCTGTACGTGCCGACCAACCTCAACCTGATCCGCTTCAAGCCGCTGCGCGGCACCGGGCTGATCGTGTTCGAACCCACCCTGGTGTTCGCCATCGTCGACAACTTCTTCGGCGGCGACGGGCGCTACCCGACCCGCATCGAAGGCCGTGAGTTCACCGCCACTGAAATGCGGGTGATCCACCTGCTGCTGAAGCAGACCTTCGCCGACCTGCGTGAAGCGTGGGCGCCGGTGATGGACGTGGAGTTCGAATACATCAATTCGGAAATCAACCCGCACTTCGCCAACATCGTCACCCCGCGCGAGTACGTGGTGGTGTGCCGGCTTCACGTGGAGCTCGATGGCGGTGGCGGCGACATCCACGTCACCCTGCCCTATTCGATGCTCGAGCCGATCCGCGAACTGCTCGATGCCGGCATCCAGAGTGACCGCAACGACCGTGACGAAAGCTGGGGCCAGACCCTGCGCGAACAGCTCAACGTGGCCGAAGTCACGCTGTCCAGCGTGCTGGCCACCAAGCGCATGAGCCTGCGCGAGCTGACCCGCATGAAGGTCGGCGACATCCTGCCGATCGAGCTGCCGCAGCACGTGCCGATCTGCGTCGAAGAGATCCCGGTGTTCACCGGCACCTTCGGCGTGGCCAACGGCATGAACGCGGTGAAGATCACCGCTACCCATCCGCCGGGCACGCGTCCACGCGTCCCGGTCATCCAGGAAGAACCGAAATGAATGAAACCGAGCGCCAAGAAGCCATCGCCGCCCAGTTCGAAGCCCTGCAGGCCGAAGAGGCGACCGGTGCCGACCTCAACCTGGACGTGATCCTGGACGTGCCGGTGACGTTGTCGCTGGAAGTCGGCCGCGCCCGCCTGCCGATCCGCAACCTGCTGCAGCTCAACCAGGGCTCGGTGGTGGAACTGGAGCGCGGCGCGGGCGAATCGCTGGATGTGTTCGTCAACGGCACCCTGATCGCGCATGGCGAAGTGGTGGTGATCAACGATCGCTTCGGCGTGCGCCTGACCGACGTGGTCAGCCCCAGCGAACGGATCCGGAGACTGCGTTGAGCCTGTCCCTGCTCATTGCCACCGGCCAGGCCGCCAGCAAGGCTGCGGCCCCGGTGGTCGGCCAGCATGCACCCTCCACCCCGGGCCTGTTCGGCGCGGTGCTGGCGCTGCTGCTGGTGCTGGCGTTGGTGGTCGGGCTGGGCTGGTTGCTCAAGCGCATGCCCGGCAGCAGCTTCCGCCAGGCCGAAGGGCTGAAGCTGGTCGCCAGCATCGCCGTCGGCGCCAAGGAGCGCGTGGTGGTGCTGGAAGTCAACGGCGAACAGATCCTGCTCGGGGTCGCCGCCGGCGGCATCAGCAAGCTGGACACGCTGGCCGAACCGCTGCCACCGCCGACGCCGATGCGCGTACCGGACCTGAAGAACCTGCCCAATTTCGCCCAGTTGCTGCAGCAGCGGCTGCGCAAGGATTCCTGAGATGCGCCTGATGTCGAAGACGCCCGCCCTGCCGAACCGGGCCACCGCCCGTTGGCTGCCCTGGCTGACCCTGTTGCTGATGCTGCTGCCGGCACTGGCGTTCGCCGCGCCGGGCGCGCCGGGCACCCCGCTGCCGGACGTCAACGTCGGCCGCATCGGCGGCCAGCCGGTCAGCCTGCCGTTGCAGACCCTGTTGCTGATGACCGCGATCACCCTGATCCCGTCGATGCTGCTGGTGCTGACTGCCTTCACCCGCATCATCGTCGTGCTGGCCCTGCTGCGGCAGGCGCTGGGCACCGGCCAGACCCCGTCCAACCAGGTGCTGCTGGGGCTGGCGCTGTTCCTCACCGCGATGATCATGCTGCCCACCTGGGACAAGGCATGGAGCGCCGGCATGGCGCCCTACCTGGATGGCCAGATCGATTTCCAGACCGCCTGGACGCTGACCACCCAGCCCCTGCGCGGCTTCATGCTGGCGCAGATCCGCGAGACCGACCTGATGACCTTCGCCGGCATCGCCGGGCATGGCACCTATGCCAGCCCGGATGCCGTGCCGTTCCCGGTGCTGGTCGCTTCATTCGTCACCAGCGAGCTGAAGACCGCCTTCGAGATCGGCTTCCTGATCTTCATCCCGTTCGTGATCATCGACCTGGTCGTAGCCAGCGTCCTGATGTCGATGGGCATGATGATGCTCTCGCCGATGCTGGTGTCGGCCCCGTTCAAGATCCTGCTGTTCGTGCTGGTGGATGGTTGGGTGCTGACCGTCGGCACGCTGGCGGCCAGCTTCAATCCTGCCTGAAGCACAAAGCCCTCGAGCAAGCTCGAGGCTACATAGAACGTCACACAACGGAACCGCGATGTCTCCCGAACTTGCCTTGACCGAACTGCGTGGCGGCCTGATCGCTACCTTGTGGGTAGCCGGCCCGCTGCTGTTGACCGTGCTGGTGGTCGGCGTGGTGGTTGGCGTGGTGCAGGCCGCCACCCAGCTCAATGAACCCACCATCGCCTTCGTGGCCAAGGCGGCCGCGCTGACCGCGGTGCTGTTCGCGCTGGGCAGCCTGTTGCTGGGGCACATGGTGGAGTTCACCATCCTGCTGTTCCAGCGCATCCCGCACCTGATCGGCTAGGCACGCGGCGATGGATCCGGCTACCCAGATGGCATCGGACGGCCTGCAGGCGTTCGGGATGATCGGCGACACGCTGTGGACCCTGCTGCGGCTGGGCGCGATGATCATGGCGATGCCGTTGATCGGCACGCGTGCGGTACCGTCACGGATCAAGCTGCTGCTGTCGGCCACGCTGGCGATCGCGCTGGCGCCGATCCTGCCGCCGGTCCCCAGCTGGGTCGGCTTCGATGCCGCCACCGTGCTGACCATCTTCCGCGAGCTGGTCATCGGCATCACCATCGGCTTCATGCTGCGGCTGGTGTTCGAAGCCGGCGCGCTGGCCGGCGAGCTCATCGCCCAGGGCACCGGACTGTCTTTCGCGCAGATGGCCGACCCCATGCGCGGCGGCAGCTCGGGCGTCATCGGGCAGTGGTTCTACCTGATGTTCGGCCTGCTGTTCTTCACCGCCAATGGCCATCTGGCGCTGATCTCGCTGCTGGTGGACAGCTATCGCGCGCTTCCCATCGGCACCACGCTGCCCGACCCCGCGGCCCTGGTCGGCATCGCGCCCACCTTCCTGCTGACCGTGCTGCGCGGCGGCGTGGGCCTGGCGCTGCCGTTGATCGTGGCGATGCTGGCGGTGAACCTGGCCTTCGGTGCACTGGCCCGTGCCGCACCGGCGCTCAACCCGATCCAGCTCGGCCTGCCGGTGTCCCTGCTGCTCGGTTTGGCCTTGCTTGCGGTGCTGGCCGGTGAGATGGGTCCGCCGGTGCAGCGCCTGTTCGACGCTGCCTTCGAGGCCGCTGGCGCGGTGGTGCGCTGACCCCGGGTCCGGCTCCTGCAGGCATGGATCTTGCAGCCAGGCGGTGATCCCCTGAGACCTGCGCGCGATGTCCGAGAACGAAGACGGCGGCGAAAAGACCGAACAACCGACAGAAAAACGCCTGCGCGAGGCCCGCGAACAAGGCAACACGCCGCGCTCGCGCGAGCTGGCCACCGCTGCGGTGTTCGGTGGCGGCGTGCTGGCGGTGATGGCGACCGGCGGCAGCCTGGCGGCCGGCGCGATCGACTGGATGAAGCAGGCGCTGAAGCCGGACCTGGCCCTGCGCCAGCACCCGATGGAGCTGTTCGGGCATGTCGGCGACCTGTTCCTGCGGCTGCTGCTGGTGACCGCCCCGCTGCTGATCGTCTGCCTGCTGGCCAGTTTCCTCGCCCCGGTGGCGATGGGCGGCCTGCGCTGGTCGGCCAAGGCGATGATGCCGGACTTCACCCGGATGAATCCGGCCTCCGGACTCAAGCGGCTGTACGGGCCGGAAGCCATCGCCGAGTTCACCAAGTCGCTGCTGCGCGTGGCCTTCGTCGGCGTGGGCGCCGGCATCGTGATGTGGGGGGGCATGGACCTGCTGCGCGGCCTGCTGCACCTGCCGCTGGAAAGCGCGATCGTGCGCGGGCTGGGCTTCACCCTGAAGCTGCTGCTGGGCACGGCGGTGGCGATGCTGCTGCTGGCCGCCATCGATGCGCCGTACCAGCGCTGGAACTGGATGCGCAAGCTGAAGATGACCCGCGAAGAGCTGCGCCGCGAAATGAAGGAGAGCGAGGGCAGCCCGGAAGTGAAGGGACGCATCCGCCAGATGCAGCACCAGATGGCCAACCGCCGGATGATGGAAGCGGTGCCGACCGCCGACGTGGTGCTGGTCAATCCAACCCACTACGCGGTGGCGCTGAAGTACGAAGGCGGCAAGATGGGCGCGCCCACGGTGGTCGCGCTGGGCGTGGATGAAACCGCCCTGCACATCCGCAAGATCGCCGAAGGCAACAAGGTGGCGATCGTCTCGGCGCCGCCGTTGGCACGCGCCTTGTATAGGGAAGGGGAACTCGGAAAGGAAATCCCCGTGAGACTGTATTCGGCCGTTGCCCAGGTGCTGTCCTATGTCTACCAGCTGCGCAACTGGCGCAGCGGCCCGATGCCGGCCCAGCCCTACGTGGACGTGGCCGAACATCCGCCCGGCACGCCGCTTGACGGAGCGGGCCGATGAGCGCGCAGGCCGGCGGCCTCAACACCCGCAACGTGCTGGCGATGATCCGCCAGGGCCTTGGCGCGCCGTTGATCGTCATGGCCCTGCTGGCGATGGTCGTGGTGCCCCTGGCCGCGCCGGTGCTGGATGCGCTGTTCACCTTCAACATCGCCATTTCGATGATGGTGCTGCTGGCGGTGGTGTACGTGAAGCGACCACTGGACTTCACCATCTTCCCGATCGTGCTGCTGGTCACCACCATGCTGCGGCTGGCGCTGAACGTGGCCTCCACCCGGGTGATCCTGCTCAACGGCCAGAACGGCCACGAAGCAGCCGGCAAGGTGATCGCCGCCTTCGGTGAGTTCGTCATCGGCGGCAACTACGCGGTCGGCATCGTGGTTTTCGCGATCCTGACCATCATCAATTTCGTGGTGATCACCAAGGGTGCCGGACGGGTTTCCGAAGTGACCGCGCGCTTCATCCTCGATGCGATGCCGGGCAAGCAGATGGCCATCGATGCCGACCTGAATGCCGGATTGTTGACGCGCGAGGAAGCCAAGCTGCGCCGCGAGGAAGTGCGCGAGGAAGCGGACTTCTACGGCGCGATGGACGGTGCCAGCAAGTTCATCCGCGGCGATGCGATCGCCGGCATCCTGATCCTCTTCATCAACCTGATCGGCGGGCTGGCCGTGGGCATGCTCCAGCACAGCATGGCCTTCGGCGATGCCGCCGCCACCTACACCCTGCTGTCCATCGGTGACGGTCTGGTGGCGCAGCTGCCGGCCCTGCTGGTGTCCAGCGCGGTGGCGATGCTGGTCACCCGCGCCTCGCGCTCGCAGGACATGAGCCAGGCGATGATGGGCCAGGTGTTCGGCCAGTACCGCGCCCTGGCCATCACCGCCGGTATCATCGGCGTGGTTGGCCTGGTACCGGGCATGCCCAACGTCGCCTTCCTGACGCTGGCCGCGATCCTCGGCTTCCTGGCCTGGAAAGCCTGGAAGAAAAGCCAGGCGGCACTGGACCCGGCGAGCACTGCACCGGCTGCCCCGCCGATGGATGCGCTCGGTCGTCCGGCGGCCCCGGCACCGACGGCCGAACTGACCTGGGACGAACTGCGTCCGGTGGATCCACTGGGACTGGAAGTCGGTTACCGGCTGATCCCGCTGGTGGACGCCGCCCAAGGGGGCGAGCTGATGGCACGCATCAAGGGCGTGCGCCGCAAGCTGACCCAGGACATCGGCTTCCTGATCCCCTCGGTCCACATCCGCGACAACCTGGAACTGCCCGCCACCGCTTACCGCCTGCTGATCCACGGTGTGCCGGTGGCCACCGCGGAGATCCATCCCGACCGCGAGCTTGCGCTCGACCCGGGCAGCGCGCTGGGCCAGCTGGACGGCATCGCCGGCAAGGATCCGGCCTTCGGGCTGGATGCCACCTGGATCCAGCCGCACCAGCGCGCCCACGCTGAAACGATGGGCTACACCGTGGTCGATCCGGCCACCGTGGTCGCCACCCATCTTTCGCACCTGATCCGCGAACACGCCCCGGAACTGCTCGGCCACGAAGAAGTGCAGCAGCTGCTGGCCAACCTGGCCAAGAGCGCGCCCAAGCTGGTGGAAGACCTGACCCCCAAGGCGCTGCCGCTGTCGATCGTGGTGCGCGTGCTGCAGAACCTGCTGGTCGAACGGATCCCGGTGCGCCAGCTGCGCAAGATCGCCGAAGCGCTGGTGGAGACGGCGCCGTCCAGCCAGGACCCTGCCACGCTCACCGCGGCGGTACGCAACACGCTGGGCCGCTTCATCGTGCAGGAGATCGCCGGGATGTCCGCCGAGCTGCCGGTGTTCACCCTCAACCCGCAATTGGAACGCGTCTTGCAGGAGTCCACGCAGGGCAACGGCGCTGCGCTGGAACCCGGACTCGCCGAACGGCTGCATCAGAGCCTTGCCGACTGTGTCAGCAAGCAGGAAGCCCGCAACGAGCCCGCCGTGGTGCTGGTACCCGGCCCGGTCCGTGCCGCGTTGGCACGGCTGGTCCGCCACAGCGTTCCTGCGCTGTCGGTGCTGGCCTACAGCGAAGTCCCCGAGGACAAGCGCTTGAAGCTGGTAGGCACCATCAGCTGAGCCGCGCTTCCACCCGGTGGCGGAAAGCCGGCAGCAGCGCCATTGCAACGTCTTGATCCACCCATTACCGAAGGGGACCCAGCACCGTGCTGACCACCGACCACCCGCGATCCCCTGCCCCTGAAACGAATCCGTCCCGGTACCCCAGCATGAAAATCAAACGATTCGTCGCCGCCGACATGCGCTCGGCCATGAACCTGGTACGCAAGGAACACGGTCCCGATGCGGTGATCCTGTCCAACCGGCGGATCGAGGAAGGCGTGGAAATCGTGGCTGCCGCGCACTACGACGAAAGCGTGGTGCAGCGTGCGCTGGAAACCGCACGCAAGGACAGCGCACCGGCACCCGCGCCGGCACCGCGCCCGCGCACCGCGGCCGACGCGATGATCGCGGCGATGACCCGCCGCCGCACGCCCGAACAGGACGTCGAACCGGTTGCGGCCACCACCTCGGCCGTCGCCGCGCTGGCGCGTGCGGCGGTCGGCGCCACCGGTCGCACCCTCAACAGCGCTGATGAAGGCGTGCCGCGTCGTGGCAGCGAAGGCTTCGCCGCCACCCTGGCGCGTGCCGCCGGTGGCCTCGCCCGATTCCCGTCGCCGCCGGCCGTCAACGAACCGTCGCTGCCCGAGCAGATCTTCGCCCCCTTCGTGCAGCCGCCGGCCGACGCGCTGCGGGTGTCGCCCAGCCGCCCTGCCGCTGCGCTGCCGCGCGCCTGGGTGGAGGACGAAACCTTCGATGTCGCCGCACCGGCAGAGGCCGTTGAACCGCGCGTTCCGGCACCGGTCCTGCGCGCACCGGCGGTGCTGCCGCCGCCGCTGCCGATGGCCTTCGCCGCACAGGTGCCGGAGCTGAGCGAGGCCGGTAGCGCCGAGCCATGCTCGGCGGAATCTACCCGTCCACGGCCCGCTTCGCTCGCCGACCATGGGTCGGCGCTACCCCTGGCCGGTAGCGCCGAGCCATGCTCGGCGGAATCTGCCCGTCCACGGCCCGCTTCGCTCGCCGACCATGGGTCGGCGCTACCCCTGGCCGTCAGCGCCGAGCCCTGCCCGGCGGAATCCGTACCCGCTCCCACCCTCCAGCTGGCCGAAGTCGTGCCGCCGGCGCCGCCGGTGGTTGCGCCCCCCACCCTCACCGTCATCGCCCGCGACGACGAAGAGATGCGCCACCTGCGCAATGAAGTGGCCGGCATGCGCCAGGTCATCGAACGCGAGATGCACCGCTTCACCGATGAGCGCCTGCGCGGCAACCCGGTGCGTGCCACCGCGCTGGACCTGATGGACGAATATGGCTTCGACGCCGGGATCGCCCGCGACGTGGTGCTGCAGATCCCGCTGGATACCGAAGCGCACCGGGGTCGCGGGCTGATGCTGGGCCTGCTGTCGCGCAAGCTGCCGATCTCCCCGGTCGACCCGCTGGAAGCCGGCGGGGTGATCGCGCTGGTCGGCCCCACCGGTGCCGGCAAGACCACCACCATCGCCAAGCTGGCCTCGCGCTTCGCCGAAGCCCACGCCCCGCGCGACGTCGCCCTGGTCACCACCGACACCGCCCGCATCGGCGCCCGCGAGCAGTTGTACGGCTTCGGCCGCCAGCTCGGCATCGCCGTGCACGAGGCCAACAGTGGTACCGACCTGGACCAGTTGCTGGAACGCTTGAAGGACTACAAGCTGGTGCTGATCGATACCGCCGGCGTCGGCCCGCGCGACCGCACCCTGGCCTCGCAGCTGCAGTGGCTGCGCGCCGCCCCCCAGGTGAGCACCCTGCTGGTGCTGCCGGCCAACACCAGTTTCGGCGACATGGACGAAGTGGTGCGCCGCTTCAGTGCCGCCAACCTGCAGGGCGTGGTGCTGAGCAAGCTGGATGAGACCGGCCGCTTCGGCACCGCCCTGTCGGTGGCCGTCGACCACCGCCTGCCGATCACCTGGGTGACCGACGGCCAGGACGTTCCCGAAGACCTGCACCGGGCCAGTGCAGCCAATCTCGTACTTCGCCTTGAAGATTTGCGCCGCGCGGCCGATATGCCCTGCAACCCGGAGTTGAACCATGCCGTCGCGTGAGTACGCCAAGCTGACCACCGCCTTTCCGTTGTCGGCCACCCGCAGCCAGCCGCTGGGCCCTGTCCGCACCATCGCCGTCACCGGCGGCAAGGGCGGCGTGGGCAAAACGAACGTTTCGGCCAACATGGCCGTGGCGCTCGCCGGCATGGGCAAACGCACGCTGCTGCTGGACGCCGACCTGGGCCTGGCCAACATCGACGTGATCCTGGGCCTGAAGCCGGAGTTCACCCTGGCCGACCTGATCGCCGGCCGATGCACGCTGGAAGAAGTCATCATCGAAGGCCCGAACGGCGTGCTGGTGGTCCCGGCCGCGTCCGGTCGCCGGCACATGGCCGAACTGGCCCCGGCCGAGCATGTCGGCCTGGTCAATGTGTTCTCCGAACTGGAGCGCGACCTGGATGTCATGGTGGTGGACACCGCCGCCGGCATCACCGATGGCGTGCTGACCTTCTGCCAGGCTGCCCAGGACACCGTGGTGGTGGTCTGTGACGAGCCCGCCTCGATCACCGATGCCTACGCCTTGATCAAGGTGCTTTCGCGCGAACGCGGCGTGGACCGGATCCAGGTGGTGGCCAACATGGTGCGCGACTCCAATGAAGGCCGCGTGCTGTATGAAAAGCTGAGCCGGGTCTGCGAGAAGTTCCTCGCCGATGTCTCGCTGAACTACCTCGGCTGCGTGCCGCAGGACGACTGGCTGCGCCTTTCGGTGCAGCGCCAGCAGCCGGTGGTGAAGGCCTACCCGTCCAGCCCGTCGGCGCTGGCGATCAACGAGATCGCCCGCCGTACCGCACGCTGGCAGGCCCCCACCGAGCCGCGCGGCGGCGTGGAGTTCTTCCTCGAACGCATCCTCAAGCAGCGCGGGGTGGTGGCATGAAAGGCGCAGCGCAGTACCGCGAAGTACAGCGCACCGCGGCCACCGAATGCATCAACCAGCATTCGGACCTGGTGCGCCGCATCGCCCATCACCTGGCCGCCCGGCTGCCCGCCAGCGTGGAGGTCGATGACCTGATCCAGGCCGGCATGATGGGGCTGATCGAAGCCTCGCGCAGCTATGACGCCGACCAGGGCGCATCGTTTGAAACCTATGCCTCGATCCGCATCCGTGGCTCGATGATCGACGAGATCCGCCGTGGCGACTGGGTGCCGCGTTCGGTGCACCGCCGTGCGCGTGACGCCGCCGCCACCATCCGCAGGCTGGAACAGGCCAGCGGCCGCGCGGCATCGGCCACCGAGGTTGCGGCGGCGATGGACATCCCGCTGCCGGACTACCTGCGGCTGATGGAAGATGCCTCGCGCGGCCAGGTGCTGAGCCTGGAGTCGCGGATCGAAGACCAGGGCGAGCTGGACACCATTGCCCAGGGCGGTCCGACCCCGCAGCAGGTACTCGAACGCAGCCAGTTCGGCAGCGAACTGGGCAAGGCGATCGGCCACCTGCCCGAGCGCGAGCAGCTGGTGCTGTCGCTGTATTACGAACAGGAACTCAACCTTAAAGAGATCGGCGCAGTGCTCGGCGTGAGCGAGTCGCGGGTCTGCCAGATCCATGGCCAGGCGGTATTGCGCCTGCGTGGCCGACTGAAAACCTTCGAGGCCGTTGACGCGGGCCTGGAAGCGTAAGTACCCAAGAGGAATCAAGCTTTGAACAAGAACATGCGCATCCTGATCGTCGACGACTTTTCGACCATGCGTCGCATCGTCAAGAACCTGCTCGGCGACCTCGGCTTCACCAACACCGCCGAAGCTGAAGATGGGCATGCCGCACTGGCGATGCTGCAGAGCCAGTCTTTCGATTTCGTGGTCACCGACTGGAACATGCCGGTGATGACCGGTATCGAGCTGCTCAAGGCGATCCGGGCCGATGCACGCCTGAAGACCCTGCCGGTGCTGATGGTCACCGCCGAAGCCAAGCGCGAACAGATCATCGAAGCGGCCCAGGCCGGCGTCAACGGCTACATCATCAAGCCGTTCACCGCACTGACCCTGCAGGAAAAGCTGGGCAAGATCTTCGAACGCCTGGCGGCGAGCGCCTGATGGCCGTTGTCATGGATGCAGCGATGGACAAGGCCTGGCTGGTGCAGCGGCTGCAGGAAGCGCTTGCCGCGCTGGAAGCGGGCGATGAAACCGGCTGGCGCGTGCAGATCGATGCCCTCGCCGCCGCGCGTACCCAGCCGATGATGGCTGGCCTGTCACGGCTGGCGCGCGAGCTTGGCCAGGCACTGGGCGAACTGCCCACCGTCACCACCGATGCCGGTGAGCTGGACGACGCCTGCGCCCGCCTGGACCACGTGGTGACGATGACCGAACAGGCCACCCACCGCACGTTGGACCTGACCGAAGAATGCCGTGCACTCACCGCACGCCTGGGTGAAGAGGCGTTGCCGCTGCTGGAGCAGCAGCAGGCGCTGGAGCGCATCCGCCACAACCTGACCGAGATCGCCCTGACCCAGAGCTACCAGGACCTGACCGGGCAGATCATCCGCCGCGTGGTCGGCATCGTGCGCCGCGTGCATGAAGGCTTTGGTGCACTGGGTCTGCCGCCGGAACTGCAGGCGCAGCGCCAGCAGGGTCGTCACGAACCGGCACTGGCCGGTCCTGCGGTGCACGGCGTGGACCGCCATGCGGTGTCCCAGCACGATGCCGACGACCTGCTGTCCGACCTGGGGCTCTGAAGATGAGTGGAATCGCCGACGACATCGCTGCCGACTTCATCATCGAGGCGCAGGAAATCCTTGATCGTCTCGGCGAGCAGCTGGTCACCCTGGAACAGGACCCGCAGGACAGCCCGCAGCTCAATGCGGTGTTCCGCGGTTACCACACGCTGAAAGGCGGCGCCGGTTTCCTTGGCATCACCGCCATGGTCGAACTGTGCCACGCCGCGGAAGAAACCCTCGGCCTGGTGCGTGCCGGCCAGGCCACGCTGCAGCCGCACCATTTCGATGCCGGCCAGCAGTCGCTGGACTACCTGCAGGCGATGCTGGATTCGGTTTCGGCCGGCGAAGAGCCCGGCCATGCGCCACCGGAGCTGATCGCCCAGTTCGATGTCGGTGCGGCTCCGGCCAGCACGGCCGCGGCTGCAAGCGGCGATCCATCGCTGATCAGCGATGACGAATTCGAAGCCCTGCTTGACCAGTTGCATGGTGGCGGCGCACCGACCGCGGTGGCACCCAAGGCCGCCGATGCGATGATCAGCGAAGACGAGTTCGAAGCCCTGCTCGACCAGCTGCACGGCGGTGCCGTGCCCGGCGCCCAGGCCGTTGCCCCGGTGGCCCCTGCGCCCGTTCCCGCCAAGCCCGCCCCGCCCGCCGCCCGTGCACCGGCGGCCAATGCCGCCGCCCCGCCCAAGCCGGCCAAGCCGCTGGCCGAAGCCGAGCAGACCGTGCGCGTGGACACCAAGCGGCTGGACGCCATCGTCAACCTGATCGGCGAACTGGTGCTCTCACGCAACCGGCTCAAGACGCTGCGCGCGCGCCTGCGCGATGAAGAACTCGACCGCGCGGTCTCCACCCTGGACATCGCCACCGCGCGGCTGCAGTCGGCGGTGATGCGTACCCGCATGCAGCCGGTGGGCAAGGTGTTCTCACGCTTCCCCAAGGTCGCCCGCGATGTCGCCCGCTCGCTGAGCAAGGAAGTCGAACTGGAGCTGGTAGGGGCGGAAACCGAGCTGGACCGGAACCTGGTGGAAGCGCTGGCCGATCCGCTGGTGCACCTGGTGCGCAATGCCATCGACCACGGCGTGGAAATGCCTGACCTGCGCGAAGCCCAGGGCAAGCCGCGCAGTGGCCACGTGCGGCTTTCAGCGCAGCAGGAAGGCGACTATGTCAGCATCGAAGTGCAGGATGACGGCGCCGGCATCGATCCGGAAAAGCTGCGGGCCAAGGCCCGCGAGAAGGGCCTGATCGATCCTGAAGCCGCCGCCCGCCTGAGCAGCGAAGAATGCCTGCACCTGGTGTTCCTCCCCGGCTTTTCCACCAAGGCCCAGGTCACCGACATTTCCGGTCGCGGCGTTGGCATGGACGTGGTGCAGTCGCGCATCCGCGAACTGAGTGGACAGATCCAGATCCAGTCCGAGCTGGGCCGTGGCAGCCGCTTCATGATCCGCGTACCGCTCACCCTGGCGATCCTGCCGACCCTGCTGGTGCAGGCCGGCGAGGATGTCTACGCCTTGCCGCTGGCCCGCGTGCTGGAGGTGCTGCATGCACCGGCCACCTCGCTGGGCTGGTTCGATGGCCGCGCGGTGCTCGACCGTCGCTCGCACACCCTGGCTCTGGTGGACCTGCGCCAGTGGCTGGACGTGGAGCCGATGCAGTCCAATCTGCTCACCATCGTGGTGCTGCAGGCGGGCGAAGCACGCTTCGGGCTGGTGGTGGACCAGGTGCGAGGCCGCGAAGAAGTGGTCATCAAGCCCTTGCCGAAGGCGCTGCGCGGACTGCGCGGCTATGCCGGCGCCACCCTGATCGGCGACGGTCGGATGGCGCTGATCCTCGATGTCGACGGGCTTCGCAGCCCGCACGACTGATTGAAAACTGTGACGTCGGTCGGCACGCTGCCGGCCGCCAGCTCAAGTCACACCGCTACGGGCCGATAACCGATCCATGGACAGACTCAGCCTCATAGGACTCTTCCTCGCCTTGGCATCACTGGTCGGGGGCAGCATCCTCAAGGGCGCTGGCCTGGCGTCGCTGTGGTCGCCGGCTGCGTTCGTGATCGTGATCGTGGGAACCCTCGCATCGATCCTGCTGCATACCGCCCCGGCGGTGTTCAAGCATGCCTTCACCATCGTGCGCTGGGTGATCCGCCCGCCGCAGAGCGATCGCCGCCAGCTGATCACCCAGATCGTGGAATGGAGCAACATCGCCCGCCGCCAGGGCCTGCTCGGCCTGGAGGCACAGGTCGAAGCGCAGTCCGATCCGTTCCTGCGCAAGGGGCTGCAACTGCTGGTGGACGGCGTGGAGCCGGAAACCATCCGGCACATGCTGGAGATCGAACTGAGCAGCCAGGAGCACAAGGACCTCGCCGCCTCCAAGGTGTTCGAGGCCATGGGCATCTATGCGCCGACGCTGGGCATCATCGGCGCGGTGCTGGGCCTGATCGCGGTGATGAAAAACCTGGCCGACCCCAGCAAGCTCGGCCATGGCATCGCCGCGGCGTTCACCGCCACCATCTACGGCATCGCCTCGGCGAACCTGCTGTTCCTGCCGGTATCGGCCAAGCTCAAGAGCGTCATCGCGCACAACACCCGAGACCGGGAAATGGCCATCGAAGGCCTGATCTCGATCGCGCTGGGCGAGAATCCGCGCAACATCGAATCCAACCTGAGCGGGTTCCTGCACTGACATGGCCCGCCGCAAGCACCACGAAGAGCATGCCAACCATGAGGCCTGGGCGATTCCGTACGCCGACCTGATGACGCTGCTGCTTGCCTTCTTCGTGGTGATGTATGCGATCTCATCGGTCAACGAAGGCAAATACCGCGTGGTCGCCGCCGCGCTGAGCACGGCCTTCGGTTCGGCCCCGCGCACCCTCAACCCCGTGCAGGTCGGCAGCAACCAGGTCAAGGGCGGTGGCTGGGATGCGCCCTCGGTGATCAACGCAGGCAGCCGCGTCGGTCCATCAGCACCGGCGCCGGCCAACGATCCCTCCTTGCTGCCGGCAATGGCATCACAGATGCGCTCGCCGGTGTCCTTCCGTGACCAGGAGCAGCTGAAGCAGGCCGAGCGCCAGCTCAATGCGATCGCCGACCGGCTCACCGCCACGCTGGCGCCGCTGATCGACCGCGGCATGATCACCGTGCGCCGTACCGAGTTGTGGATCGAGGTGGAGATCAACAGCGATATCCTGTTCCCGACCGGTGCCTCGGTGCTGGACGTGCAGGCGCGTGACACCCTGTCCACGCTGGCCGGGGTGCTGCGCGATGTGCCCAACAGCGTGCGCGTGGAAGGCCACACCGACAACGTGCCGATCGCCACCGCGCAGTTCCCTTCCAACTGGGAACTGTCGGCCGCGCGTGCCGCCAGCGTGGTGCACCTGTTCGCCGACCAGGGCCTGCAGCCGGCCCGCCTGGCGATGGTCGGCTACGGCGAATTCCGCCCGCGCGAGGACAACACCAGCGCCGGCGGACGCAACCGCAACCGGCGCGTGATGGTGATCATCCTGGCCGACACCACGCACGGCGTGGACCCGATCAGCGAACGGCTCAACGCCTCCGCCGGCAGCGCTGCGCCCGCGCCGATCACCCCGATTTCCTTACCCCCCACCCCGCAGGCGCCACGTGCGCCTGCAGCGGCCGGCAGCCCGATCGGCGCCGCCGTCACCCCCGCCATGAAGGAGTAGACCGATGCGCATCTGGGCAATCGCCAACCAGAAGGGCGGCGTCGGCAAGACGACCACCACCCTGGCGCTGGGCCGGCAACTGGCCGCCCTGGGCCACCGCGTGCTGCTGATCGATCTTGACCCGCATGCTTCACTGACCCGCTCGTTTGGCATCCCGCTGGATCCGCCGCCGGCCGGCGTGCTGGAACTGTTCGCCGCACCGCCGGCCGAACTGGCCACGCTGTGCCACGCCAGCCACATCCCGGGGCTGGACCACGTCTGCGCGCAGTCGGCGCTGGCCACGCTGGAACGGCGCAGCGCCAACCAGCCCGGACTGGGACTGTCGCTGCAGAATGCGCTGGCACGCCACGCCGGCCGTCACGATTACATCCTGCTCGACTGCGCGCCCACGCTCGGGCTGCTGATGATCAACGCACTGGCCGCGGCGGATCGCCTGATCATTCCCACCCAGGCCGAACCGCTGGCGCTGCACGGGCTGGACGGCATGGTCCGCACCGGTGAAATGGTTGAACGCTCGCGTCGACGCCCGCTGCCGATGTCCATCCTGCCGACCCTGTTCGACCGCCGCACCCGCGCCGGCAACGAGAGCCTGCGGCAGATGCAGGACAACCATGGCACGCGTGTCTGGGAGGATGCGATCCCGGTGGACACGCGGATGAGCAACGCCGCCACGCTGATGGCGCCGGTGGAAGGGGACGACTATCCGGGCCGCGGCCTGGCCGCCTACCGACGTGCCTTGGACTGGATCCTGGCCGACGATGCGCGCGCAATGGAGCAGGCCGCATGAACAACGAAACCGTGCTGGACGATTACCTGGAACAGCTGTTGGGCGAAGCCACCACGACACTCGCCGAGCCGGTCGCGGTTCCCGCTGCCCAAACCGCAGCCGAGCCCCCCGCCGAACGCGAGCCGACCTGGGATGACCTGCCCGACGAGGTGGTCTACGAAACCGGGCCGGCCAGCAGCGAAGACCCCGCATTGATGGACGAAGCCAGCCTGCAGGCCGCCTTTGATGCCGCCGCCGACGCGCCGCTGCCTGCTGCTGGAGCGGAACCGGAACCGACCTGGGACGACCTGCCGGACGAAGTGATCTACGAAACGGGCGAGGACGTCAGCGCGGTGCTCACCAACGCCGACAGCCCCTCGCTGGAAGCCGCCTTCGCTGCCGCAGCCGATCCCATCGCCGCCCTGCTCGCCCCGGCCCCGCCCGCCGCGCCTGCGGCGCCCGCGTTGCCGCCGCGCACCGTGGCCCGCGCTACCCCCGCGCTGGCGCAGCCGAATGAAAACCCGCCCAGCACTTGGCAGGAACTGCAGGAACAGGCCCGGCAGAGCGGTTACGCCTCATCCCCGCAGCGACGCGCCACCGAGCGCAGCTCGCGCTGGCTGCGGCTGCGCTGCGGCAGCCAGGCCTATGCGCTGGAACTGCTGAAGGTGCAGGAGGTAGTGCTGCCGGTCCCGCTGCTGCCCCTGCGCGGCACCGCCCCTGCGATGCTCGGCATCATGAACCTGCGCGGCCAGGTAGTTCCGGTGATGGACCTGGGCATCCACCTCGGCGGCGCCCCCGCCGGCGAAGACGCCCTGACCCGCATCGTGGTGCTGGAAGAAAACGGTGAGATCATGGGCCTGCGCGTGAGCGCCGTGGAAGACGTCACCAACCTCAGCGACTCCCAGATAGAACCCCCCGACACCGCCCGCATCTGCCGCATCAGCAACGACATCTTCCGAGGCGTAGCCCGCCTCCACCAGCAACCGATGATCCTGCTCGACGCCACCCAGCTCCTGAACTGAAAGGCAGCAGCCCTCGCAGGAGCCACGCGCTCCGCCCTTGCCCTTGCCCTTCCCCCCAATCACCCGCGGCCCAAGCGCGGACTGTCAGCGAGGGGGGCGGGCAGGGTCAGGCAGGACTGTGTGAGGCAGGAGCCGAACACAAGCCTACACGGACGTACTTGCGGCGTGTCCTGCCTGACCCTGCCCGCCCCCCTCGCCCCCGGCTTCTGCTTCTGCCCCGGGGACGCGAAAAAAAACCAAACCCTAAAGCTTCCCCGGATATTGCCGCTATGAAGTCTGGAACCGTTTGTCCGGAGCAACAATGAGCACTGTGGACCTGGGTGAAGATCTCGGCATCGAGAGCAGCACCGAGCTGAAGAACCGCCTGGCCCCGTTGCTGGCCGCGGCCGACCCGCTGACCCTCGACGCCAGCCGGGTGGGCCGTATCCACACCGCCGCCATGCAGGTCCTGTGCGCCTTCGTACAGGCCCGGCGCGGTGCCGGATTGCAGACGGAATTCAGCGGCAGCACCGCAACCTTCACCGACGCCGCGCGATTGCTCGGCGTCACCCAGGCCCTGGGCCTGGCTGTATCCCATGACAACCTGAAATCTGTGGAGAACGCGGCATGAGCGCACGTATCTTGGTGGTGGACGACTCGGCGTCGATGCGCCAGATGGTTTCCTTCGCCCTCACCTCGGCCGGCTTTTCCGTCGAAGAAGCCGAGGACGGCGCCGTCGCGCTGGGCCGGGCCAAGGGCCAGCGCTTCAACGCGGTGGTCACCGACGTCAACATGCCGAACATGGATGGCATCTCGCTGATCCGCGAACTGCGCCAGCTGGCCGAATACAAGTTCACCCCGATGCTGATGCTGACCACCGAATCGGCCGCCGACAAGAAGTCCGAAGGCAAGGCCGCCGGCGCTACCGGCTGGCTGGTCAAGCCGTTCAATCCCGAACAGCTCATCGCCACCGTGCAGAAGGTCCTGGGCTGATCGCCCACGCCATCCCGTCCCCCGCGCCCGCCCTTGGAACACACCTGACATGAGCATGGACCTGCAACGTTTCCACGCCACCTTCTTCGAGGAAAGCCGCGAAGGGCTGGACGCCATGGAAGCTGGACTGCTGACCCTGGAATCCGGCCAGCACGATGCAGAGATCATCAATTCGGTGTTCCGTGCGGCGCATTCGATCAAGGGCGGCGCCGGTACCTTCGGCTTTGATGCCATCGCCGCGCTGACCCACGTGCTGGAAACGCTGCTGGACGAACTACGCGCCGGAAAACGCGCGCTGGAAGCCAATGCGGTGGATGCCATGCTGGCCTCGGTGGACGTGCTGCGTGCCCTGCTCCGCGAAGCCGAACACGGCGTGCAGGCCGACCCGGCCACGGTCGCGGCGATGAAGGCACGACTGGAATCGATCCTGTCCGGCCAGGCCCCGGCGGCAGCAAGCGCAGCCGCCCCGGTCGCGGCCGAAGCGGAGCCGGAAGCCTGGCAGATCGGCTTCACCCCGGCACCGTCGATGTTCATGAGCGGCAATGATCCGCTGCGCATCATCCGCGAACTGGAACACCTCGGCCCGCTGCAGGTGCAGGCACGCCTTGAGCGGCTGCCCGGCTTCGAGCAGCTGGATCCGTTCGAAGCCCACCTGGCATGGGATCTCGGGCTGATCGGCAAGATCAAGCGCAGCCAGATCGAAGACACCTTCGCCTGGGTGGTCGACGACTGCGAGCTGGATATCCGTCCGGTCGCACCGCCCAGCCTGGCCACCACCGCACCGGCCCAGGTAGAGGCCGCGCCGGCGGTGGCTGCAGCGCCTGCCACCGCAGCGCCGGCCACGGCCGCTGCGACGCCGGCGCAGGAAGCCGAATCCTCGATCCGCGTCAGCGTGGACAAGGTCGATGCGCTGATCAACCTGGTCGGCGAGCTGGTCATCACCCAGGCCATGCTCAAGCAGGTGTCCAACCATATCGACCCGGCCCATGCCGAACGCCTGTTCGCCGGCCTGGACCTGCTGGAACGCAACACGCGTGACCTGCAGGAAGCGGTGATCGGCGTGCGCATGCTGCCGGTTGATGCAGTGTTCCGCCGCTTCCCGCGCCTGGTCCGCGACCTGTCCACCCGGCTCGGCAAGCAGGTGCGCCTGAAGACCATCGGCGAAGGGACCGAACTGGACAAGGGCCTGATCGAAAAGATCGCCGACCCGCTGGTCCACCTGGTGCGCAACTCCATCGACCACGGCCTGGAAATGCCGGAGTTCCGCCGCAACGCGGGCAAGGACGAAACCGGCACCATCACCTTGGCGGCCTCGCACCAGGGCGGCCACATCGTCATCGAAGTGAGCGACGACGGCCACGGGCTGAACCGCGAGCGCATCCTGGCCAAGGCGGCCGAACGCGGCCTGGCCGTGCCGGAGAACCCCACCGATGCGCAGGTCTGGGACCTGATCTTCCAGCCGGGCTTCTCCACTGCCGATGCGGTGACCGACCTGTCCGGCCGCGGCGTGGGCATGGACGTGGTCCGCCGCAACATCCAGGCGCTGGGCGGCGAAGTGCAGATCGAAAGCCGCGCCGGCATCGGCACGCGCACGCTGATCCGCCTGCCGCTGACGCTGGCGATCCTCGACGGCATGACCGTTTCGGTGGCCGGCGAAACCCTGATCCTGCCCTTGGCGTACGTGCTGGAAGCGCTGCAGCCGCAGGCCAGCGACATCCGCACCATGGCCGGCGAAGGCCGCGTGCTGCGCGTACGCGGTGAGTACCTGCCGATCCTGTCGCTGAGCGAGTATTACGGCTATGGCCAGCGCCACAGCGATGAATCGCTGGTGGTGGTGGTGGAAGGCGATGGCCAGAAGATCGCGCTGGAAGTGGACGAACTGGTCGGCCAGCAGCAGGTCGTGGTGAAGAACATCGAGAACAATTACCGCCGCATCGGCGGTGTGTCCGGCGCCACCATCCTCGGCGATGGCCGTGTTGCGCTCATCGTGGACATCGGCGGGCTGGTACGCTCGCTGCGCGTGCCGCAGGCCGCCTGACGCAACAACCTGCACGGTAGCGCCGAGGCATGCCCGGCGGAATAAAAAAACGTCGCCGAGCAGTGCTCGGCGCTACAGATCCGCGCAGCCGCGCCGCTATCTGTAAAGACGGCGTGATGACCCCCCACACCGCCGTGTCCGAGTCCTTTCCAATATCGCCCAGCGGCGTGGCCGCTGCGCCCCGCCCTGCCCTGGAGCACCCGCATGAAGTGGTTCGCCGATCTTCCCATCGCCCGCAAGCTGGCGGTGGGATTCACCTTGACCACCTTGATGACCCTCGTGCTGGGCGGCTTCGCCCTGCTGCGCCTGTCCGAGGCCAACCAGCAGTTGCGCGGCATGGCCAGCAATGCCATTCCCTCGGTGCAGCACCTTGGCGAAGTACGCTCGCAGCTGGGTGAGTTCCGCACCTATGAGATGGCCCAGCTGACCATGCTGGACAAGCCGGAAAAGGTGGCTGATTACAACAAGCGCATGGACGCCGCCGCCAAGGTGGTGCACCAGGAACTCGATGCCTACGCTGCACTGCCGGCCGACGCCACCGAGCGCGCCCTGTATGCGAAGGTCAAGACAGCAGTCGCTGCGTATCTGGCGGCCAACGAACAGCTGCGCGCGGCCGGCGGCGGCGGCGATGCGGTACTGGCGCAGCAGATTTCCGATGAGCAGTCGCGACCACTGCGGCGCGCCCTGTTCGAAGACCTCAAGGCCCTCAGCGCTTACAGCGGCAAGCTGATGGACCAGGGCATCGCCAACGCCAACGCCACCCACCACACCAGCCTGGTCGCCATCATCGCCGCGATGCTGCTGTTGTCGCTGGTTGCGGCCACGCTGGCGGTGATCATCTCGCGCGCCATCACCGTACCGCTGGGCAAGGCCGTGCAGGCCATCCAGGCCGTGGCACGCGGCGACCTGAGCGTCACCACCCAGGCCACCAGCAACGATGAAGCCGGCCGCATGCTGGCCGCCACCGCGGAGATGACCGCCACGCTGCGCCGCTTCTCCAGCCAGACCCAGCAGATGGTGGAAATGCACGCCGGCCCGGACATCAGCCACCGTATCCCGGAAGACTTCCCCGGCGTGTATGGCGAGCTGGCGCATGGCATCAATACGGTCATCTTCGAACACCTCGACGCACTACGCGATGCGGTGGATGTGCTGAACCAGTACGCCATCGGCAACCTGGAACCGGACGCACGCCGCCTGCCGGCCAGCCGCGCCTTCCTGCATGAGTCCATGGATGCGGCCAAGGCCAGCCTGCTGGCGATCAATACGCAGATCCAGCAACTGGCATCGGCCGCGGCGGTCGGTGATTTCAGCCAGCGTGGCGATGCCGCGCGTTTCCAGCATGACTTCAAGGTGATGATCGAACAGCTCAACACCATGATGCATGTGGCCGACGGCAACCTGTCGCAGCTGTCACAGCTGCTGCGGGCCATCGCCGCCGGTGACCTGACCGCACGCATGGACGGGGAATTCCACGGCGTGTTCGCGCTGATGCGCGACGATGCCAACACCACCGTCGGCCAGCTGACCAGCATCGTGTCCAGCATCCAGGTATCGGCGCAGAGCATCCGCGGCGCCGCCAGTGAGATCGCCGCCGGCAACAACGACCTGTCGCGCCGTACCGAACAGCAGGCCGCCAACCTGGAAGAAACCGCAGCATCGATGGAGGAACTGACCTCCACCGTGCGCCAGAATGCCGAGCATGCGCGCCAGGCCAACCAGTTGGCGATCGGCGCAGCCGGCGTCGCCAGCCAGGGGGGCGCGGTGGTCAGCGAAGTGGTCACCACCATGTCGGCGATCGAAGCGTCCTCGAAGAAGATTGCCGAGATCATCTCGGTGATCGACGGCATCGCCTTCCAGACCAATATCCTGGCGTTGAATGCCGCCGTCGAAGCGGCGCGCGCGGGCGACCAGGGACGCGGTTTCGCCGTGGTCGCCAGCGAAGTGCGTACCCTGGCACAGCGTTCGGCCGCAGCGGCCAAGGAGATCAAGGGGTTGATCGATGAGTCGGTCAGCAAGGTGTCCGACGGCTCCGCGCTGGTCCACCAGGCCGGCGCCACCATGGGCGAAATCGTCGCCTCGGTGCAGCGCGTGACCGACATCATGGCCGAGATTTCGGCGGCTTCGCAGGAACAGTCCGCCGGCATCGAACAGGTCAACCAGACCGTGGTGCAGATGGACGAAACCACCCAGCAGAACGCGGCGCTGGTGGAAGAAGCCACCGCGGCGGCACGTTCGATGGAAGAACAAGCGATGCAGCTGACCGATGCAGTGGCCCAGTTCCGCCTGACCGACAACGCGCCGGCGAACACCGCGGCGCCCGCCGCACGCATCAGCGCTTCCTCGGCCGCCAAGGCGCCTGCGGCCACCGCACGCCCCACCACCCGCCGCGCAACAGTGCGGCAGCCGGTCATCGCCGGTGACGGCGACTGGCAGGAGTTCTAAGCGCTACAGCGGTTCACTGCCTGGCGGGGCGGCGCAGGTTCGCGGGGGAGGCAAAACCCGCTCCTGCGGGCCTCGTTTCGCGCCATCCATGGCGCTCGACGCCCCCGCCAACCCACCCCGCCCCGCCTTCGTCAGGTCCATGGCGGCCTGGGAACATGCGGCTCTGGTAGCGCCGACCCATGGTCGGCGGAATTTGTCAGCTGCGCTGATGGATATCCGCCGACCATGGGTCGGCGCTACCGCTTTGCGTCTGCGGCCCCCGAAACCTGTCAGGGGCCGGCCAGCCGAACGCCGTGATTTCGGGACAATCCGTGCGCGTCGTCACACTCTCATCACGCGCCCGTCAAGTTCGTCCGCGCAGGGCCGTTACTGCTCTCACCACATCGCCCGGTCTGCTGATGGACGCTTCCGCCGACGTCGTCGTAACCCGACAGCGCTTTCCCCGCGCGCTGGCCGGCCTGCTGCTGCTCGGCCTTTGGATGGGCTGGGCAGCACCGGCGCTGTGGTACCAGAAGGCCGACTCTCCCATTTCCCTGTGCGTCGCCCCCACCGACCGCCGTTGAATCGCCACGCCGCTGTTCATGCCAGAAGGAGCATTGCGCATGTCCGCCACGCCACGCACTGTTGATTCGTTCGCAGGTCACGAAAGACTTCCTTTTCTGCAGGCCCTGACGGCAGAAGCCGATCGCCTGTTCCTGGGGGTCAGCGCCCTGCTGGCACTGGTGTCGATGGGGCTTGCGCTGCGCGCCGGTGCCTGGACCCCGTTCCTCGCCCTCAGCCTGCCCACCCTGCTGGTGGTCGCCGCGCAGGTCCATCTGCTGCCCGGCACGCGGCTGTCGCGCTGCACCGTCGCGCTGGCCTGGATGGTGCAGGCCGCCACGCTGATCCACCAGACCGGCGGCCTGCTGGAAACCCATTTCACCGTGATCGTGCTGATCGCCCTGCTGCTGTACTACCGCGACTGGCTGCCGCTGGTGGTGGCCGCCGCGGCGATCGCCGTGCACCACGTGCTGTTCTTCTGGCTGCAGCAGCGCGGCCTGCCCTACCCGGTGTTCAGTGCAGGCAGCGGCATCGGCATCCTCGCCCTGCACGCCAGCTACGTGGTGGTGGAAACCGCGCTGCTTTCGGTCATGGCCGTGCAGATGCGCCGCCAGCTGCTGCTGCTCGGACATGATCCCCGGCAGCTGGCCGCATTGGCGCGCGGCGTGGCCGCCGACCAGCCGCTGCCGGCCGGCATCCATGCCGAACAGTTCCCGGCCGAATCGCTGGCGCGCACCCTGGTGCAGACCAGTACCCAGCTGCTGCAGCGGCGCGAACACGAACAGGCGGCATTGGCGGACACGCTGCGCATCCGCACGGCGCTGGACGATGTCACCACCAACGTGATGATCGCCGACCGCGAGCGCAACATCGTATTCGTCAACCGCCCCCTGCAGCAGATGCTGGCCGCTGCCGAAGCCGACCTGCGCCGCGACCTGCCACAGTTCGATGCACGCGACCTGATCGGCCGCAACATCGACATCTTCCACCGCAACCCGGCCCACCAGGCCAGGCTGCTGGACACCCTGAGCACGACCTACCGTGCGCACATCCGCGTCGGCGGCCGCCTGCTGCGCCTGATCGTCAATCCCATCGTCAGCACCCAGGGTGAGCGCCAGGGCTTCGTGGTGGAGTGGGCCGATCGTACGCTCGAAGCGGAGGTGGAAGCCGAGCTTGAACGCATCGTGCAGGCTGCCGCCAACGGCGACTTCAGTGGCCGTGTCGCCTGCGAAGGCAAGGAGGGATTCCTGCTGCAGCTGGCCCAGCACCTCAACGGCCTGATGGATGCCAACGCCACCAGCCTGGACCAGATCTCCGCCCTCTTGTCGGCGCTCTCCCAGGGCGATCTCACCGCACGCATGGAAGGCGATTTCCACGGCGTGTTCGGCCGCATCCGCGACGATGCCAACGCCACCATCGCCCAGCTGACCCGCATCGTCGGCAACATCCAGGACGCGTCCACCCACATCAATGGCACCGCCGCCGGCCTGGCCCAGGGCAACGGGCACCTTGCCAGCCGCACCGAACAACAGGCGGCGAGCCTGGAAGAAACCGCCGCCACCATGGAAGAACTGACCGCCACCGTGCGGCAGAACGCCGAACATGCCCGCACGGCCAACCGCGTGGCCAGCGGTGCGGCCGAGGTGGCGGCCTCCGGGGGCGAGGTGGTCGGCAACGTGGTCTCCACCATGAGCGACATCGAACATGCCTCGCGTCGCATCGCAGAGATCATTTCGGTGATCGACGGCATTTCTTTCCAGACCAACATCCTGGCCCTGAACGCCGCCGTGGAAGCGGCCCGTGCCGGTGAACAGGGCCGTGGCTTCGCGGTGGTGGCCTCCGAAGTGCGCGTACTGGCCCAGCGTTCGGCCGAGGCGGCCAAACAGATCAAGGGCCTCATCGACGACTCGGTGGACAAGGTCGCGCACGGCTCGGCGCTGGTGCAGCGCGCCGGCTCGACCATGCGCGAGATCGTGCAGTCGGTGCAGCAGGTCAACCAGATCATGGCCGAGATCGCCGCGGCTTCGCAGGAACAGAGCGCGGGCATCGAACAGGTCAGCCACAGCATCACCCAGATGGACGCCAACACCCGCCAGAACGCGGCCCTGGTCGAAGCCTCGACCGAGGCGACCCATGCCATGGGATCGCAGGCCGCAGGGCTTGCCGAGGCCGTGGCGCGCTTCCGCCTGCATGATGATGGCAGCGATACCGCCGTGCTGCGGCGGCTGCGCGAGCTGGCCGGCTAGCGCCGCCCGCCGGGTAGTGACGGCCGGTGGCCGTCAGCTCCCCGCCGCTGCGTTCGCCGAGCGCGGCCCGGCGCTACCGATGCCCCCACTGGCCCCGCCTGGCAACGGGGCGCTTGCATGGGGTTCAGGAAATGGCACCCATGCCGATATGCTGGAAGGCCACCGTGTCCTACGTCACGGTTTTTCCCGTACTCGAACGCAGAACCGATGTCCGCAGGCAGCCACGATGCAGCACAGGATCCCCCCTCCGCGCACGACGACAGCGCCGATGAACGTTTCCTGGTGCAAAACCCGCTCCAGATCCGCCAGCTGCTCAGGCAGCTGATCGACCAGCGGTCACTGATCAACGCCCACATCGGCGGACGCGACCAGAGCTTCCCCACCGCGGTGCTGGAGCTGGACGAGGAACGTGATGAGCTGCTGCTCGACGGCAGCCCGCAGGAGGCATCCAACCGCGCCGCCGAGGCAGCCGGCCACCTGCTGTGCTTTGCCCAGCTGGACCGGGTGCTGGTGCGCTTCCGCGTGGACCATATCGAGCGCCTGGACAACGGCCGCCACGTCGCGTTCCGGACCACCCTGCCGGACGAGATGGTGCACCTGCAGCGCCGGGAGATGTACCGGCTGGAGACCCCGATCACCGACTCCCCGCAGCTGGTACTGCCGGCGGTGGACGGACGCCCGGAGCGGCTGGCGATGCGCGTGGTGGACATCAGCGGCGGCGGACTGGCGGTCACCCTGCCCGCGGAGTACGCCGTGTTCGGCCTGCAGAAGCGCTACGACGCCGAACTGAGCCTGCCCGATGGACCGGACCTGCAGGTCAGCCTGATCGCCTGCAACGAGCGCCTGCAGAAGCTGCCCAACGGCAGCGAAGTCACCCGCGTGGGGCTGCGCTTCGACCGCCTGCCGCGCGGCGGCGACAGCGCCATCCAACGCTACATTTTCCGCATCGACCGCCAGCGCAGCGCCCGCAAGAACGGCGAACTGTAGCGGCGTGCCCGCGAGGGCCCCTTTGTCGCAGGGGCGAGCCTGCTCGCGCGCGCTTTTGCTAAAGTCCCGCCCGGATCCGCCGATATCGAGCCTGAGACCGCGAATCACGGCACCCAGGACACACTCGATGAACGACAAGAACCAGGCCCACGCCGATACCGGCGGCGAGTTCCTCAGCTTCACCCTCGGCGACGAGCACTACGGCGTGGACATCCTCAAGGTGCAGGAGATCCGCGGCTACGATGCGGTCACCCGCGTACCGGATGCACCGGACTACATCAAGGGTGTGATCAACCTGCGCGGCACCATCGTGCCGGTCATCGACCTGCGCCTGAAGCTGCGCCTGGAGAACGCGCGCTACGACGCCTTCACCGTGATGATCGTGCTGAACGTGGAAGACCGCGTGGTCGGCATCGTGGTGGACAGCGTCTCCGACGTGATCCCGCTGGCGGCCGAGCAGATCCGCCCGACCCCTGAGTTTGGCGCGGCAGTGGATACCCGCTTCATTTCCGGCATCGGCACCCAGGACGATCGCATGCTGATCCTGCTGGACATCGAAACCCTGCTCGACAGCGCCGACATGGGCCAGCCGGTCGTGGCCGAGGAAGCCGCTGCCTGATTGCAGCGGATCGAAACAAAATCCTTCAGTTCCATCTGCAACAGCCGATAGGGGATTCAAGGACCGCCCGCGACGGAACGCACCAGGCCGGCCACCCGATCCCCATCCCCATTACTGGAGTACCTGTAGATGAAGTCCCTGTTCGCCTTTGCATCGGCCACCCTGCTGGCCGCCACCGCCCTGACCGCCTCCGCCCAGTCGGCCATGATTCCGCCGGAGATGGCCCCGCGCCAGGTCGGCAAGGAAGGCATGGTCTGCGGCAAGGTCGAAAAGGCCCGCTTCGCCGAAGGTTCGGAAGGTTCGCCGACCTTCCTGTACATGGGCGGCGCCTTCCCGCGCCACACCTTCTCGGCACGCATCGCTGGCGCCAACCGCGGCAAGTTCAGCTTCCCGCTGGAATCGCTGGAAGGCAAGACCGTCTGTGTGATCGGCAGGATCGAGCGCGACGCCTCGCGCGCTGAAATCGAAGTCAGCTCGCCGGCTGGCCTGAAGCTGGCCGACATCAAGTAAGACCGGCCTGTCCCGCCACGCCGGCACGGCCGGCGTGGCTGCTGCACCCGGGCCATGGTGGCCCGGACGCGTCCGCCTTTGGAGAGTGCAACGCCATGCCCTGGATCAACAACCTCAAACTGATGCCCAAGCTGCTGCTCACCTTCGGGGTGCTGCTGCTGGTGATGCTGCTTCAGGGCATCGTGGCCTACCGTGGCCTGCACTCGCTCAACAACGTGACCACCGACCTGGCCGGCAAGCGGATGGAAAGCATCCGCATGGCAGGTGAGATGCGCGGCGTGCTGGGTGAGTACCGCAATTCCTCCTACCAGCAGCTGATCCGCGCCAGCGACGACGTCAAGGCCGAGGCGCACACCCGTGCAGCCGAGCTGCGCAAGCAGATGGATGCGTCGATCAAAGCCTACCCGGCGCTGGTCGACAATCCGCAGCAGAAAGCCCTGTTCGACACCTTCGTCAAGGAATGGAACGGCGCGCTCGCCTCCTACGATTCGGTCAGCGAGATGCTGGAACTGCAGCTGCCCGACGACGCCATCGATACCTTCGTCGGTGAGACGCGCACCAAGCACCGTGCTTCGGCCGCCGCACTGGAAACGCTGATCGCCGAAGACAACCGCCTGGCCCGCGCGGCGCGCGAGCAGGCAGAATCCACCTATGCCACCTCGGCCACGCTGATCATCGTTGCCCTGCTCGGCGGCGCCGCGCTCGGTTTCGTGCTGGTGTGGCTGTTTGCCCGCGCTCTGGTCGGCAGCGTGCGCGGCGCGGTGAGCGTGGCCAACGAAGTAGCCAGCGGCAAGCTGGACGGACACATCGACACCTCGCGCTCGGATGAAGTGGGCGACCTGATGCAGGCCATGCAGCGCATGCAGCGCGATCTGCGCGAACGCATCGAACGCGACCAGGCCATCGCCAGCGAGAACCTGCGTATCCGCACCGCGCTGGATTACAGCTCCACCGGCGTGTTCCTCAGCGATGCCAACCAGCAGATCGTCTACGCCAACCGTGCGCTGGCGCAGTCGCTGGTCGAGCACGCCGCCGAAGTGCGCAAGGACCTGCCGGACTTTGACGTGGAAGCGCCGCTGGTCGGCCGCCCGGTCGCCGAACTGGAAGTGGGCGGCAAGGCCGATGCGGCCGTGCTCTCCGAGCTGGAGCGCAACGGCGTGGCCCGCCGCGAAGTGCAGTACGGCCAGGCACAGTTCGCCCAGGTCATCTCCACCATCCGCAACGAAGCAGGCGAAACGGTCGGCCATGTGACCGAATGGCGCGACCGCACCCCGGAAGCCGCCGTTGAAGCCGAAGTGGCCCGGGTCATCGCCCGCGCCGCCGCGGGCGATCTCACCGACCGCGTGGACAGCGAAGGCAAGGACGGCTTCTTCCTGCAGCTGGCCAACCAGATCAACGGCCTGCTGGATGCCAACGCATCGAGCATCGAGCAGATCTCCCAGCTGCTCAACGCACTGTCGCGTGGCGACCTCACCGCGCGCATGCACGGCGATTACCAGGGTGTGTTCGCGCAGATGCGTGACGATGCCAATGCGACCGCCGAGCAGCTGAGCGGCATCGTCACCCGCATCAAGCATTCCAGCCGCGCCATCAACTCGGCCGCCGGTGAAATCGCCAGCGGCAACAGTGACCTGTCGCGCCGTACCGAACAACAGGCCGCCAACCTGGAAGAGACCGCAGCATCGATGGAGGAACTGACCTCCACCGTGCGCCAGAACGCCGAGCACGCCCGCCAGGCCAACCAGCTGGCAATCGGCGCGGCCGGCGTGGCCTCGCAGGGTGGCGAAGTGGTCGGCCAGGTGGTCACCACCATGTCGGCCATCCAGACCTCGTCGAAGAAGATCGCCGAAATCATCTCGGTGATCGACGGCATCGCCTTCCAGACCAACATCCTGGCGCTGAATGCTGCGGTGGAAGCCGCACGTGCTGGCGAACAGGGCCGCGGTTTCGCCGTGGTCGCCAGCGAAGTACGCACGCTGGCACAGCGTTCGGCCGCAGCGGCCAAGGAGATCAAGGGCCTGATCGACGACTCGGTCGGCAAGGTCGCCGATGGTTCGGCGCTGGTGCACAAGGCCGGTGCCACCATGGGCGAGATCGTCGCCTCGGTGCAGCGCGTGACCGACATCATGGCCGAGATCTCCGCCGCTTCGCAGGAACAGTCCGCCGGCATCGAACAGGTCAACCAGACCGTGGTGCAGATGGACGAAACCACCCAGCAGAACGCGGCGCTGGTGGAAGA
>NZ_JBJDOQ010000021.1:0-72904 GCF_044901215.1 Stenotrophomonas sp. NPDC078853 | reverse complement strand
TGGCGCGTGGGGTGGGGGGGGGGGGGGGGGGGGGGTGGGGGGGGGACGGCAAGAGCCGCTCCGGCGGGCCTCGTTTCGCGCCATCCATGGCGCTCAACGCCCCCGCCCAGCCCCACCGCCCGACCCCCTGACAGGTCCCGCTGCGGTCACCCTTGTGATGAGAAAAGCGGTGGCGGCGGCGCCCCGGAAAAACAGCACTTTTCGTTCGAAAAGACTGGATTAAAGTGATGCCTCACGATAAAGTGCGCGGCCGTTTCACGCTCTATTTCCGCATGCGCGACGACAAAGACCCCGGCACGTTCGAACTGGCGCTCCCGCGCAAGCGGGGCAGGCCGCCGAAATTCGGGTACGCGATGAGCGATGCGCAGCGTGCTGCCCGTTATCGTGCGCGCCGTGCGGGCCAGGCCAACCACGCCGACGTGCGCAAATGCTCGGACATGGTGCTGCTGGACAAGATCCGTGGCGCGATCAGGGGCAAGGATCCGGAGCTGACCGGCTTCCTGGTGCACGTGCTGTGGCAGCGTTATCCGCTGCAGCTCAAGTAAGGCGGATACGGCGGGGTGGTGATTGCCACGTGGCTTGTTGATAATGCGGGTTTCATGTTCCACCCGCATTCGCGCCCGGGATGGCTGGCGCGTTAAGTAGAGATGGCTTTCTGATGACCACCGGCAACGACACCGCGCCTGCAGCAGGCTCCCCTTTGTTCTACAGCCGCCCGGTGCCGCTGCAGTCGGATATCCACGGCGACCTGCGCATCCTGCCGGGCAAGCTGGGTTTCGCTGCCAAGACCAATGCGATTCCGTTGATCGTCAACGAATTCTCGCTGGCACTGCACCACTTCCCGATCCTGTTCGCCGGCCCGGAAGCGGTGCCGATGGCCGCCCTCGGCGTGACCGAGGACAACCTGTTCGTCACTGACGGCCAGTGGGAGCCGGACACCTACGTACCGGCCTACGTGCGTCGTCATCCCTTCATCTTCATCGATACCGACGGCAGCCAGAACTACGTGTTGGGCTTCGACGAGGGCACCGAGCGCATCGTCAAGGGCGGGACCGAGGGCGAGGCGTTGTTCGTCGACGGCAAGCCGAGCGAGCTGCTGCAGCAGGCCATGGAATTCTGCGGCCGCTTCACCGCCGACCACAACCATACCCAGGCCTTCTCCAAGGCCCTGATCGAGCAGGACCTGCTGGTGATGCGCAATGCCAACGTGCGCCTGCCCAATGGCCGCGAACTGACCCTGCAGGGCTTCAACGTGGTGGACGTGGAGAAGTTCCAGAAGCTGTCCGATGAGGTCGTGCTCGCCTGGCACCGCAATGGCTGGCTGGGCCTGGTGCACCAGCACCTGATGTCGCTGTCGCGTTTCGGTGATCTGACCCGCAAGCAGGCCCAGCGCGACGCCTGATGGCCTCGCGCGTGTAGCGACATTGGCAGCGGCTCCTGCCGCTGCCTTCGGCGCTATCGGGCCTTCGGTTTGCGTTTGCGCGTCGCTGCAGCCGTTGGCTGCGCCCGCTGCTCCAGCCACGCCAGCGTATCGGCGTAGGCAATGAAATGCCGCAGGTAGTCCGGTGACAGCGCCTGCATCGTGTCGAGCATGCGGTGCACCAGCACGGCGGAATTCAACGGCCCCCCTTCGGCCGGTGTCTGCTGCAGGGCGATACGCAGGCGGCTCTCGGCGTGCAGCCGCTGCCAGGCATCGCGCATCGGCTGCAGCGCCGGCAACTGCGGATAGTGCTGCAGCGAAGCAGAGCCGGCGTCGAGGTCGCGCACCAGTGCCGCCAGCCCCTCGCCAGCGGTGCGATCAGCGCGCTTGGCGCCCATCATTGGCCTCCTTCGCGCCCGGCCGCGGCATCGGCGCGATTTCCACGCGGCGGTTGCGCGCCCGTCCGGCTGCATCGGCGTTGGAGCTCACCGGCTGCTCGGCACCGAACGCGGCGGCAAACACCGAGGACGACGGCAGGCCCTCGGCGATCAAGGTGCGCGTCACGGTCAGCGATCGCTGGGCGGACAGTTCCCAGTTGTCGGCGAACTGCCGGTTGTGCGCGTGTACCGGCTGGTCATCGGTGAAGCCGCTGACCATCAGGATGTCCTGGCGCTGCGCCAGCCAGCCCTTCAGGGGGGCGGCCAGGCTGCGCAGTACCTCGCGCCCCTCTGGCTGCAACTGGTCGGAGTTCAGGGCGAACAGGACATTGCCGCTGATACCGATGCGCCCGTCGACCAGCGTCACGCGCCCGCCCGCCAGCGGCCCGGCCAAGGCCTGCTCCAGTGTCTGCTCGGCGGCCTGGCGCTGCCTGGTTTCCGCATCCAGTCGCCCGCTCAATTCCAGCTGCATGGCCACCACGCCGACCAGGATCAGCACGAAAGCGCCCAGCAGCACCGACATTAGGTCACCGAACGCAGCCCAGATCGGCGTGCCGCTGTCGCCATCCAGTTCGTCGTGATCGCTCATGCGTTCCCTGCCGGCGTGCGGCCATTACCGAGCTGGCGCAGCTCTTCGGTGATCTGCTTCTGCGACAGCAGGCTCAGGTCGACCACTTCGCGCGCCTGCGCCACGTAGTAGGCCAGCTGATCATCGCTGCGGGCCAGGGATGCGTCGAGGGCGCCGGCCAGCTGTTCCAGATGGGCCGACAGGCTGCTGCTGGTGGCGGTAAACGCGGTCACTGCGCCGTCCAGTCCGGCGGCCAGTTCGCGGCTGCCGGTGGCGGCGTCGGCAACGCTGCCCACCAGTGCCTGCAGAGTGTCCGCCTGCGCGTCAACCTGTTCGGCGAAGCGCTCGCCGGTGCGCTGCATCAGCCCGGCGGCGTTTTCGATCAGCTGGTCCACCGCGGTGCGCTGTGCACTGGACGTGGCCTGGATCGACTCCATCAAGCTGCCGACCGTACCCAGCAACTGGGCGCGCTCTTCAAGCAGCGATGTATCGCGCACCAGGCTGTCGGACAGCCGCTGGCGGAGCTCGGCGACCACTTCGGCGGCGGCGCGTGGTGCTTCGCTGGCGACATCCAGCAGGCGGGTGATTTCGGCGATGGTGGCGGCGGACTGTCGACGCGCCTCTTCGCCGATGCTGCTGGCGGTCTGCTGCAGCGTTTCGCTGATGTGCTGCTGCTGTGCGGTGGCCCGTTCGCTGTGCGTGACCCATTGCGCACCGGCCTGTTCGGCCAGCGCGGTGAAGGCCTGCGACCACTGCTGCAGGCGTGCCTGGTCGTCGTGTGCGCTGCGCTCCAGCAGGGCCTGGTGCGTGTTCTGCAGCTGGGTCACCAGCTCACGCGCATCGGCTTGTTGTGCCGCCAGCGCTGCGGCACGTGCAAGCGCATCGCGTTCGCTGGCCGCGCTGGCCGCGTCATGTTGCTGCTCTGCCAGCGTGGTCCAGTGGGCGCCCAACTGCTCGACCTGCCCGCGCAGGCGGCCATCGAGTTCGCCCAGCAGCCGATCAGTGCCGTCCTGCTGGCTGGCGATGACGCTGGACAGCGCGCTGCCAAGTGCGGTGACAAGCGCGGCATTGGCGGCCTGCTGGGCGTTGAGCGCTCCGTCGAACTGCGCGCGCAGGTCGCTGGATACCGTCTGCGTCGAAGCCTGCAGCGCATCAAGCTGGCGCTGCACCGCGTCGGTGACACTGGCCTGGGTGCGCGCGGCGGTAGCTTCGATGTTTCCCAGTGCATCACGCAGCAGCGGTTGCAGCGTGGTGCCGATGGCTTCACTGCCGGTATGTACGCCACGCTGCAGGGACTGCTCCAGTTGCGCGGCCAGGCGCTCCTGCGCGGCGTCATGGCGGGTGATGAACGCCTCCTGGCGTGCCTCCAGCTGTGCATGGCTGGCCGCAGCTGCGTGCTGCACGCCCTCCACCATCTGCTGCAACTGCTGCACCAGGGCAGGCAGCAGGGCCGCTTGGTCCTGCATCAGGCGCAGGCCTTCCGAACGCTGCCAAGCCTGGCCATGCACCGACAGGTCCGTGCGGATGTGCTGGTCAAGCACCTGCACGGCGGACAGGCGCTCACGCCGCAGCAGGGCCGACAGCAGGCCGAGCATGGCCGATGCCGCGACACCGGCGATGGAGGTGCCGAACGCTACCGCCAGTCCTTCCACCGGCGATGCCAGCGAGCCGCGGATGGCCTGCAGGTCGGTCGCGCTCTGCAGCGCCATGCCGGTGCCGCGCAGCGTCGCCATCATGCCCAGCAGCGTGCCGAGCATGCCCAGCAGTACCAGCAGACCGACCAGGTAGGGGGTGAGCGCGGGGCCGGGCAGGGCGGTCCGGTTGCCTTCCACGCGCAGCCGCACCGGCCCGCGCAGGGGGGATGGCACGCGCTTGAGCCAGTCATCCAGGTTTTCCCGGTCACCCGCGTTGCGGGTGGCGCCAAGCAGTGCGTCGGTCGCGCGGCGGAACTGCAGCAGCTCCCACCCGCCAACGCAGTAGCACGCGGCGATGAGGAGGGCGACGGCGGCACCGAGCGTGTTGTGGCCGATGTAGCCGATCCCGATCCAGGCAGCAGCGGCGAGTCCGAGGAGGAAGACGATCAGGTGCAGGGCGTTACGCAGCATGGGGCGGTGCTCGGTGCGGATGGACGGCGGCGGACAGCCCGTCGATCGGGTGGAAACGGAGGTCGAGTTCGGCCAGCAGCAGGTCGCGCACGGTATCGCGCAGCGCGGGCGGCCAGGACGGCTCGGACAGGGAGTCGGGCATCACGGCAGGCGATGTGGCGTCCGGGTTCGTGGCGGCGTGTGCGGTCGCGGCGGCGGGCAGGCAGGCGGCCAAGTGGGCGGGCAGGCGGTCAAGCAGCCGGTACTCTCGCGGGGCCAGCACCTGCTCCATCACGGCATCGATCTCGGCCAGGCGTGCGCCTTGCTCGCCGGTTCGCGCCAGCGCGTCGCGCAGGCGGCCGCGAAGGCGGCCGGTGCTGGTCAGTTGGGCACGCTGGAGCGCGGCGTGCCGCCGCTCGAATTCGGCCGGCGCCATGGGCTGCAGCAGTGCGGTCACCAGCGCGTGGATGGTTTCGGCGTGGGCGTTTCGCGCACGCGCGCACTCTTCGGCGAGGCGGTCGGCATCGGTATCGGCGGTCTGTTCCGGGCGGTCGGGAAGGCTGCCATCCAGTGCCCGTGCAAGGGCGACGGCGCGGTTCCAGTCGACCCAGCTGCCCAGCGCCGCAGGCAGGGCAGGGCTCTCGGAGGCAGCGGACGGGGGATCAAGCCGCTGCAGCGCGTGGATCAGGGGCGGCCCGGCAACGGGCGGCCGGGGTGACGGTTTCGCCATTGTCAGGAGGCCAAAAGACGCGATTTTACACGCTTGCCGGCGCGGCTGCCTGCGTCGGACCGCCATCCGGCGCGTGAATGGCCGCTACCCCAATCGACATAACTGTACAGGACGTCCGGTATAGTTACGTCCATCCCACAACCGCTGTGCTGATCGCCATGTCGTTGCCTGCCGCTGCTCCTCCTACGTCCGCATTGTCTCCCGCACGCCGCTGGAGCCTGCTGTTCACCGTGGCTGCCGGCCTGTTGCTGGTCACCTTGGACAATTCGGTGCTGTACACCGCGCTGCCCACCCTGGCCAGCGAGCTGCATGCCAGCGACAGCCAGCAGCTGTGGATCATCAATGCCTATCCGCTGGTGATGGCCGGCCTGTTGCTGGGCGCTGGCACCCTGGGCGATCGCATCGGTCATCGGCGGATGTTCCTGATCGGGCTGTCCGCTTTCGGCGCGGCGTCATTGGTGGCGGCGTTCTCGCAGTCCGCTGGCCAGTTGATCGGCGCGCGCGCCGCACTGGCAGTGGGTGCCGCCGCGATGATGCCGGCGACCCTCGCACTGATCGGGCTGACCTTCCATGAAGAGCGGGAGCGCAACATCGCCATCGCCATCTGGGGTTCAGTGGCGATCATCGGCGCCGCGCTCGGCCCGATCATCGGCGGGGTGCTGCTGGCGCGTTTCTGGTGGGGATCGGTCTTCCTGGTCAACGTGCCGGTGGTGGTGCTGGCCTTCATCGCCACGCTCGCACTGGCGCCGAAAGGCGTGCCTGACGGCAGCCGGCGCTGGGATTTCGCCTCTTCGCTGCTCGCGCTGGCGGCATTGTCCGGTCTGGTGCTGGGGATCAAATCGGTGATTGCCGCGCCGCCTGCGTGGATCACCGCCGCCATCGCCGCCGGCGTGGCGTCGATCGCCGCCGCCGCCTTCGTGCGCCGCCAGCGCGTGCTGCCGTATCCGCTGCTGGACGTTGCCATCTTCCGCAATCCGGCCTTCCTCTGCGGCACGCTCGCGGCGGTGTTCACCCTGTTCGCGCTCGCTGGACTGCAACTGGTGACCACCCAGCGCTTCCAGCTGGTCGCCGGCTTTACTCCGCTCCAGGCGGGCCTGCTGGTCTCGGTGGCGGCGCTGGGCAGCCTGCCGAGCGCGCTGTTCGGCGGAATGTTCCTGCATCGGGTCGGCCTGCGGCCATTGATCAGTGGCGGCCTGGCGTGCGGCGCGTTGGGCGTGGCGGTGGTCGCATTGGGCTTTGCCCACGGACTGGGATGGGCGATCACCGGCATGGCAGTCACCGGGGTGGGGATGGGTGCGACGATTTCCGTGGCGTCCACGGCCATCATCGGCAATGCGCCGGCCGACCGCGCCGGCATGGCCTCTTCGGTGGAAGAGGTGGCCTACGAATTCGGCGGGCTGCTGGCCGTGGCGGTCCTGGGCAGCCTGGCGGCGGCGTTGTACACCGCCTTCCTGCCCGCCGACGCTGCGTTGCCCGCGGCGGCACGCGAGGGCATTGGCCAGGCGCTGCAGGCTGTCGGCACTCCTGCGCCGCAGTGGCTGGATGCGGTACATGCCGCGTATGACCGCGCATACCAGTGGGTGCTGGTGGTCATTTCGGTGGCGCTGGCCATCGGCGCGATGCTCACCGCGCTGCTGCTCCGCAGCGGGCCCGGTGGCCGCGAAGCCGCACCGGTTGCCGTACATTGAACGCATGAGAACGAGCAATAGAACCCGGATCCTCGATGCGGCCGTGCGGGTGATCAACCGCGATGGCGTACGTGCGGTGACGTTCGAATCGGTGTCCACCGAATCCGGACTGACCCGTGGCGGACTGCTGTATCACTTCCCTTCGCGTGAAGCGCTGCTACGTGCCATCGACGAGCATCTCGTGCAGGGCTGGGAGGCTTCGATGCAGCAGCTGCTCGCGGTGCCGGCCAGCGAATCGAGCGCGGTCGAACGGCACGCGGCCTACCTTCGGGTTTCGGCACAGAGCGCTACCCGCGCCGAGCTGATCTTCATGCTTGAATCGGTCGAGCCGGATACCGACGTGGCGCCCTGGAGCGAGGCCATGGCGCGCTGGGCGCCGGCGCCACCCCGGCCTGGCGAGACCGATCCGGCGGCCTGGGACAACTTCATCGCGCGGCTGGCTGCGGACGGGCTATGGGTGTACGAGGGCATGTACAACGGGAAGATCGCCGAGGACGTGCGCGCCGCAGTCGTGCAGCGCTTGCTGGCGATGCTGCAACCGGCCGGGCCGGTCAGGTGACGATGCGCTCCACCAGCCCCGCTTCCAGCGCCTGGCCCCGCACGATGCAGGTGCCGGCCGGGTCCAGCCGGGCCATGTGGACCCGCGTGTGGGGACGGGCCACCCGCGCGATGATCTGCATGATCTCGGTGGGCATGCGCATGCCGAGGATCACCTGCAGCACCGCTCCCGGTACCGGAATATGGCGTTCCTGGCTGAGCAGCCGCCACTCGTTCTCATAGGCCCAGTGGGACGTCTTGGTGGTGAGGGCGCGCAAGGCGGCACCACCGCCTGCCGCGACGTCGATCGCAGGCAGCCGGCGCGTGTAACGCACCGGGTACAGCGGCAGGCGTTGCGGATCGAGCTCCAGCGCGATGGCAACACCGGCGAACCGACCGGCATACAGCGACCACATCCGCACATCGTCGAAACGATCGGTGAGGCTGCAGATCCGGGTGGGCAGGTTACGGTCGAGCTCGCGGGCGGTGCCGAACTGCGGCCGCGCCGCACCCTGGCCGACCATGCGCGCGAACTGGCCTTCGAAGGGGTCGTTCAGCGCTTCGTAATGCTCGCAGTAGAGCCGTTCGTTGACCACGATATCGAGCAGGTGGGCGAGCTGCTCCACAGGTTTGAATTTATAGAAGATCAAGTGTTCCCCCGATGCTGTCCTCGCCAGCCTGCAGCATCGGCCATCAGCCGATGTGCGGCGCTACCACCCGTACCAGCCGGTCCGTGCCGGTTCGCGCATCATCGCCGCGGCTTCGGCTGAAGCCCGTCCAGTCACCCCGGCAGACGAAACGCAGGTCCGCCTCGCCAGCGGGAACCATGCGCATGGACCAGTAGGGGAAGCGGCGGCCGCTGATCTGCCCTTGGCCCAGCTCCATCATTTCGCAATGGCTGCTGGCTTCGAGGATGCGTGAATACACTTTCCACAAGCTGTCCTCAGGCCCCTCGATGTACTGCATGAAACGGCTGCCGTCGAACAGCAATACCCCGGTGACATCGGCCTGCAGATTGAAACGTTCGGCATCGCGCGTGAGAGCCTCGATGCGCTCGATACTCAGGCCCGGTATTGCTTGACTTGCATACGCCAACGCACGGATTGGCAAAACGGCGACTCCTTTCTTGCTGTGGATCTGAAATCTAGCGTGCAGCCCCGTAAGAAAGTGTCTTCTGCAAATGGACATTCTGAATCGGTCATGGCCTGATCGCATTCATTCTGTGATGCGGTGCACAGGCCGGTCGTCCTGGAGTTTCTGCACGCCACCATGAAGGAGGGTTGACCATAATGGCTGCGACGAAAACCCTGCGGGTAGGCATGTCGAACAGCAATCGGATTCACCGCGACATCATCGTCATCGGTGCCTCGGCGGGTGCGACGCCGGTGCTCACGCGCTTGGCCGCCCTGCTGCCGTCCGACTTTCCACCCGTGCTGCTGGTGCGGCATATCGGCAGCCACCAGAGTGTGCTGCCCGAGCTGCTTTCCGGTGCCGGCAGAATGCGGGTGCGCCACGCCGTGGCCGGTGACGCCATCGAGCCGGGCAACCTGTTGATCGCACCGCCGGACCAGCACATGCTGGTGGCCGATGGCGTGATCCGGCTGACGCGGGGTGCGAAGGAGAATCTCGCGCGTCCGGCGATCGATCCCTTGTTCCGCTCGGCAGCGGCGTGTTTCGGACCGCGGGTGATCGGGGTCGTGTTGAGCGGCCGGCTCGACGATGGCACCGCCGGGCTGCAGGCGATCAAGGCGTGCGGCGGGCTGGCCATCGTCCAGGATCCGGCCGATGCACTCGAGCCGAGCATGCCACGCAGTGCGTTGCGATACGTCGCAGTCGATTGGACGACACCCGGCGAACAACTGGCCGCCACGCTGCAGCGTGCCATCGGCGAACCCATCCGCTCCGCGCCGGCAGTGCCTGCCGCGGTGCGCCACGAGAATGACCTCAGCATGGATACCGGCAATGACATGAGTGGGCTGGACGCCATCGGACGCCCCTCCAAAGTGAGCTGCCCGGCCTGCGGCGGGGTGCTATGGCACATCGACGACAGCGCGCCGCCACGCTACCGTTGCCATACCGGACACGCCTACACCCTGGACGCGCTGGACCAGACCCAGGCACGCCACACCGACGACGAACTATGGCGGGCGCTGCGTGCCTTGCACGAGCGGCAACGGGTGATCGACATGCTGGTAGATCTGCACGGGGAGGCAAGCCGCGAGGGCGCGTTGCGCATCGCCGAACAATCGCGTGTGGCGACAGCGATCCTCCATCTGCGCTCCCTGATGGACGCAGGGGTACCCTGAGCGCGACGGCCGGATCGAGCGCGTATCCGTGTGCCGCGCAGTGGGCTGGTCCTTCAACGCCCTACTGCGCCAGGTAACGCTGCAGTGGGACGACGCGGGCCGCCTTGCCGTCCTCCAGCAGCCGCAGCGCGGTCGCCTTGGCTCGACCGATGCCGGCGACCGCTTCACGCACGACCACGGTGTCGTATTCCCGTGCATTGCTGTCAAAGCAGGTGGCTGCGACACAGGATTCGGCCGTCATGCCGCATACCACCAGCTCGTCCACCCCCAGCTTGGCCAGCAACACCACCAGGGGAGTGGCAAGGAAGGCGGAGTGCTTGGGTTTGAGCACGAAATAATCCCCCGGCTCGGGCTGCAGCAGGCGCGCGATCGTGGACGACGCACCGGGCGTGCGCAGGCAGGCATCGACGAGCTCCTTGAAATCAAGCTGCCAGTTCGCGAAGTTGTCATTGGCGTGGATGACGGGGTGGCCGCGCAGGCGGAACTGTCGTGCCAGGCGCGCGATCTGGCGCGCGGCCCGCACCGCGCCCGGCTTCAGCCGATCAGCGTCGGGGAAGTCGAACAGGGTGAACATGTCGATGACCAGCAGGGCAGGCGAAGATGGACGCATCGGTTCGGTCCCTGCGCCGCTCAGTCGCCGGTCTGGCTGTGCGGAGCAGCCAGTGGCTTGGATTGGGGCGAGTCTTTCTGGCGCAGGAAGATCGTCAGGATCACCAGCGACAACACAGCAAGGAACTCACTCTGCCAGTTCTGGAAGGACTCGAACCAGAAACTGCTGCTCGCCAGATGCTCCCAGCACGTAGGCGGCGACAGGCCCCGCGCCAGCTGGTCGTCGACCTCGGCGCGCCAGCTGCCCGCCAGGTGCAGCAGGAAGCTCATCAGGAACAGCAGCATGAACGCGATGGCCAATGAGTGGCCATACAAGGTCTTCCACAGACCGCCCTTGCGCACCGCCCACGGCGTGCGACCAGGCTCAATACGCTCGTGTTCTTCTGCATGGGAGAGCGGCCGCGATTCGGCCGATCCCTTCTGCCGCAGGCTCACCGTCAACAGGACGTACATGCCCATCTGCAGGAATTCGCTTTCCCAGTTTTCGAAGGTAGCGCTGATGAAATGACCGCTGTGGAGATAGTCCCAGAGCTCCAGCGTGGGGCGGTGGAGCTCGGCGAGCTCCTGGTTATGGTCCAGGAAGCCTGCCCACACCTGCCCTCCCAGGAAGCACAGCAGGAGCGCGAACAATACGATGGACAGGCCGTTTCGTTTCCACATGCCGATACACCCGGTCTGCTTGATTTCACCATCGGCCACGTGCTCACTTCGACACGTGGCCACCTCGACAGGAGGGCGGCACCGCAGTGCCGCCCCAGGTCAGGGCTCTGGATCGGGGGTCTTGCCCCAGCTGCCGGCCTGGCCGAAGTTCGGCTGCGTACTGCCATCGCGCTCGGCCTTGCCGTCAGGCTCTCCTTCGCCGAGCTTGCCGCCTTTGCCATGGCCGCGCTGGTTGTATCCGGCATTCTCGGTGGCGCGCTGGTCATCGGCAGAGGGCTCTGCCTGCCGAGCGGGTTCGTGTGCCGGATCATGATCGGGTTGCATGGTGGTCTCCTGGCAGGCGGTCGGGTCTCAGGCGGCTGCGGCCTCGGCATTGCCGCCGGACTTGGCCAGCATCGTCAACTTTTCGTCGGTGGCCTTTTCCTCCTCCAGCGTCTCCAGCAGAAGCGGCAGGGCATCCTTGTAGCCGAGCTGCTTGGCCAGCGCTGCGATCGTGCCGTAGGAGGCGATCTCGTAGTGCTCGACCTTCTGCGCGCCGCCGATCAGGGCAGCGTCACGCACCGGGCCTTTCTCGATGCCGTCGATCACTTCCTTGCCTTCTTCCACCAGGCCCTCCATCGCGGCGCACTTGATACGCTTCAGGCGAATGCCCAGCACCTCCACCACCTGGTCCAGGCGCTCGATCTGGCCCTGTGTTTCTTCCAGGTGGGTTTCGAACGCGGCGGCAAGATCGGGGTTGGTGGCGGCGCGTGCCAGGCGCGGCAGCGCTTTGGTCAACTGCTTTTCCGCGCTGTAGATATCCGACAGTTCGTGGATGAAAAGGTCTTCAGCGGTTTTGATAGCCATCGAAAGCTCCGTATTGGATTGGGTGAACAGAGATTCCGAGCCTAGGCACGCAGGTGTATGCGGCTCGTCATGCGAGCGCGAAGAGAAACGTGAGGGTTGAGTGCGTGCCGCGTTTTCTTCACTTCGGGCAACGGATTCTTGTTTCGGGGTTCACGCGGCGCTCTCGTCCCGGCGACCGCGGCGGAACGATGCTCGATGGACCGCAGCTTCCGACGGAGATCGACATGAGTGACGACAAGCAGCAGACCGGCAGCCCCGACCGCGACCGGATCAACGTCAACGAGGACTACGAGGTCCAGTACTGGACCCGGACGCTGGGCGTCAGCCGCGAAGCGCTCGAGGCGGCCGTCAAGGCGGTGGGTCCGACCGCCGAGGCCGTGCGCACGCACCTGCGCCGCTAGGCCGCTCGGGATGTCGCTGAGCGAGTACCAGCGCAAGCGGAGCTTCGGCCGGACCCGGGAGCCGGAGCCGGGCAAGAAAGTGCCGGCCGGCCAGCGGGCCATCTTCGTCGTCCAGCTGCATCATGCCAGCAGGCGCCACTATGACTTCCGGCTGCAGATCGGCGGCGTGTTGAAGAGCTGGGCGGTGCCGAAAGGACCCAGCTACGATCCGCACGTGAAGCGGATGGCGGTGGAAGTGGAGGATCACCCGGTTGACTACGCCGGGTTCGAAGGAGAGATACCCAAGGGCGAGTACGGAGGCGGGCACGTGGCGCAGTTCGACCACGGCGTGTGGTCCACCCGCGGCGACCCGGAGGCACAGCTGGCGAAGGGCCACCTGCGATTCGAACTGTTCGGCACCAAGCTCAAGGGCGGCTGGCATCTGGTGCGCTCCGGCAAGCCGGCGCGGCAGCCACAGTGGCTGCTGTTCAAGGAGGACGATGCCTATGCCGGCGATGTCGAGGCGGACGACCTGCTGGCCGACGTCACGGCGGCACCTGCCGCCGACCTCAAGCGCGCCGGTAGTGGCAAGTCCGTCAAGCGTCGGCTGACGGCGGTACCGGTGAGCGCGCGGTCGCGCCGGGGTGGGTGGTCCGGAAAAGCGCTGCGACTGGCCGGGGCGCGCAAGGCCGAGGCGCCGGAAGGGCCGTTCCAGCCACAGTTGGCCAGGCTTGGCGATCATCCGCCAGCAGGAGACCAGTGGGTCCACGAAATCAAATGGGATGGCTACCGGATATTGGCGACCGTGGCCGATGGCGAGGTGCGGCTGTGGTCGCGCAACGCGTTGGACTGGACCGGGAAGCTGCCCGAGATCCGCGAGGCGGTGGCCGCGCTCGGGGTGACGTCGGCGGCGCTGGATGGTGAGCTGATCGCGGGCGGCGGCACCAAGGAGGACTTCAACCTGCTGCAGGCCACGCTGTCCGGCGAGCGCCAAGGTGCGCTGTCCTATGTGCTGTTCGACCTGCTGCATCTGGACGGGGTGGATGTCACCGATGCGCCGCTTCTGCAGCGCAAGGCGTTGCTGCAGGAACTGCTGGCCGATCCGCCGCCGCACCTGGCGTTGAGTTCGCACATCGCCGGCGACGGTGACGCGGCATACCGGCTGGCCGGTGAGCAGCACTTCGAAGGCATCATTTCCAAGCGCGCCGACCGCGGCTACCAGGCAGGGCGTAGCGAGGACTGGCGCAAGACCAAGCAGTTGGCCAGCGACGAGTTTGCCGTGGTGGGCTACACGGCGCCGAAAGGGAGCCGGACCGGATTCGGTTCGCTGCTGCTGGCGAGGCCTGACGCGCGCCATGGCTGGTTGTACGCCGGTCGGGTGGGCTCGGGCTTCACCGACAGCCAGATCAGCGAGCTCAGCGCGATGATGGGGCAGGGGGGCGGCAAGCAGCCAACCGCGTACGTACCGACTACCGAGACCGATCTGCGCGGGGCCACGTGGTTTCCGCCGCGCTTCGTGGTGGAGGTGTTCTATCGGGGGATTGGTGGCCAGCAGCTGCTGCGCCAGGCATCGCTGAAGGCGGTGCGGCCGGACAAGAACGTTTCAGACCTCGCCAGCAGCGACCATGGCCAAGGCAGTGCCGTGGCCACGGCGCCGCCTGCGGGGCGGGCGGCCAATGCGTCGCCGACGCTGTCCAGCCCGACCAAGGTGATCTTTCCGGATATCCAGGCGACCAAGCAGGAGGTCTGGGACTACTACACCGCCGTGATGGACCACCTGCTGCCGGAAATCATCGGGCGTCCGTTGTCGATCATCCGCTGCCCCTCGGGGACCTCGAAGCCGTGTTTCTTCCAGAAGCACCACACCGCCGGCCTGGAGCGCGTGGGCTCGGTGCGGCTGAAGGAGGACACCGGCGTCAATGCGCACTACCTGGTGGTGGAAGATGCGGCCAGCGTGTTGGAGCTGGTGCAGTTCAACGCGCTGGAGTTCCATCCGTGGGGCAGCCATGCTGCCTCGCCCGATCAGGCCGATCGCGTGGTATTCGACCTCGACCCGGGCCCGGACGTGCCTTTTTCGGAGGTCAAGAAGGCCGCCACCGACATCCGCAGGCTGCTGCAGCAGCTGGAGCTGGAATCCTTCCTGCGGGTGTCCGGCGGCAAGGGGTTGCACGTGGTGGTGCCGTTGCACCCGGGCTGCGATTGGGACCTCACCAAGCGCTTCGCGCACGGGTTCGCCGACGCGCTTGCCCGATCCGAGCCCGATCGTTTCCTGGCCACCTCAAGCAAACGCCTGCGCAACAGGCGGATCTTCGTGGACTATCTCCGCAACGGACGAGGTGCGACGGCGGTCGCGTCCTATTCGCTGCGCGGCCGGCCGGGCGCGCCGGTGGCACTCCCCATCTCCTGGAACGAACTGCCCAGGCTGAAGCGCGCCGACAGTTTCACCCTCCGCGATGTACCCGCCCGGCTGAAAAGACGCCGCAAGGATCCATGGGCCGGCATCGACACGCTCCAGCAGAACCTTTCACGGTGGGCGCAGGACGACTGACTGCAGCTGCCCGCCCTTCCATCAAGCACAAGGGGTATTCCATGCGCATTGTTTTCCTCAACGCTACTGCCGTGCTCGCGCTGGCCGCCTGCGGTGGGGGCACCACCTCCTCCAGCGTGCAGGCGCCCGGGGCCGAGGCGGCGCCGACCACCAAGGCACTGGACGCGGGTGCGGCGCTGCTGCAGGACCGCCCGCCGATCGAAGCGATAAACGCCTACCTTGACGGTTTTCATTTCTACAATGGGCACCCGGCAGGGCAGATGGAAGCGCACCATTACTGCAGCATCCTCAACGAGGACGTCATCCAGTGCACCATCTACGATGGCAATGTCCGCGACGCCAAGCTGATGGGCGTGGAGTACATCATCAGCGGGGCGTTGTTCGGCAGCCTGCCCGAGCCGGAGAAGAAACTCTGGCACAGCCACGTGCACGAAGTGAAATCGGGCCAGCTGGTGGCGCCCGGCATCCCCGCCCCGGCCGAGCATGCGCTGATGGAGAAACTCGTCGGCACCTATGGCAAGACCTGGCACACCTGGCATACCGACCTGGACAAGGACCTGCCGCGGGGCATGCCCCAACTGATGATGGGGTTCACCGCTGACGGCCAGATCGACCAGGCCATGCTGACGGCGCGTGATCAGCGGATCGGCATCGACAGCGGGGAACGCAGGGCGGCGCGCGCCGATATTCCCTCGCCGCCGATCGATCCAGGTGCCGATGCCTGGCAGCGCGGCCAGGTCGTCCAGATCGAAGACCCTTCAGGCAACCGCCACGCACAGCACGGCGCGCCCTCCGGCCAACTGATGCCGCAGCCTGCGGGGGAGAATGCCACCTCGCGCGGCACGACGGAAAAGGGGCGCTGAGCCTGGCTGTGCAGCACGCGGGCTCCGCAGCGGTCACTGCGTCTGCAGCGATGCCTGCAGGGCTTTGGCCAGCGCGGCATCACCGTTGACCAGCTCCTCCCAGCGCAGCACGATGCCGTTGCGTTTCCCCTTGCGAACCAGTTTCAGGCCATCCGGGTCGATGGTGAGGGTGAACGCATCGGCACCGACCTGCAGTTCACGGCGCAGTGGCTTGTCGAGCGGGGTCATGGAGTTCCTCGATGTCCTGGCGGCGCGGACTCAATGCCAGAGCCGCATCATGCGCTGGAAGAACAGCGAATTGGGCACCTTCAACAGGCAGTTCTGCGATGCCGGGTTGCTGTCCTGCAGGGTGGTGTAGATGAGATTGATGTCGACCACGCGTCCACGTATCCCGGGTTTGTCCGGGCTGTCGATGACCTCGATCTGGTCATACAGCCGGAACGGCTTGGTCGCGAAGATCAGGAACGAACAGAAGATGTTGGACAGGACGCTCCACGCGGCAAAAAACGCGACCGCCCCCACGGCGGCGAAGCCGGTCAACGCACTCCACAACACGCGTGCGGAGACGCCCAGCCGCTCCAGCGCCAGCAGCAGGGCGGCCGCATAGACCAGCGTTGCAGCGATACGACGCGCGCCGACGGCATACGCCGGCGGGAACTCGTATCGGCTGGCCATCGTGCGCGCGGTCATCGCGACGAAGCGCACCAGCAGCCACGCACACGTCCCGATCAGCAGCAACTCGCTGACCGGGACGACCACGTCCAGCCATTCGTCCAGCCATGTTGGCAACGCGGAGCGAAGCGCGTGCCAACGCTCCATCACAGCGTCACGGCGCCGCCGGACACGGTGAGCAGCGCGCCGGAGGTGTAGCTGGCACCGTCGCAGGCCAGCATCACATAGGCCGAGGCCAGTTCAGCCGGCTGGCCCGGCCGGCCGAATGGCGTCTGCGAGCCGAAGCTCTCGACTTCCTCGGCCGCCATGCCGGCAGGGATGAAGGGCGTCCAGATCGGACCGGGCAGCACCGCATTGACGCGGATCTGCTTGTCCGCAAGCAGGCCGGCCAGCCCGATCGTGAGGTTGGCCACTGCGCCCTTGGTGGCGGAGTAGGGAAGGATGTTCGGGGTCGGTTTCTTGGAATTCACCGAGGCGGTGTTGATGACGTTGCCACCGTTCTGCAGATGCGGCACCGCAAGTCGCACCAGGTTGAATACTGCGTGCACGTTGGTATCGAAGGTGCGCTTCCATTCCTCCAGCGTGATCTCGTCGAAGCTCTCGAAGTAACGCTGGTACGCGGCGTTGTTGACCAGCACGTCCAGTCCGCCGAGCTCCTTGACCACCCGGTCCACAAGCTGCTCGGCCTGGGCAGGGTCACTGATGTCACACGGAGCGAGCAGCGCCTTGCGCCCCGCCTCTTCGATCAGCGCGCCGATGCGTTCGGCATCGGCCTGTTCGTCGGGGAGGTAGGCGATGGCCACGTCCGCCCCTTCGCGGGCAAAGGCGATGGCCACCGCCGCGCCGATGCCACTGTCGCCACCGGTGATCAAGGCCCGCTTGCCGGCCAGCAGGCCATGGCCCTGGTAGGTGGTCTCGCCGTGGTCCGGGGTGGGTTCCATCGGTCCGGTTTTGCCGGGGAAGCCCTGCTGCTGCGGCTTGAAGGGGGGGCGTGGGTAGTCGGGGAGGGACATCGCGTTCTCCAGTGCGGTGAAAGGAGATACCGATGCTGCGCGCTTGCCCGTAAATGACCTGCCGATGCGGTGTCAGTGCGGTGTCACAGCGGGTGAGCGATGGTCGTCATCAGCGCATTTTCCGCCTGCCGCGAATCCAGCCGCGTGTGCTGCACGATGATCGGTTCGCTGGAGTGGATGAGGGTGGCGAACGGCGTTTCGCGCGGCACCTGCATCGGATCGTCCAGGTCGTTGAAGCGGACATGGCGCGTGCGTTGCGCCGGCACCTCGACGCGATACGGCCCCGCCGGTTCGCGGTCCTCGAAGTACAACCACAGTTCGACCTGTGCAGGTCGTTCACTGGCATTGAGGATGCAGCAGGTTTCGTGACTTTCCAGCGCCGGCTGTGGGCCGTTGCTCCAGCCCGGGATGTACCCTTCGGCGATCGCCCAGCGGCGATGGCCGATGCATTCTTTTGGCATGTTCATGACGCGGTTTTAAATCGTGCCCTGTTGCAATCGTGTCAAACGTACAGGAGCGCGCCGTGATTGGATTCCATGCCTCGCATGAGCAGTTCGCCCCCGCCAGCCTGCTCGCCCTTGCGCGGCGCGCGGTGGACAGTGGGTTCGATGCGGTGATGTGCTCGGACCATTTCCATCCGTGGTCGCGCCGCCAGGGACAATCCGGCCAGGCCTGGGCGTGGGCCGGGGCGCTGCTCGGCCAGGTGCCGGTATCGCTGGGCATGGTGACGTGCCCGTCCGGGCGCTACCATCCCGCCGTGGTGGCACAGGCGGTGGCCACGCTGGAACAGTTTGCGCCCACCCTGGTGTGGCTGGCAGTGGGCAGTGGGGAAGCGCTGAACGAGGCGATCACCGGTCAGCCCTGGCCGAGCAAGGACATCCGCAACGCGCGCTTGCGCGCATCCGCAGAGGTGATCCGCCGCCTGTGGGCCGGCGACAAGGTCAGCGTCGAGGGCGAGGCGGGCGTGCAGGTGCGCGAGGCGCGGCTGTACAGCCGGCCGGCCACCCCGATCCCCTTGCTGGGCGCTGCGCTGACCCCGGAAACCGCCCACTGGCTGGGGGGCTGGGCCGATGGGCTGATCACCACCAGCATGCCGATGGAGGATCTGGGTGCGGTAGTGCGCGCCTTCGAAGCAGGCGGCGGCGCGGGCAAACCGATGTACCTGCAGGTCAAGCTTTCCTATGCGCGCAGCTACGACGCCGCGCTCGCCGGGGCGCGCGAGCAATGGCGCCAGAACGTGCTGAGCGCCGAACAGAGTGAACAGCTCAGCCAGCCGGAAGCCTATGAACAGCTCGGCCAGCAGGTGAGCGATGAACGGCTCACCGAGCGGGTGATCGTCTCCCACGATCCCGGCGTGCATCGTGAGGCCTTGCAGGGCTACCTGGACATGGGTTTCCAGCGGTTGTACCTGCACAACGTCAACCTCGAACAGGAACGTTTCATCGACGACTTCGCGTCCCGGGTGCTGCCCGCGCTTCAGCTCCCGCCGCTGTCCACCAGCAGCCAGGCGTAGCCGTAGCCGGCCAGCACCACGGTCTGCTCCTCGACATCGGCGCCGCGCAGGACCACCGGGCGCGCGTGGGTTGCCTCGGCCAGGTGCAGGCGCTGGGGCGTGCGACCCACGTTGACCAGGGTCAGCAAGGCACTGTCGCCGCTGCGGAAGCGCAGCCCGAGGATGGAACGCGGCAGGCCGGGCAGCGCTTCGGCGTCCTGTTCCAGCCATGGCAGCGAACGGCGCGCCTGCAGCAGTTCACGCACGCGACCAAGCAGCGAATCCGGGTCGTCGCGTTGCGCCTGCACATTGACCGCATCGCTGGCCACGCCGCGGTCATGACTGGACAGCGCAGCGCGCCAGGGCGGTGCGGGGCCATCGCTGAAGCCGGCCCGCGGGCCAGGGGCCCACTGCATCGGCACGCGCACGGCATCGCGCTCGGGAAGGCGCAGGTCATCGCCCAGACCGATCTCATCGCCATAGCGCAGCACCGGCACCTGTCCCAGCGAAAGCAGCACGGCGTGGGCCATCGCCAGCGCGCCCACGTCGTGGTCGAACATCGGGGCCAGCCGGCGCCGGATGCCGCGTTCGTAGACACGCATGCCCGGCTCGGGTGCGAACCGGTCCATCACGCTGGCGCGTTCTTCGGGACTCAGCTGCTCCAGGTCCAGTTCGTCGTTGTTGCGCAACCACGCCAGCCGCGAACGTGCCGGCGCATCGGCGTTGTACTCGGCCAGGGTCGAGGTGATCTGGCTGGCGTCCTCCAGCGCGAACGCCAGGAACAGATGGTTGTTGAGGTGGAAATCAAGCAGATGGGACAGGCGCCGTCCGTGGTCCAGGTACTTCCCATACTCACCCGCCTCCACGTCGGCTTCGCCGATGAGGATGGGCGCATCGTGGTGCGCCGCCGCCTGTCCGCGCATCAGCTGCAGCAGCCAGCGGCCTTCGTCGCGCGGGTCGGCGAGGGCCGCGCGTTCCACCATGTAGGGCACCGCGTCGACGCGGAAACCCGCCACGCCTTTGTCCAGCCAGAAGGCGATGATGCGTCCCATCTCTTCGCGCACCTCGGCATTGGCCAGCTCCAGATCGGGTTCATGCCGGTAGAACCGATGCTGGTAGAACCGCGCGGCATCCGCGTCCCAGCTCCACACCGACGCTTCGATCGGGGGAAACATGGGGTCCGGCCCTTGCTCCGGCGGCGAGTCCGCCCAGATATACCGCGCTGCCATCCGCGCGTCGCCGCTGCGCGCCTGCAGGAACCAGGAATGCTGGTCGGAGGTGTGCTGCATGACCAGCTCCACGATCACCCTGATGCCACGCCGCGTGGCTTCCCGGATCAGGAGATCGAAACTGTCGAAATCGCCGATGCGCGGATCGATCGCGCAGTGGTCGATCACATCGTAGCCACCGTCGCGGCCGCCATTGCGGTAGGTCGGCAACAGCCACAGGTGGGTGATGCCCAGCCATTGCAGGTAGTCGAGCTTCTCGACGACACCGGACAAGGTGCCCCAGCCCCTCCCGCAGCCATCACGGAACAGGGAAACGTCAAGTTGATAGATCGCCGTCGAATGCGGTGCCATCGCATTACCTGTGGTCGGGACGGTCCATGGTGCACGCAGTGGCGTCGAGACCGCGTTGTAAGGAGCAGGGTCTCGGCTCAGTGCCGGGTGCAGATCGCGCTGACCATCTCCCACAGGGTCGCCGGAACGAACGGCTTGCTGCACACCGGGTGATCGCCGAAGCGTGCATCGATGGCTGCGGCATCGTAGCCGGTGGTGAACAGGAACGGGATGTCCAGCGCGACCAGCTGGTCGGCCAGAGGATAGGACATCTCGCTGCGCAGGTTCACATCCAGCAGCACCGCGTCGATCCGGTCGTCGTGCTCGGCCACGTACCGCTGCGCCTCGGCCAGCTTGCCGGTGACGCCGAGTACCTCGGCGCCTGCCGATTCGAGGAATTCGGAAACGCTCAGGGCCAGCAGGTAGTTGTCTTCCACTACGTACACCCGGCATCCGGCCAGAATATCGTTGCTCATCTCAACCTCCCGCCAGGCGGCCCCCCGTCCGCGAATGGCTGTCAATGTGTGTGGTCGTAGGGCACTTCGATGCTGCAGAAGACCCCGTCGCTTGCATACTCCAGTCGTGTTTCGGCGTTGAGCGTGTGCGACATCGCGTGCACGATCAGTTGCGTCCCGAAGCCGGTCCGGGAAGGCGCGTGGTCGATCGGCACGCCGGTCTCCTTCCAGGTCAGCGCCAGCCACTGCTGGCCTTCATTCTCCTTCAGTTCCCACGCCACCAGCAGCTGGCCCCCGTCCACCTTGAACGCCCCGTACTTGGTCGCATTGGTGGAAAGTTCGTGCAGAGCCAGGCTGAACGTCTGGGCCATGTCGAAGCTCAGGGCGACCGCGTCGCCGCTCAACTTGACGCGCTCCATCGGCACGCCCAGCGAGGCCAGTTCCGTGCGGACCATCTCGCCCAGGTCGACTTCGCCGGCCAGCGTACCGCCCAGCAGGCTCTGCGCGCGTCCCAGTGCGGCCAGCCGCTGGCCGAAATCGGCAACGTCCTCGCCTTTGCCCAGGGTGCGCAGTGCGATGGCCTGTACGACGCCCAGCAGGTTGCGGGTGCGATGCTGCAGTTCGGCGATGAGCATCTGCTGGCGCTCTTCCGAACGCATCAGGCTGGTCACGTCCAGGAAGGTCACCACAACGCCGTTGGAACGCTCTGCGGCGTCCACGTACGGACCCACGCGCACCAGGTAGCTGCAGCCGCGATCGGCGCAGGAAGCACGCCGTTCGATCATCACTTCTTCCTTCAGCACCCGCTGCAGGTCAGCGTCGAACCCGGGCAGGGCAACGCGGACCGACAGATCGGTGATCGGCCGCCCAAGGTCGCTGTTGCGGATGTTGAAAATGGACTCGACCGCCGGAGTGAAGGAGCGGATCGCCAGCCGCTCATCCAGGAACACGGTCGCTACCTCGGTCGCGCGGAACAGGTTGACCAGGTCATTGTTGGCGCGGTCCAGCGCCTCCAGCTTGCCGTGCAGTTCGGAGTTCACGGTGTGCAGCTCTTCGTTGACCGACTGCAGCTCTTCCTTGGAGGCCTCGAGCTCTTCGTTGGTGGACTGCATCTCTTCGTTGACCGACACCAGCTCCTCGTTGGAGGACTTCAGTTCTTCCAGCGCGGTTTCGTATTCTTCGATCAGCGATTGCAGGCGGTCACGCGTCTCATGCAGCTCGCGCTCGGTCTGCGAGGCGTGGTCGGCGCGGTCCCCACCCTGGCCGATCGCGCGTTCGGAGGCTTCTTCGCGGGTCAGCGCCGGGCCCTGGTCCACGAACAGCACCAGGAACAGGGCTTCGCTGCCCATGCGCTCGTTGAGCGGTTCGATGACCATGTTGACCAGTTGCACCCGGCCATCGTCCACTTCCATCGCCAGCCCGCTGCGCTGGGCGCTGCGGCCGCTTTCCACCGCTTCGCGGAAGATCGTGCGCAGGTCCAGCCGCAGTTCCCGCCGTGCAAGGGTGAGTAGCTGCCGGGTGGGCGCGCCTGCCGGGACTTCCAGGTACTTGCCGGTGCGGCCGGAGAAGTACACCACGTCGCCGTCGCTGCTCACCACCACGTGGGGCGGGGCATAGCGGTCCAGCACCTGCGATTCGGCACTGTGGCGCATGGAGCCGGCGGCGGGCAGGCGCCGGGTACTGCTGTCGGTCGCGGCCTGCTGGCGCGGCAGGATCAGCGACATCGGCAGCCGCACGCTCGGCGTGGAGCCGTTGCGGCGCCGGAATATGCGATTGCGCTTGTCCACGGCCACGAACAGTTCGTCGAACTGGCTCAGGTTCTCGGCAGTACCCAGGAACAGGAAGCCTTCCGGGCGCAGCGCATAGTGGAAGGTGGGGATCACCTGCGCCTGCACGTCCGCGCCGAAATAGATCAGCAGGTTGCGGCAGGACACCATGTCGATGCGCGAGAAAGGAGGATCGCGGATCACGCTGTGGGGCGAGAAGATGCACATCTCGCGCACCTGCTTGGCCACTACCATGCTTTCGCCATCCGGGACGAAGAAGCGCTGCTGCCTCTCCTGGCTGACCGCGCTCAACAGCGGCCGCGGGTAACGCGCGGCGCGTGCAACGGCCAGCGCGCGATCATCGATATCGGTGGCGAACAGTTGCACGCGCGGGGCAACCGGCAACGTCGCCATGTGCTCCAGCATCAGGATCGCCAGCGAATAGACTTCTTCGCCGGTCGCGCAGCCAGGTACCCAGATGCGCACCGTCTCTTCGGGCCCGCGGTTGGCCAGAAGCTGCGGGATGACGTTGTCCTCCAGGCTCTTGAAGGCATCGTGATCGCGGAAAAAATTGGTGACATTGATCAACAGGTCACGGAACAGCAGCCCCGGCTCCTGTGGATCCTTCCGCAGTGCGTCCACGTAAGCGCCGAGATCGCGCAGGCCAAGCACCTGCATGCGCCGGTGCACGCGGCGCAGGAAAGTGCGGGTCTTGTAGCCGCTGAAATCATGGCCCACCTGGCTGCGCAGCAGCATGTAGATCTCAGCCACCGAATCGGCGTCCTGGGCCGAGGAGCGCTGCGTCCGCGCGCCGGCTATGGCCTGGTCGAGCATGCCGATGTTGGCGGCGAACTCGGCGATCTTCGGCCCCATGGATTCAACCGGCAATGCAAAATCAACAAAGCCCAGCTGGATGGCCGAATCGGGCATGTCCGCATATTGGGGCCCGAATCCGTCCGCGACCTGGGCCAGCGTCATGCCGCCTTTTTCCTGGATGGCCTTCAGACCCAGCGTGCCGTCAGCGTCGCCACCGGACAGGATCACGCCCACCGCAAGCGCCTGTGCATCGTCGGCCAGCTCGCTCAGGAAGATGTCGACCGGCTTCGGCTCGCGATGGCCGTGCAGATCCTGCAGTGTCAGCTTGCCTTCGCGGATGCCCAGCACGCTGTCCTCTGGCATCACGTATACATTGCGGGGTTCGACCGGCATGCCTTCCTCGGCCTGCACCACGGGCAGCGGGGTGAAGCGCGCGATGATCTCCGGAAGCTGGGTCCTGCGTGAAGGATTCAGGTGGGTGACCACCACGAATGCCATGTCCGTGTCGTTGGGAACGCCGCGGAAGAACCCCTCCAGCGCTTCTACGCCCCCAGCGGAAGCACCGATGCCGACGACGTGGAATTTTCCTTCTGACACCATGTCGCGGTGTGCCCCGAATTGAGAAATAGTGGCCATGCTCGCCGCCGTCTGGTGGATGTGTCAACCGGTTCAATACCGACCATCATGCCGTTGCACGGGGTTACCACACTGTGTGGATACGGTCGCCCAGCGCACGCCGAGGCACCGCGTGCAGGGAGTGTGACGGCACGTGATGCCGGGGTTGATGCGTTCGTTACCTGCCGGCCACGTGCTGTATGACGGGCGCCGCCGATAGTGACTGCAACCTTGGCTTAAGGAAGCGCCACCACGTGCTGCGATCCCTCGCCCCGAATGACCACGTCGCACCTGCTGCGCACGCAGCGCCGTCCGCTATGCCGCGCGGACGACCTGGCGCTGCGGTGCTGACCGCCTGCGTGTTACCCATTCGCGCCGGGACCGTGGCATGACGGACCCGATGCGCCGTCGTGTGGAGGATGCGGCCGCGAACGATCCGGCCAGCCGGACGTGGCCGGATGCGGGCGCGGGCGGCAGTCGCCCGGGCGACTGGTTCCTGCAATCACTGGTCAGCCTGGTCAACCATCGCCCGCACCTGCGCCTTGGCATCGTGCTGCATGTGCATGGGCTGGAGATAAGCGGAAGCCTGGTTTCGGGCACGGCTTACTTCGAGCGTTTCGCGCGCGCGTTTCCGGATGCGCTCGACCTCGCCGACCAGGCGCAGCGCCAGACCGCGCACGACAGCATCGCCATGCATGCGGCGCGCTACGGCAGCCGCAACGCCGACGACAGTACCGACCCGCCTGATTACCTGCACCTGATCGATGTGCGCGTCACGGCAGTCGGCAGCGCGGATGCAATGGCCCCTGCGCTTCCGCTGTGGCGGGGGCGCATCGACGCCATCGACGGCTTCCAGCTGCAGGGCCGTGAGGCAGGTGCGGGAGTCTCCAGCGCGCGTTGATTCCGTGACCGTGTTGCACAGGATGCGCGGTGCGTCTGCAGCGCGCCAAGCACGTGCCTGCGCCGACAATGCTGCTTGAGTGCACGCCGCTCTGCGGCTGCGCGGTCGCGTGTCGACACAGGAGTCGCCGTCCGCGTCATCGTCTCGTGCAGTACTGCCGCGTCTGGTGTCACGTGGCATCGTCATGCGTTCGACGGCGTTTTCAAACTGCGCCGCCTACGCTATGCACGTCGGTACTTCCACCGACTTCTACGCTATCCAGGAGAACGAAATGGCAAACAACAACAACCAGTCCAATCGTGGTTTCGCTGGCATGGACGAAGACAAGCAGCGCGAGATCGCCGCGCAGGGCGGACGTGCTGCGCATGAATCCGGTAACGCACATGAGTTCAGCTCGGAAGAGGCCCGCGAAGCCGGTCGCAAGGGTGGCGAGGCGGTAAGCCAGGACCGCGAGCACATGTCCGAGATCGGGCAGAAGGGCGGCCAGCAGCGCCAGGACGGCGGTGGCAACCAAGGCGGCAACCAGGGCAACCAGCAGGGCGGGCGCCAGCAGAGGTAATCTGCACCTCCCCTCCCTGGGCCCGGCACCTGAAGCGCTCCGCGCGTGGGTGCCGGGCTTTTTTCATCACGGTCGAAGCGCGGGTGAGCAACCGCGACAAGCATGTGCTAACGGCCCCTGCACCTTAAAAGCACACACTTTCCACGACCCGTTGGCGGCTGGTTGACGGGCCAGCGGACATGCTGTCCCTTCCCACCCGCGGAGAAGCAACGACATGACAGAGATCAAGGAAAACCTGCTGGATTGGCTGCGTGACGCCCATGCAATGGAACAGCAGGCCGAGCAGATGCTGAAAGCACAGGCAGGTCGGATCGATCACTATCCGAAACTCAAGGCGCGTATCGAAGAACACATCCAGGAAACGGTGGGCCAGCGTGAGCGCCTGGAACAGTGCATCAGCAACCTGGGCGGGTCGCCGTCCATCGTGAAGGATGCGCTGGGCAAGATGGCGGCGATGGGCCAGGCCATCGGCGGAATGACCGCATCGGACGAGATCGTCAAGGGTGCGATGGCGGGCTATGTGTTCGAGTGCTTCGAGATCGCCAGCTACACCTCGCTGATCGCCGCAGCGCGCACCGCCGGCGAGCATGAAGTCGCACAGGTGTGCGGTGAGATCCTGGTCCAGGAAGAGGCGATGGCCGCTTGGCTGCTCGAGAACCTGCCGGAGGTTACCGAAGAGTTCCTCGTGCGTGACGCGACCCCCGGCGTGACCGCGAAGAAGTAACCGGTCCGCGGCAGCAGCGCAAGGAAAACCCCGGCGCGACGGCCGGGGTTTTTCTTTGCGCCGGCGACCGGTTCGTGAACGCCATATCAGCATCGAGGCGGCAGGTACTCATGCGCTGCCCACGTGCCATCCACGGCCGTACACGGGTGCCACGCGCATCCTCGTTGCGTGGGCCGAAAGCCTTGGGCGCACACCATCAATGTCGAGCCATCGGACCCAGCGTGCGCGCACCGCGCAGACGCTGCGGCGCCGTCGCAAAAAGAGGAGTTGCTGATGTTTCTTCACCACAAAAAGCTGATGTACACGGTCCGCGTGCGCGAAAGCAATCCAGCGCTTGCCACCCTCATGCTGGAACAGTTCGGCGGGCCACAAGGTGAGTTGGCGGCCGCCATGCGCTATTTCACCCAGGCACTGGGCGAATGCGATCCCGGGCGCAAGGACATGCTGTACGACATCGCCACCGAAGAGATCAGCCACCTGGAGATCATCGGTACGATCATCGCGATGTTGAACAAGGGCCCCAAGGCCGTGCAGTCCGAAGCGATGGCCGAGGTCGAGGACATGCGGCTGCTGAGCCAGAACAGCACCAGCCATACCGAGCAGATCCTCTACGGTGGCGGCCCCGCCCTGGTCAACTCCAGCGGCGTGCCGTGGACTGCCGCCTACGTGGATTCCATTGGCGAGCCGACCGCGGACCTGCGATCGAACATCGCCGCCGAAGCCCGTGCGAAGCTGGTCTACGAGCGGCTGATCAACGTGACCGACGATCCGGGCATCAAGGATGCACTGCGTTTCCTGATGACCCGCGAAGTGGCCCACCAGAAGTCCTTCGAGAAGGCCCTTTACAGCATCACGCCGAACTTCCCGCCGGGCAAGATGCCGGGCGATCCGGCCTTCACCGATCTGTACATGGATATGTCCCAGGGCGAGGGTGACCAGGTTGGCAGCTGGAACAGCGGCGAATTGTGGGAACGGGTCACTGACCGCGATGCGCAGGCGGCCCTGGACGGCGGCGACGGATCGTTCTCAGTGGGCTTGACGCCGGCCGAGCAGGCGGCAGTGGAGGAAATGACCCTGCGAACGATGTCCAATCCGGAAATCGAGCCGGCGACAGGCGCCGAACTGGGTGCTGGCGTGGGCGCCGGCGCGGTGCTGCGCCGGCCCCGCGAGCCCTGACCCCAGCGCTGGAACCATCACGCATTGAAAAAGCCCGGCCATGGCCGGGCTTTTTCGGTGCCCCAGTGCGGCTCACGCGCCGGGTACGAACACGGCGCGGACACAGCCTTCCTTCTTGTGCTTGAAGAGGTCATAGCCACGCACCGCGTCCTCCAGCGGCATGCGATGGGTGGCCATGAAGCGCGGCAGCAGATCACCCTGCTGGGCGAGCGCGAGCAGCCTGGGCAGGTAGTGCTGACCATGCTGCTGCGCGGTGCGCACGGTGATGCCCTTGTTCATCAGCGTGCCCAGCGGGAACTTGTCCATGACCCCGTAGACGCCGAGCACCGACAGCGTGCCGCCCTTGCGACAGGCCAGGATCGCTTCCCTCAGCGCCTGGCCCCTGTCGGTGTGCAGGTGCAGCGCCTGCTTCACGCGATCGTAGGCGTAGCCGGCGCCCGTGCCATGGGCTTCCATTCCCACCGCATCGATGCAGGCGTCGGGCCCGCGGCCGCCGGTCAGTTCGCGTAGCGCCTCGGGCACGCTGTCCACGGCGCTGTAGTCGAGGGTTTCGCTGCCCACCACGTCCCGCGCCATGGCCAGGCGCTCGGCAAGGCGGTCGATGCCGATCACCCGCTCGGCGCCCAGCAGGCGTGCGCTCAGCTGGGCCATCAGGCCCACCGCGCCGCACCCCCATACCGCCACGACGTCGCCGGGCCGGATGGCACAGAAATCCGCGCCCATGAACCCGGTCGGTCCGGCATCTGACAAGAACAACGCATCTTCATCGCTGACGTCGTCCGGGATGGCAAAGCAGCCGACGTCGGCATGCGGCACGCGGATGTAGTCGGCGTGCGAACCGGCATAGCCACCGAAGGCGTGCGTGTACCCGTAGATCCCGGCAGTGGGGTAGCCCAGTACGGGCTCCTGCAGGTGACCGTTCGGATTGGTGTTGTCACACAACGAATATTCGTGTCGCCCGCAGTGCCAGCAGCGGCCACAGGAGATGAAGGATGGGATCACCACGCGCTGGCCAGGGCGGATCGCGGTGACCGCCGGGCCGACCTCCATCACCGTTCCCATGAATTCGTGGCCGATGATGTCGCCTTCGCGCATGCCCGGGATGTAGCCATCGATGAAATGCAGGTCCGAGCCGCAGGTCGTGCTCAGCCCGACCTTGATGATCGCATCGCCCGGGTTGACCAGGATCGGATCAGGGGTGGTTTCCACCCGCAGGTCGTTGACGCCATTCCAGCAGAGGGCACGCATGGGGGAATCTCCTGTTCGGCCTCAACGTGCGGCCGGATTGGACTGCAGGGTAGGGACTTCGCCGGTTTCCAGGCCGGCGCGGAGGCGGCGCAGGATCTGCCCGGCCAAGGCTGGGGGGGCGGGATCCAGCAGTCGCGCTGCCAGCCGTTCGACCACGCCGTCCGGCGCGTAACGCACCTGCAGTTCCGCTTCCACGCCATCCCGGTTGACGCAGGGCCTGGCGGTGAGCGAGAGCGATGCCAGCACGCCGGCGTCGCCCTCCACGTCCTGCTGCACCCGCAGCGCGGACTGCCCCACGGTGCGCAGGAAAACGACCGGATGCTGGCCCAGCGGTGCGCTCACCCGCCAGCGGCTGCCTTCCCTGCTCGACTCGACGAAATCAGCGAAGCCGGCAAACAGGACGGACTGCACGGCCGGGTCGGTCCATGCATCCAGCACGCGCTCGACGCTGGCCTGGAGGGTAATCGCCCGCCTGATCGGCGCTGGGCGGGCAGCTTCGCTGTCATGGGGATCGGGAACGTGCATGGTGGGCTCCGTGGATCAGCGGCCGCTGGCGGGGGTGCCGGTCAGGCGTTCTGCCTGGGCAAGGTGATCTGCTACGTGTCCACGGGTCTTCTGCAGGAATGTCCGCACCTCGGCATCGGCTGCCGCAGGCAGGAGGCTGTCATCCAACGTCTGCAGCGCCTTGCGGTGGTCCTTCACCATGGCCTGCAGGTAAGCACTGTCGAACGCGGCGCCCTGGTGCTTGGCCAATGCGGCGGCTTCAGCCTTTGCCTCGGCCGTCTTGGCCTGCGCCGGCGCGCTGCTGCGGTCGGGCTTCCACGCTGCCAGCATCTTCTCGTTTTCCGTGTGCGAGCGGACCATGGCCTGCGCGTAGTGGCGGGCAGGTTCGGTCTGGGCCCGCGACAGAGCAAGTTGCCCGGCGTTGATTTCCGCCTGGTTGATCGCCGAAAGCACGCCCAGGGCCTGCTGCTGGCGCAGTTCGCCAGACGGGGCGTTGGCGGTGGAAGCGGCGCTGCTGGAGGGGGAAGGGGCTGCACTCGTCTGTGCGCTGGCGGCGCTGCTGCCGATCAGGCCCAGGGCGACGACGGTGGCACGCAGGGGAACGATGAAGGACATGGCGCGGATCTCATGGATGAGGAAGCTGGATGCTGCCGCCTGGCCCGGCAACGCCGTGAGATGCAGCTGTGTGCGGATGGCGCGCAGGCGTAGACACACAGGTCACGCGCGCTTGACGGCCGACCCGAGGGTTCAGCCGGGGTGACGAAACGCGCCGCTTCGTTGCCATCGTCGCGACACTGGAAGCAGGGCACCTTCGCTACGCTCCCGGTAGATTTCCCGGGACTGCAGCCCCAGGAGACTCCCGTGACCCAGCCACCCAAACCCGTGCAGACCCCAGGCGGTAAACCGAAGGATCCGGACCGGATCAACATCAACGAGGAATGGGAGCTCCGCTTCTGGGCAAAGGAGTTGGGCCTTGACGAAGACCAGCTCAAGCGGGCCGTACAGGAAGTCGGTGTGTTGACCACCGAACTGCGTAAATACAAGCCGCCGCACTGAAAGCCGGTGATTCGGCGTGCCGGGCCAGCCGGGTCGGCACGGCGGCACGGCGCCGCCTTGACCTTCCCACGGTGGGAATCCCCAAGCTGTCCGCAACTTGGGCTTTCGAGGTGTAACCCATGGCTTCGGCCGTTCTTCCAGACGCTTACGGGCGAGGCGACCCGTCCAACGGGGCGCTGAGCATCCCGATCACGGGTATGACCTGTGCGTCCTGCGCCGCACGCGTCGAGCGCGCGCTCAACGCGGTTCCCGGCGTGAGAACAGCAGGGGTCAACCTGGCTACCGAGCGTGCGCAGGTCACGTTCAACGGCGTGCCCGACCCGCAGGCAGTGGCTGATGCGGTGGTCAAGGCAGGCTATGCGCTGGCGGAAGAAAGCAGCGTGCTGACGATCCACGGCATGACCTGCGCCTCCTGCGTGGGGCGGGTGGAGAAAGCCATGCGACAGCTGCCCGGCGTGGTCCAGGCCGATGTGAACCTGGCCACCGAACGCGTCCAGGTGCGCCACCTTGCCGGGGTGGTCAGCCTCGGCCAGCTCGCCGGTGCCATCGAAAAAGCGGGCTATCGTGCGCATCCGGTGATGGATGCGCATGCCGGGGAGGAAGACCAGCAGGCCGCGCGCCGCCAGACCGAAGCGGCTGGCCTGCGTCGTTCACTGTGGCTTGCCGCGGTCCTCGGTCTGCCGGTCTTCGTGCTTGAGATGGGCTCGCACCTGGTGCCATCCGTGCACCACTGGGTAATGCATACGCTCGGCCAGCAGACCAGCTGGTACCTGCAGTTCGCATTGGCCACGCTGGTCCTGCTCGGGCCGGGGCTGCGCTTCTTCCGCGCGGGCGTGCCGGCGCTGCTGCGCGGCGGGCCGGACATGAACTCGCTGGTGTCGCTCGGTACCTCTGCAGCCTATGCCTACTCGGTGGTCGCAACGTTCGCCCCCCAGGTGCTTCCCCCTGGCACCGCGAACGTCTACTTCGAAGCTGCCGTGGTGATCGTTGCACTGATCCTGCTGGGCCGCACGCTGGAGGCGCGCGCCAAGGGACGCACTTCGCAGGCGATCAAGCGACTGGTCGGACTGCAGCCGCGGACCGCGCGGGTAGAGCGCGACGGCGCCAGCGTGGAGATACCGCTGGGCCAGGTGGCGGCCGGCGACGTGGTGTCGGTCCGCCCCGGTGAAAAGGTGCCGGTGGACGGGGAGGTCGTCGAAGGCGCTTCCTGGGTGGATGAAAGCATGATCACCGGGGAGCCGGCGCCCGTATCCAAGGGCGTGGGTGCCGGGGTAGTGGGTGGCACCCTGAACCGGACCGGCGCGTTCCGCTTCCGCGTCACCCGGGTGGGCGCGGACACGGTGCTGGCGCAGATCATCCGCCTGGTCGAGCAGGCGCAGGGCTCCAAGCTGCCGATCCAGGCACTGGTGGACAAGGTGACGCTGTGGTTCGTGCCGGCGGTGATGGCCGCGGCGGCGCTGACGTTCGTGGCGTGGCTGGTGTTCGGGCCTTCGCCAGCGCTGACCTTCGCACTGGTCAACGCGGTGGCCGTACTGATCATCGCCTGCCCATGTGCGATGGGGCTGGCCACGCCGACGTCGATCATGGTGGGTACCGGCCGCGCAGCCGAACTCGGCGTGCTGTTCCGCAAAGGCGAGGCACTGCAGGCCCTGCGCGATGTCAGCGTGGTGGCACTGGACAAGACCGGAACGCTGACCAAGGGCCACCCTGAACTGACCGATCTGGTGCCGGCCGCAGGCTTCGATCATGACCGCGTGCTGGCGCTGGTCGCAGCCGTGGAGTCTCGCTCGGAGCATCCTATCGCCGAGGCCATCGTGGCCGCTGCCACCCGGTACGGGCTTGCCATCGGGGCGGCCGAAGGCTTCGATGCGACCCCGGGCTTCGGGGTCACCGCCACCGTTGACGGTCAGCAGGTGGCCGTCGGAGCGGACCGTTTCATGGCCCGGCTGGGCTTGGATGCCAGCGTGTTCCTGCCGGTTGCGCAGCGGCTGGGAGCGGAGGGCAAGAGTCCTCTGTATGCCGCGATCGACGGTCGCCTGGCGGCGATCATCGCGGTAGCCGACCCGATCCGGGACACCACCCCGGAGGCGATCAAGGCGCTGCATGCGCTCGGGCTGCGCGTGGCGATGATCACCGGCGACAATGCCGCTACCGCAGCGGCGATCGCTCGCCAGCTCGGCATCGACGACGTGGCGGCCGAAGTGCTGCCCGATGGCAAGGTGGCCGCGCTGAAGCGGTTCCGCGCCGACGGCGCACGGGTTGCCTTCGTGGGTGATGGCATCAACGATGCGCCGGCGCTGGCTGAAGCAGACGTCGGCCTGGCAATCGGCACGGGGACCGATGTGGCGATAGAGGCCGCCGACGTGGTGCTGATGGCTGGTGACCTGCGCGGGGTGGTCAACGCCATCGCACTGAGCCGGTCCACGCTGCGCAACATCAAGCAGAACCTGTTCTGGGCCTTCGCCTACAACGCCGTGCTGATCCCGGTCGCGGCCGGCGTCCTGTATCCCTTCAACGGCACGTTGATGTCACCAGTTTTCGCCGCTGCGGCGATGGCCCTTTCAAGCATCTTCGTGTTGGTGAACGCGCTGCGGCTCAAGCGCTTCCGCGCACCGCTCGCGCGTGATCCATACTGACCGCACAGCGGGCAAGGGAAACCAGCGTGAACATTGGACAAGCAGCGAAAGCCTCCGGCGTGTCGGCCAAGATGATCCGTTACTACGAAGGCATCGGCCTGATCCCGCCCGCTGCCCGGTCGGAGGCCGGCTATCGCTGCTACACCCAGCAGGACGCACACACCCTCCGCTTCATCCGCCGCTCGCGCGACCTTGGCTTCACGGTGGAACAGATCGCCGAGCTGCTGCTGCTGTGGCGTGACGGCGAACGTGCCAGCGCGGACGTGAAGCGGGTCGCTTTGGCGCACGTTGCCGAACTGGAAGACAGGATCAGCGGGCTGCAGGCCATGGCGCGCACGCTGCGTGATCTTGCCAGCAGCTGCCACGGCAACGATCGCCCCGACTGCCCGATCATCGAAGAGCTCGCAGAGCCCGTCGGTGCCGGGAAAGCCAGCGCCACGGCGGCATCGCCGCGCAGGACGCCGCGCTTCGGCACGGATACGCCGGCTTCGCCGCGTGCGCGCAGGAGCCTGCCGCGCAAGGGTTGAACCGGAGTGCCCTCGGCAGCAGTGCCCTCGGCAGCATCTGCGACCACATGAACGCAAGCCAAGGACGATGCGATTTCCTCGAAGAAGCAGGTTGACCTTGCCACGTTGGCAATGCCGAAAGTAGTCGGCGTACCAACCCACCAGGAGATGACCATGCTTCAGTTCCACATTCCCCAGATGACATGCGGTTCCTGCGCCAAGCCGGTGAGGGCCGCCCTGCTGGGTGCCGATCCTTCGGCCGGGATCCAGATCGACGTCGCAGCGCGGACGGTGCGCGTGGACACGGTCCGGGAGCCCGCCGTATTCCTCGCCGCACTTGCCGAAGCGGGATACCCGCACCTTTCCCGGCCTGCCGGCTGATCCTGCTTCAAGGAGACGTGCCCATGTGCACCCGACAACTGCTCACCCTCGGCGTTGCCGCCGTGTTCCCAACAGCGGCAGGCCGTTCCCCGGCCCCCGCTGCGGGAAGCAAAGCAATATCCGCGCTTCCTGGCGCTGCGGAGAAGGGAACCGCCGAGCTCGCCCGGCATGACTTCGCACGCAGCACATGCAACGTGCACCCGAAATAGACGAGCCGAGGCGCAGGGTGGTTGGCAGACGCGCTAGCCGGACCTGCCATGAGCGATTTCCCCGCATCCGGGGTGGCCACGCCACCGCCGCCCGCCACGCACGCTTCCCCCCGGTATCCGCTGCGCCTGACCATCAACGGCGAGGCGTATACGCTGGAGGTTGAATCCACGGTCAGCCTGCTGGACCTGCTGCGCGACCGTCTGCAGCTGACCGGCACCAAGAAGGGCTGCGACCACGGCCAATGCGGTGCATGCACGGTGCTGGTCGACGGCCGCCGCATCAATAGTTGCCTGACTCTGGCGGTCATGCAGCAGGGCGCCGACATCACCACGGTCGAGGGCCTGGCGAACGGGGATGCGCTGCATCCCCTGCAACAGGCCTTCATCGCCAAGGATGCCCTGCAATGCGGCTACTGCACGCCCGGCCAGCTGTGTTCGGCGCAGGGATTGATCAATGAGGGCCAGGCCTGCACCCGTGACCAGGTGCGCGAACTGATGAGTGGCAACATCTGTCGCTGCGGGGCTTACCCGCAGATCACCGATGCGGTGATGACGGTGCTTGAGGAAACCCAAGGCACGCCGGATGCCCCCGAGCCATCTCCCGGGCACTGGACACCCGGCACGGTGCCCGCATGATTCCCCCCACCTACGAACGCGCCGCGTCGCTGCAGCAGGCCTTGCAGCAGCTTGCCAGCACCCCCGGGCGCCCCATCCAGCCCATCGCCGGCGGCACCAACCTGCTCGATCTGATGAAGCTGCAGGTGATGCAGCCCAGCGGGTTGTTGGATGTCAACGCGCTACCGCTGGATGCCATCACGCTCACCGAAGAGGGAGGGCTGCAGCTCGGCGCCACCGCCCGCAATGCCGACACGGCGTACCACCCGCTGGTGGAACGCGAGTATCCCCTGCTTGCGGCGGCCATTCTGGCGGCGGCCTCGCCGCAGATCCGGAACATGGCCAGCAACGGCGGCAACCTGCTGCAGCGCACGCGTTGCACCTATTTCTATGACCGTTCGACGCCCTGCAACAAGCGCGAACCGGGCAGCGGCTGTTCAGCCGTGGGCGGGCTGACCAAGTACCACGCGATCCTCGGCGCCAGCGAGCACTGCATCGCCACGCACCCCTCCGATATGTGCGTCGCGCTGGCAGCGCTCGATGCCACAGTGCATGTCGCCAGCGTGCGCGGCACCCGCGCAATTCCCTTCGGCGAGTTCCACCGCCTGCCTGGCGACCAGCCCGAACAGGACAGCACACTGGCGGCAGACGAGCTGATCACCCATCTGACGCTTCCGCCAGGCGGGCGTTTTGCCGCGCACAGTGCCTACCTGAAGATCCGCGAGCGCCTGTCCTACGCGTTCGCGCTGGTTTCGGTCGCCGCCGCGCTGGAAATCGGGCCCGACGGACGCATCACCGATGCGCGGCTGGCGTTGGGCAGCGTGGCGCATAAGCCATGGCGCAGCACCGACGCCGAACAGCTGCTGATCGGCACGATGCCGGGCGATGCAGCCTTCGAATCAGCGGCCGATCGGCTGCTGGAAGGGGCGCAGTCGCAGGGTCAGAACGCCTTCAAGATCCCGCTTGCACGACGCGCGGTGGTGCGCGCCCTGCAGGCAGCCACCGAGGGCACCATCGACAATCGTGGCCGACGCCGCGGCCAACCGGAGCATGCCGCATGAGTGCGTATCCCAAGCAACCGCAGGTTCCCGTAGCCGAGCCGGGAACCGGCCATGTGCCGACCGGGACCGGAACGCCGCGCATCGATGGCCGGGCCAAAGTGACCGGCCAGGCACGTTACGCGGCCGAGTGGCCGGCCGAGGATCTGGTCCATGGCGTGGTGGTCAACAGCAGCATCGCAAAGGGGCGCATCCTCGGCTTCGATCTGGACGCCGCGCTGGCGGTACCGGGCGTACTGCAGGTGCTGACCCATCTCAATCGTCCGCACATGCGCGGTGCTGGTGTCTTCTACAAGGACATGACGGCCCCTGCAGGATCACCGTTCCGGCCGTTGTACGACGCACAGATCCGCTACAGCGGCCAGCCGGTTGCGCTGGTGCTGGCGGAGACCTTCGAGGCGGCGCGTCACGCGGCCGGGCTGGTGGACGTGCGGTATGAGGTCGAGGCGCACGAAACCAATCTGGTCACCTCCGTTGAGCGAGCGCGTGAGCCGCGCAAGATGAAGGCCGGATTCTCCGCCCCGCCGAAGGACAAGGGCGAGCCGGACCAGGCGTTCGCACAGGCAGCGCACCGCATATCGGCCGATTTCTACAGCGGCGTGGAACACCATAACCCGATGGAGCTGTTCGCCAGCACGGTGATCCGCGGTGACGACGGCCACCTGACCATCCATGACAAGACCCAGGGCTCGCAGAACAGCCGCTGGTATGTCTCGCATGTGTTCGGCCTGCCCAAGCGCAAGGTCACGGTGCGCAATGCCTACGTGGGCGGTGCGTTCGGCTCCGGGCTTCGCCCGCAGTACCAGCTTGCGCTGGCGGTGATGGGCGCCTTGGCGCTGGAACGCTCGGTGCGCGTTGTCCTCACGCGCCAGCAGATGTTCACCTTCGGCCACCGTCCGGAGACCGTGCAGCGGGTAAAGCTTGCCGCCGATGCCGATGGCACCCTGCGTTCGATCTGGCACGAGGCCGTGGCCGAGACATCGCGCATCGAGGACTACGTGGAAGTGGTGGTCAACTGGAGCGGCCAGTTGTACGCCTGCGACAACGTGCACGTGGGCTACAAGTTGGTCGACCTGGACCAGTACACGCCGATCGACATGCGCGCCCCCGGCGCGGCGCATGGCATGCATGCGCTGGAAGTGGCGATGGACGAGCTGGCCAATGAGATCGGCATGGACCCGCTGGCACTGCGGCTGAAGAACTACGCCGAAACCAATCCCGCCGATGGCAAACCGTTCTCCACCAAGGCCCTGCGCGAGTGCTACCGCCGCGGGGCCGAGCGCTTCGGCTGGGCTGATCGCGCGCCCTTGCCGCGCGCGCGCCGCGAAGGCAACGAATGGGTCGGTTGGGGCATGGCGACCGGCCAGTGGGACGCGATGCAGATGTTCGCGCGCGCCCATGCCGAGCTGCATGCCGATGGCCGGCTGGTGGTCAGCAGTGCGGCCACCGATATCGGCACCGGCACCTATACGGTGATGAGCATGATCGCCGCCGAAGCACTGGGCCTTCCACTGGAACAGGTCACCTTCCAGTTGGGTGATTCCACGCTGCCGGTGGCCCCGATCGAGGGCGGCTCATCGCATGTCAGCACGGTGGGCTCGGCAGTGGATGGGGCCTGTGCCAAGCTGCGCCGGCAGCTGCTCGCGCTTGCTGCTGGAAGAAAGGACTCGGCGTTCACCCGCGCCGGGGTGGATGACGTGGTATTCGCCAATGGCAGCATGGCACTGCGGGCTGACCCGGGCAGCGCCGTTGCACTCACCACGCTGCTGGCCGACGCCGGCAAAGCCAGCATCGAAGCCAAGTACCTGCTGCTGCCCAATGTGTTGAAGCAGCGCCGCTATACCCGCGCCACGCACAGCGCCGTCTTCGTGGAGGTACGGGTGGACGAGGAACTTGGCACGGTGCGGGTGATGCGCGTGGTCAGTGCGATCGCCGCGGGTCGCATCCTCAATCCCACCACCGCACGCAGCCAGATCATCGGCGGGGTGGTGTGGGGCATCGGCGCGGCGCTGCACGAACACACCGAATCCGACCATCGGTTTGGGCGTTTCATGAACCGCGATCTGGCCCAGTACCACGTCTCGGTCAACGCCGATATCCATGACGTGGACGTGCTGTTCGTGGAGGAAGACGACCGGGTGGTCAGCAGCCTCGGGGCGAAGGGAGTAGGGGAGATCGGCCTGGTGGGCGTGTCGGCGGCGATCTGCAACGCCATCCATCACGCCACGGGCAAGCGCATCCGCAGTACGCCGATCAGCCCGGACAAGGTGATGATGTAGTCCCGGCTGGCGCGCTACTCCTTGGCCCCCTGCGAGTAGCTCACCGTGCCATCCTGCTCGATGAAGCGGAGCTCAGGATGCCCCTGGTAGGTCGTCAACATGGCGACCGATCCGTTCTGGTGGATGACGAACAAGGACGCACCGGCCTTTTCATTGGCCACCACCTTGAAGACTTCACCGCCGTCGCCTGCACCATCCAGCGTCAGCACGGCCTCATCGCCGGTGTCGACGGTCAGATAGCCGCCGCGCTCATTGCCGTCTGGACCATTGAGCAGGATGCCCGCCGCTTGCGCGACGCGTTCTTCGCGTTTTCCAAGGATCATGGGCCCATTCACCGGTGCGCCTATCTCCACGCGGGCCACTCCGGATGCGTCCCTGACGATCAGGCCACGGGCTTCCAGGATGCGGGATGGGTCATTTGCCTTGCCCGCTTCATGCAGGGCGTAAAGCGAGATCGTCACCGCCGTCAACGAAATGGCGATGTTGAGCAAGAGTCCTTTCATGATGTTCTCCGTGGGTGCAAAAAGTTAGCGCTGAATGATCGGTGATAAGGGCTATTTCAGGCAAACCGGCCGGTTCCGCAGGTACGGGCATTGACTGCGCTTGCGTCTGGTCCAATAGTCAACTCGGCCGGGACGCAATGGAGAACGCATGACCGTAGCGACAAGCATGATTCCGTTCCAACGCATGGGTCTGGTGGCCGCGCTGCTTGTGCTGGCGTCAACCGCCGTTGCCAAGCCGCCTGCCGAAGCCGCGTTTGATGCTTGGCTGGTAGCGTTCAACAGCAACGACAAGGCCAAGCTTCAGGCGTTCAACGCGCATCACTTCGCCGACGCGGATCTCAACCTGGACTACCTGCTCGACAGCCGCGAAGAAACCGGCGGCCTCGATGTGGTGACGGTTGAGCGGAATGAGCCGAGCGTCTTCGTAGCCATGACACGTGAACGCAGTTTCCCGACGTACCGGCGGATCACGGTCACGGCTGGCAAGGCCGGCGACACGAAACTCGCTGAGATCAAGCAGGAGCCGCAGCCGTTGCCGGAGGATGAGGCACTGAAGGCGCTGGATTCATTCGCCACGCAGCTTGCGAGGGCCGACCGTTTCTCTGGCGCGCTCGTCATCGAACGCAACGGCAAGCGTCTGTACGGCAAGGCATTCGGACTGGCAGATCGCGAGAATCAGGTGCCAGTGCATCTGGACACCCCCTTCCTGTTCGCCTCCCAAGGCAAGATGTTCACTGCGGTTGCGGTGTTGCAGATGATCGACGCCGGCACGCTGCAATTCGACGATCCCATCGGGAAGTACCTGCCGGCCTATCCGAACAAGGAGATGGGGAAGGTCACCATCCGGCAGCTGCTCACCCATCAGGGTGGCACCGGCGATATCGGCGTGCTCCAGCCGGAGGAGGGCGTCAATCGCGCCTGGGCCCGCACCATCGACGATCTCATCATGCTCAACGGTGATCGCGGCCCGTCGTTTGCGCCCGGATCAGCCTTCGATTACTCGAATTACGGGTTCGTGCTGCTCGGTGCGCTGGTGGAAAAGGTAAGCGGACAGAGCTACTACGCTTATCTGGATGAGCACATCTTCCAGCCCGCCGGAATGGCGGCGACCCACTATCCAGACAGGGAACACACGTCGGGAATCGCACGCGGCTACACCCGGGACGACGACGGGAGGCTGGTGCCCAGTGCCAGCCAGCTACCGTGGCGAGGATCACCAGCCGGGGGCGGAGTTTCGACCGTCGAAGATCAGTTGCGCTTCGTCGGCGCGCTCAAGGCAGGCACGTTGATCTCGTTGCCGCTGTTGCAGGAGGCGATCAAACAGCAGACTGATTGGTATGGCTATGGCTTCATCTCATCCGGCCCGGAAGAGTTCCCACACTGGGGCCACGGCGGGGGCGCGGCCGGCACCAGCGCGGCGCTTTCGGTCTATCCGACCAATGACATGACCATGGCCTGCCTGAGCAACCGCGATCCCCCCATCTGCGATCGATTGCTCATCAATCTGCATTGGCATCTGTCTCCGCCAGCGCCTGCGCCATCTCCGTGCGGCGCAACAGACGCTCGAATTCTGGCGACCGAAGCCCTCATCGCTCACCGGGAACCTTTCGTGATTCCACGCGGCCCGATGGGCGAAGAGCCTGTGGCTGGATCCTGTACCCGAACTCGCTTCAAGATCAATCGGTCCGGGGTTCCGGTGGACCTGTCCATCGACGAGAGTTCGGGAGATAGAGTGCTTGATGTTGCAGCAAGGGAAACGCTGCGTCGCTATCGATTCAACGTTATGCGTGGCCGGGACGATTCAGTTCATTATCTTGTATTCCATTCTGCGGGTCGGACCTTCTAACCCGTTGCCATGTCCTTGCCTACCGAAGGCATTGCGCGTTACAGCACCTCCAGCACCACCTTGCCCTTGGCCCGCCCGCTCTCCACGTGGGCCAGCGCGCTTCGGGTTTCATGCAAGGGGAAGACCCGTTCGATGACCGGGCGGATGGCACCGGACTCCACCAGTGAAGCGATCTCGCTCAGCTGGCGCCCGTCGGCGCGCATGAACAGGAACGTGTACGTCACTCCCTTCTGCCTGGCTTTGCGGCGGACGCCACGGCTGAGCAGGCGCAGCACCTGCTTGAGCGGCCAGGCAAGCCCGCGCGCGGTAGCAAAGGCGGGAGTTGGTGGCCCGGAGATGGAGACCAGATGCCCGCCCGGCTTGAGGATCTGCAGCGAGCGGTTCAGTTCATCCTTGCCCAGGCTGTTGAGCACCACATCGTAGTCGCGCAGTTCCGTGACGACGTCCTGCCGCCTGTAATCGATCACGACATCCGCGCCAAGCTCTTTGACCCAGCCCACGTTGGCGGTGCTGGTGCTGGTGGCAACGAAGGCGCCCAGATGCTTGGCCAGCTGGATCGCCACGGTACCGACACCGCCGGAGCCGGCCTGGATGAAGACCTTCTGACCGGGTTTGAGCTGCGCGGTTTCGACCAGCGCCTGCCAGGCGGTCAGCGCGACCAATGGCAGCGAGGCGGCCTCCACCATGGTGAGGTTGCTGGGCTTGAGGGCAACAGAGGCTGCGTTGACCGCGATGAACTCGGCGAAGGTGCCGATGCGATCATCATCGGGACGCGCATACACTTCATCGCCCGTTTTGAAGTCCTGCACTGCGGCACCGACACTGACCACCGTGCCGGCCATATCGTTGCCGAGTATCAGCGGCAGGCGATAGGGCAGGATCAGCTTGAACTCCCCTGTGCGGATCTTGGTGTCCAGCGCATTGACGCTGGCCGCGTGCACGCGGATGAGAACATCGTCATCCCGAAGCGAAGGCTGTGGTGCGTCGCCGATGCGGCCGGTCTCCTTTTTGCCATAACGGTCGATCAGGAAGGCTTTCATGGGCCGTGTGCCTCTGGTTGGGGAGTGCTTTCGGGTTGCGGGGCAGGGAGGGCGTGTGCCGGTGCGGTCAGGGCTTCACTGGGCGGGGCGATAACGTTCCGCCGCCTGCGCCTGCCGGATGTCCGAGAGCAGTCCCTGGCGGGAGGCGTCCAGCGTGTCCCAGCGTTCGGCAACATGCAGCGGCGGAATGGTGACGGTCTCGCGACGATCGAAGCCGACCAGGGCCGCATCGACCAGCTCGCCGACATCCATCACGTCCGTCAGCGTGTTGATGTCGATGCCAGCACGCTCCCAGATTTCGGTACGCGTGGCCGCAGGCAACACAGCCTGCACATAGACGCCCTTGGGCGTCAGCTCCAGGCTCAGTCCCTGCGACAGGAACAGCACGAAGGCTTTGGACGCACCGTAGACGGACATGCCGAACTCCGGCGCCAGCCCAACCACCGAGCCGATGTTGATGATCGCGCCTTCGCCGGCGTTGGCCAGGCGCGGTGCAACCGCCGCGGCCAGGCGGGTCAGGGCGATGGTGTTCAACGTGAGCAGCTGTTCGATGCTGTCGGCCGATTGCTCGGTGAATCCGCCGGATTGGGCGATGCCCGCGTTGTTGACCAGGATGCCGATGCGGGCATCGTCGCGTAGGCGGCTTTCAACGATGGCCAGGTCGCTGCGCTGGGTGAGGTCGGCCGGCAGTGTGTCGATGGCAACGCCGGTGGCGTCGCGCAGGCGCTCGGCCAGTGCATTCAGCCGCCCCTTGTCGCGCGCAACCAGGACCAGATCGTGGCCGCGGCGGGCAAAACGTTCGGCGTAGACGGTGCCGATGCCGCTGGAGGCGCCGGTGATGAGGACAGTGGGCAGGCTCATGGTGTGTCTCTTGAAAGGCAATGTGGGAGCGGGGACGCCGTGATGGCGAGGGAGACGGGGTTACTGCGCGGGCGTGTCGGCCAGGGCGGGGTAGTCGGTGTAGCCTTGCGCGCCGCCGCCATATAACGTGGCCGGGTCCAGGGCGTTCAACGGCGCGTCGGTCTTCAGGCGTTCGACCAGATCCGGGTTGCTGATGAAGGCACGGCCAAAGGCGAACAGGTCGGCCTTGCCAGCGGCGAGATGCGTGTTGGCCAGCTCCAGGTCGTAGCCGTTGTTGGCCAGGTAGGTGCCGGTGAAACGGCGGCGCAAGCCGTCGAAATCGAACGCGGCCACATCGCGTGGGCCGCCGGTCGCGCCTTCGACCACATGCAGGTAGACGATGCCCAGCGCACTGAGCTGGTCGACGATGTAGTCGTACTGCGGCTGAGGGTCGCTGAGGGTTGCGATCGCGTTGGCCGGGGAGACCGGTGAGATGCGCACGCCGGTGCGATCGGCGCCGATCTCCTGCGCGATGGCGGAGGTGACTTCGAGCAGCAGGCGCGCACGGTTCTCGATCGAACCGCCGTAGGCATCGGTGCGCTGGTTGGCGCCGTCCTTGATGAACTGTTCAAGCAGATAGCCGTTGGCACCGTGGATTTCCACACCGTCGAACCCGGCCGCAATCGCATTGGCAGCGGCGCGGCGGAAATCGTCGACGATGGCCGGCAGCTCGTCGATATCCAATGCACGGGGCTCGGACACATCGACAAAACCGTTGTGAACGAAGGTCTTGGTCTGCGCCCGGATGGCCGAGGCGGATACAGGCGCGGCGTTGCCCGGCTGCAGATCCACGTGCGAGATGCGGCCCACGTGCCATAGCTGCACGAAGATGCGTCCGCCGCGTTCGTGCACGGCATCAGTGACCTTGCGCCAGCCTTCTATCTGGTCCTGCGTGTAAAGCCCGGGTGTGTCCTGGTAGCCCTGGGCCTGCGCCGAGATCTGCGTGGCCTCGGTGATGATCAGGCCGGCCGAGGCGCGCTGGGCGTAGTAGGTGGCAGCCAGCGGACTGGGCACCAGGCCGGCTCCGGCGCGGTTGCGCGTCAGCGGTGCCATCACGATGCGGTTGGCCAAGGTGACGCGGCCAAGGGGGTAGGGCTGGAAGAGCGTCGTCGCTGTCATGGCGGGGAGGACTCGGATGCGGGGGACGGCGCAATGATGATGGTCGTAATCTTAGATGTCAACGGTTTGATGATGCGTATCATCTATGCGTGGTAAACTGCGCTTCCAGCAGGTCAAAGCACCAAGAGGCAAGCCGTCATGAAGGTCACCAAGGCACAAGCGCAGGCCAACCGGGCACACATCGTCGAAACCGCTTCCGCGCTTTTCCGGGAACGGGGCTTCGACGGCGTGGGCGTGGCGGACCTGATGGCCGCTGCGGGCTTTACCCACGGCGGCTTCTACAAACACTTCGGGTCCAAAGCGGACCTGATGGCCGAATCTGCCAGCTGCGGATTCGCCAACTCGTCCGAGTCGCTGGGCGAGATGGACGCGGCGGCGTTCCTGGGCTATTACCTGTCGCGGGAGCATCGCGATAATCCTGGCCAGGGCTGCACGATGGCGGCGCTCTGCAGTGATGCGGCGCGGCAGCCCACGTCGGTCAAGCAGGCCTTCGTGGCGGGTATCGAAGCGCAGTTGGCAGCGGGGCAGGGGCATCATGCGCAGGTCGAGGCCACCGCAGCCCAGGGTGCCCGTGCAGAACGGATCGCGTTGATCGCGCAGGCCGTCGGCGCCATCGTGTTGTCACGCTCCTGCCCGGATGATTCGTCGCTGGCCGAGGAGATCCTGGAGGTTTGTCGCGCAGACGTGCTGGCACGGCTGTCGCGTGCACCCGATGCCTAGGCGCTGCCGGACTTGAGGTGTGGCGCACGGCGCCGAATGGCGTACCACCCGCGCGATGTGGGTGGCACGCCCGCTGGATGCTGCCGCACTGGCGGGTCAGACGACCTTGCAACGACCGGACAGTCCCGCCAGCGCGATGGCGCTGAGGGTGGCCGTCGGCGCGGCACAGCCTGCGCCCACGATGGTGACCTCCAGGCCGGCCGCCTCCGGCGACAGCGCCGTGTGCGTGATGCAATGCTGGGTCATCATGCCGACAAGTCGAATGGCGGTGACATCGTGCGCAGCCAGCATTTCGCCCAGGCGCGTGGCGAGGAAGCTGTCGGCCTGGTGCTTCTCGATGACAGGACAGCCCTGCAACGCCTCGGCGATGGCGGGATGGGGGTTCAGCCGAGATACGTGTAAAAATGCCCCGCAAAACTCAAATAATTCTTTCAGGTTAATGAGTTAGCCGATATTTTTCTTCTCGGCTGGTTGCGCCAACAGATCGAGCGTCGGGCACGGCGCGCCTGTCACCACGCGGCGACACTCATCTACCAAATGCTCAAGGTCGACTTCCAATTGTCGTAGTTCGTCCAGGCGCCGGCGCACTTCGGCCAATTTCTGTTCGGTCAGCTGCTGCGTCTGCTCGCAGGCGCGCTGGCCTTTGACCTCCAGCAGCCCCGCTATCTCGTCGAGACTGAATCCCATCGTCTGTGCTCGACGGATGAACTGAAGCCGGCCGACTTCGTTGGGGCCGTACCGGCGCACGCTGCCCATTGGGCGCTCAGGCTCCGGCAGCAGGCCTCGCCGCTGGTAATAACGGACCGTTTCGACATGCACACCAGCGGCCGCGGCCAGCCGACTGATCGTCATTACGTGGGTGGCCATCGGCTTGACTCCGTACTTAGGTACGGAGGTTAACATGCGGGTATGGCCCAACGTCCCGCACAGTCCTCCTTGCCCGCCCTCTTGGGCGCCGCGGTCGCGGCTATTGGCGCGTCCGTGTGTTGTGTCGTGCCCTTGGTGCTGGTCCTGATGGGTATCAGCGGTGCCTGGATCGCCAATCTCACAGCCCTGGATGCGTGGCGCCCGTGGTTTAGCGCTGCCACGCTGGCGTGTCTGGGCTGGGCATTCTGGATGCTCTATGGCCCGGCCTCGCGCTGCCGCATTGACGGGATCTGCGTCGATCCTGCGCGATTGCGACGCCTGCGGCGCTGGCTGTGGATCGCTACCGGCCTGATCGCGCTGCTGCTGCTCTTCCCTTATTACATCGGCTGGTTCCTGTAGGAGTCCCCCATGCGCAAGATCCTTCTCGGTTTGGTATTCACGGCATGGATGGGCCTAGCTTGGGCGGCTACCCCAAAGCAAGTTGTACTACAAGTGAAAAACATGACCTGCCCGGCGTGCAGCATCACGATCGGAAAGGCGATGGACACCGTGCCGGGCGTGACGGCGCGCCGTGTCGACACTCAGGGCGCCACCGTGACGGTGACCTTCGATGCCGAGCGCACCAGTGCAGCGGTCATCGCCAAGGCCATCACCGATGCTGGTTTTCCGGCCACCGCCAAGGCGGACGCAAACGGTGGCTGAGGTGAAGTTGCAAAGCACGCTGGCATGCCCGGCATGCGGGCACCGAGCGACCGAGATCATGCCCACCACGGCGTGTCAGTTCTTCTACGAGTGCACGGCCTGCCATACCCTGCTGCGCCCCAAGGAAGGCGATTGCTGTGTGTTCTGTTCCTACGGCACGGTGCCGTGCCCGCCCATCCAGCAACACAGCCCCTGCTGCGGCAGTACAACTTGACCCACGCTACGCGGCCAAGGCCAATTCCATCTCGTACGGCTCCGGAAGAGCATCCACGTCGATCAGGTAATCACCGAAGCGCTTCACGTGGCTGGTCACGTAGGGGCTGAGTGCAGCCACGTCCTCCGGGGTGATCTTCCAACCTGCTCGCATCAGCGTCTTGATGATGCGGGTCTGTTCGACCACGTTATGAAAGATGACGGCGTTGGCGACGAGGTCGTTGTACTTGACCGCTTTCTCCTGTTCGAGCGGATCGTTGTCGGCGATCACGCCCTCTCCGCCGAAGAAGAAATACTTGGAGAACCCGTTATAGGCTTCAACCTTGTTGGTGGAGGCTGTGATCTGCTCGCGTAACTCCCGGTCGGAAATATATTGCAACAGGAATAACGTGCGCACTGCGGCACCCAGCGCCCGGAAGGCTTGGTACAGGCGATTTTTGCGGCTGTAGTTGCCCAGTTTGCGCAGCAGCGTCGAGGCGGCGATCTTGCCGGACTTGATCGACAACACCACCTGCATCAGATCCTTCCAGTGGGTCTCAATCAGGTCCCAGTCCATGTCCTCCCGGAACAGCGCATCGATGTGCTCGTAGCGGCTGTCCTCGTCCGGACGGAAGAACCGGTAGTCGCGCCAATTGCGGATACGCGGCATCAGCTGGATGCCCAACAGGTGCGATAGCCCGAAGACTGGCAGCGACTGACCTTGGGTATCGGCGTGAACGGTGTCGGGTTGGATGTCGGAAGTGTTCTTCAGCAGTCCGTCGATGATGTACACCGCTTCCCAAACGCCGCATGGGATGAAATGGCTGAAGAGCGCCACGTAGGTGTCGGACACGTGGTGATAGGCAATGCCGCCGTATCCGCCATAACGGATGTGATACGACGCCAGCAGGTTCTGGTCGTACAAGTCGTACTTGGTGCCGTCGGCGGCGGCACGCTTGCCATCGCCCCAGAATTTGGGGAGCTGCAGGTTAGCGTAACTGTTGATGATGTCGCGACAGGCCGCTGCCAGCTTGTTCGCATCCACGTGACGGCGATTGACGAATGAAAGCATATGCGCGGAAGCGGCGCCACGCAGATGCCGTGCGGCCTGGGCCGGGCCCAGGTTGCAGCCGTAGGTGAATGCCGTCAGCACGTAGCGTTCGGTGGGCTGGTCGATCTTGGTGTCGGATCCGGACAGCGGTCCGAAATGCCGTGGCCAGCGGGTCCAGTGGGCCACGTCGCACAGGATCTCGATGACGCTGCGCTCGCGCAAACGAGCAAGAATCGCCGTTTCCAAGGCACGGGCACCACTGCTCATGTCCTTGGCCTTGTGGCGCTTGAGCACCGGCAACCCGTCGTCGCCGATGATCACCTGGCCGTTCTCCAGGTAACCCTGATCGGTCAGGTCAGCGACTTGCATCAGCCTTGACTGCAAGGCATTGACGAATCCTACCGCAGAGGCCGGCAAGCCCACCTGGCGACAGTAGTCGTCCAGCAGCGGTTCGCATTGCTCCCAGGGCAGCAGCTGCTCGCGGTAATCGGCGTAGGTTTCCGAACCATGCACGGCCACGTCACCGGATTTCAGTTCGTTGGCCAGCGAGGAGAACACGCACACCTCGAACAGACGGCGGCGAATGCGTTCCTCGCCCTGCTCGGTGCGATGGGTGATCGTCTTCCGCCAAAGCTGGGTCGTGAACGCCAGATCGACCGGTTCGTCGAGCCAGTCGCCGCGGGCGCGCTCCTGCGACAGGATCAGTTCGATCGCGTTGATCAATGAACGGTCTTCGGTGGTGGATTCCAGGTCCAGCATACGCACCATGCGCAGGATGGTGGCGCGGTGACTTTTGTAGAACGGCCAGAGCAGCGGCAGATGGTTGTCGCCGCTGTGTGCGGCGATCGCATCGCAGTCGGCCTGCAGGGTCTGGATGCCTCCGCGCGTACTGACCAGGCGGCGAATCTCCCGTCCTGCATCGGTGTCGCCAGGGTGACGATCAAGCACCTGAATCACATCCGACATCGTGGCCACGATGGCCTCGGTCTTCTCACGATAGCGCGCACGCAGCCGCTCCAGTTCCTCCTTGCCGCGGTTGTGGAGATTTCCCATGCGTTTGATGAACATCTCGGCCAGGTCGTCACGGGTTTGCACCCGAGCGCGATGGATCAGGCACAGCAGGAGTGCGTGTCGCTTGGCCGGGCCGAAGTCGCGCAACTCGGCGGCGTCCAGCACCCGGGCTTCGGCGGCGAAATGCTTGCGCTTGAGTTCCGGTATGTCCGCCAGATGCAGTTCGCTGCCGACCAGTTCGTCCAACGCCGCGATATGGTCGATCAGTTCCTGGAAGTGCTGCAGCGAGGAGCGCTTGGGCAGCCGCTTGATGGCCTGCAGCGGGCTCTTGATGCGAGCGTCGGTGACGACCAGCAGATCGTCCAGACGCTGCTTCTCGTCCGCCGTCAGCCGCGCATCGATGAGAGCGAAGTAACGACCATTGACCATGGTGCGAATCCGGCGCCCCAGGCGATCCAGTGCGGAAAACGCAGGCAGCTCGATGCGGTCGCGGACAAGTTGTTCGATCGCCACGTTGATCAGGTCGGCCGGATTGTCCATGACGGCGGCGGCTTCGTGGATGGCGCGGGCCGCCACGTCGAGGCCGCCGTCGGCATAGGCTCGAACCTGAAGATAATCCCGGATGCGCTGGAAATAGCGGTAGCGCTTGTTCGGCGCGATGTCGGCGGGCTTGATCTGGATCCGGTACCGCAGCGCGTTGCGGAGGTGCCGGACGACCGCAGAGGGAACTTCATCGATTGCGGGGAAGTAGCCCAATCGCTGGAAGGATTTTAGCAGCAGCGCCAAGGTCAATCGATGGCCTGGTTGGCGAGCGTTGTCGGTGATGAAGGCCAATTCGGCGTCGGTCGGCGTGTAGGCGGCGACCAGTTCCCGGACGACGGGGTTGCGCTTGAATTGCGGGTATGCGGTCCGTTCGATCGACGCCATTGAAGCCTCAGTTCGGTCAGGGAGTGAGTAATGCCGGTGGTGGCAGGCTCGCCTCGATGCGCTGGCGCGCGAACGGATCGCCGCCGTCGAGATAGCGCATCGCCGAGTGCACGTCGCGCCAGCCGACGTACTCCATCAGCGCCTTTACGTCCCAGCCGTTCGCGTTGGCCCAGCCGGCGAAACCGCGGCGCAGGGAATGGCTGCTGTAGCCCTCGACGTTGGCCAATCCGGCGTGCAGGAACACCTGCCGGAGCAACCGGATCAAGCTGTTGGGATGAAAGGGGGCGTCGGCGATCTGGCCCCAACGACCGACGCTCCGAAACAGCGGGCCGGAAGTCAGCTGTGCGGCATCGAGCCAGTCCCGTGTCGCGGCTACCGGGCACAGGCGCGACAGGGCCGGTACTTTGTAGGTCTTGCCTTGGGCTTGACGGTCGCCTTTGCTGTGCGGCAGGAAGCAGACCATGCCTTCCCCGGGAACCAGGCGCAGGTGTTCAATCCGCAGCCGGATCAGTTCGTCACCGCGAAATCCCCGCCAGAAGCCGAGCAGGATCAGCGCCTGATCGCGTCGATGACGCAGATCCGCAGCCTGTGCGTTCCGCGCCTGAGCGGCGATGATCGCCCCGTCCAGCCAGTCCACGACCTGCGCCAGCTGGGTCAGCTGCAACGGTGTGGCCTGCTTCTCCTCCTGCGGGTGAAGGGTTTGGATGCCCTTGAGCACCTGGCGCACGAGCGGCGCCCGGGTCGGATCCGCAAACCCGTGTTCGGCATGCCAGTGCGCCAGGGCAGCCAGGCGCAATTTCAGGGTATTCACGGCCAGCCGTCCGGCGTGTTCGGCCAGGTAACGGGCCACGCTGTCGGCCGTGGCCGGCAGGTGCCCACCCCAGGCGACCTCGAAGTGCCGCAACGCCGAGGCATAGCTGCGCCGCGTGTTGTCGCGGGTGGCGGCTTGCAGGTAACGGTCGATATCACTCATGCCGTGCCTTCTTCTGACTATTCCGCCGTGTCGGCCCACGCGTCGGTAATGGGATATCGCCGCTCCCGACCAAAGGCGCGGCGCGAGACCTTCGGTCCTGGCGCCGCCTGATGCCGCTTCCATTCGCCGATGCGCACCAGACGAAGCACGTGGTCGACCGTTTCGGGGGTGAATCCTGCCGCGACAATCTCCTCTCGCGACTGCTCCTGATCGATGGAACGGAACAAGATGGCGTCGAGCACGTCGTACGGCGGCAAGGTGTCCTGGTCGGTCTGGTCCGCGCGCAGCTCCGCCGAAGGTGGACGATCGATCACACCCCATGGGACCACTGGAGCGCCCGCCACGGCGTTGCGCCAGCGGGCGAGCGCGGAGACTTCTGTCTTGTACAGATCCTTGATTGGCGCATAGCCACCGCACATGTCGCCGTAGATCGTGGTGTAACCGACCGCGTATTCGCTCTTGTTGCCGGTGGTCAGCAGCAGGCCGCCGAACTTGTTGGCCAAGGCCATCAATAGCGCACCGCGGGTGCGTGATTGCAGATTCTCCTCGGTCGCATCCGCTGGCGCCTGCGCAAACAGCGGCGCCAAGGCATCCAGGTACCCTTGGAAAGGCTCCTCGATCGGCAGCGTCATCAGGCGTACGCCCATGGCGCGGCACTGCTCGTCGGCCAGGTCATTCGACACCGCGGCGGTGTAGCGCGACGGCAGACGCACGGCTGTGACGCGGTCTGCGCCGAGCGCATCCACCGCTATCGCGAGCACGACCGCCGAGTCCAGGCCACCCGATAGGCCGACCCAAACGCGGTCAAAGCCATTCTTGCGGCAGTAATCGCGTGTGCCCAGGACCACGGCCCGCCAAGCGAGGCCATCGCGGCTTTCGTCGCCTTCGATCGGCCACGACACCGGTAGCAGAGTGCGATTTTCGACGTCGTAGTCCGCGATCAGCCAATGCGGCTCGAACGCGATGGCCGCTGGATGCACGTGGCCGTCTGCGTTGGCCAGCAGCGAGGCGCCATCGAAGACGATGCCGTCCTGCCCCCCAACCACATTCACGTACGCGATCGCCACGCCCGTGTCCCGCGTGCGCTCGGCCAGCAAGGCATCGCGTTCCGCGTGCTTGTCGCGCTCGAAGGGCGATGCATTGGGCACCAGCACCAACTGCGCACCGGCGGCCGCGGTTTCAATGAGAGGTTCCAGGCCCCACAGGTCCTGGCAAATCAGCAGCCCGATGGGAACGTCCTTTACCTCGAACACGCAGGCGCTACCGTCGGGATCGACGGCGAAGTAACGCCGCTCGTCGAACACCGCGTAATTGGGCAGGTCGCGCTTGCGGTAGGTGGTCGCGATAGCGCCATCGCGCAAGACGCTGACCGCGTTATAGACCACGGCGCCGGCCGCTTCCGGCCAGCCGACTACCGCCACGATGCCGCGGGCCGCCGCCGCGACGTGCCTGACGGCCGCCTCGCACTCGGCGAGGAAGCTGGGACGCAGTAGCAGGTCCTCGGGCGGATAACCACTCAGCGTGAGCTCCGGAAACACCACCAGATCGGCGCCATGGATATCGCGGGCCTCGGCGATATAGGCCGTGATCCGGTCGGCATTCCCGATCAGATCGCCGACGGGAAAATCGAACTGCGCCAGCGCGAGTCGAAGTGGCGTGGTCATCGGCGTCAGGGGGAGGAATGGTCGGGGAATCGCCGCAGCGTTTCCAGGATCGTGCATTGCCCGCGCTGGCCGACACGGCAACTGCCGATGGTGCGCTCCAGTTCGCTGGCCATCCGCTGCAAATCCCGAATCCTGGTCTGGATATCGTCCAGGTGTTCGCGCGCCAGCCGGTCGACCTCGGCGCAGGACAGCGCCGGATCCTCGGCCAGCTGCAGCAGGCTGCGGATCTCCTCCAGGCTGAAACCCAAGTCGCGGCCACGCGTGACGAAGCGCAGGCGCTCCACGTCGGCCGGCGTGTACTGGCGGTAGCCGTTGCGCGTCCGTCCGGGCCGGGGCAGCAGGCCGACGCGTTCGTAATAGCGGATCGTTTCGAAGTGGCAGCCGCTGGCGGCGGCAGCGTCACTGATTGTCATTCGCATTACTTGACTCTGTAGTAGGTACAGACTCTAAACTGGAGGCCTCCGAAATTCCACGCCCTGGCCGCTTGGCCGCCATGGGCTCCCATCTGGTCGCATGCAATGCCCTTTTTTTCGATGAAAGTCCTGCGTCACTGCGCGCTCGCCCTCCTGATCATCGCGCTCAGTGCCGGCGTCGCCGGGGCGGCGGACCCGCAGGCGGAAGCCCGGCAGGCCTGGCAGCTGCTCGATTACATCGCCGTGGATTACGCCGGGGCCGTGCGCGGCGGCCAAGTGGTCGAACCGGGTGAGTACAGCGAGATGCAGGAGTTCGCGGCCACGGTGCGCACGAAAGTGGCCGGCCTCCCGGCGACGCCGCAGCAAGCTGCGCTGGTGAGTTCGGCCGAGCGGCTGCAGGCGGCGGTCGCCGCCCGCGCCGAACCGGAAGTCATCGCGAAAACTGCGCATGCACTGGCCGCCGAATTGCTGACGGTTTACCGCATCGAGGCGGCACCGACGACCCCGCCGGACGTGGCCAGCGCGGCCCCGCTTTACGCCCAGCAGTGCGCCGGATGTCACGGGGCCCAGGGCCGCGGAGATGGCCCCATAGCCGCTAGCCTCACGCCGCGGCCGATCGCATTCACCGACGCGGAGCGTGCAGCACAGCGCAGTCCCCTGGCGCTGTATCAGGTGATCTCGCAGGGTTTGAACGGCACGGCCATGACCAGCTTTGCCCATCTGTCCGAAGCCGACCGCTGGGCACTGGCCTTCTACGTTGGGGGATTTGCCTACGACGACGCGGCGCGCAGCCGCGGCGAAATCCTGTGGCGAGAGGATCCGAAGCTGCATCAGGCGCTCCCGACATTGGCCGCCCTGTCCGGTTCGAGCGAGGCCGAGTTGGGCCAGACGTTGGCGGTGGCACAGGCGCAGGCGATCACCGCGTATTTGCGTGCTCACCCGGCTGAAGCGGTGCCGCATGCCGCTGTCGGGGCTAGCCCGTTCGCACTCGCGCGGCAACGCCTGGCGGACAGCTTGCAAGCCTATGCGGCCGGCGATGCAGTGCACGCCAAGACACTGGCTTTGTCGTCTTACCTGGACGGTGTGGAGCCGGTGGAGCCGACCTTGGCCAGCCGCGATCGTGCTCTGATGCGCCAGATCGAAGCGGGTATGGCCCGATTCCGCGACGCGTTGGGGCGCCGTGCGCCGGCCGCCGAGGTGACCGCCACGGCGGCGGAGATCACCGGCTTGTTCGATCGCGCTGAAGCGGTACTGCAAACGTCCCACACCGATACAACCACAGCCTTCCTGGGTAGCTTTATCATCCTGCTGCGTGAGGGACTGGAAGCGCTGCTGATCGTCGTGGGCATGATTGCGTTCCTGCGCAAGGCCGAGCGGCGCGAAGTGCTGCCCTACGTCCATGCCGGTTGGGTCGGTGCATTGCTGGCGGGCGTGCTGACCTGGGCCGTTGCCACGCATCTGGTGGACATTAGCGGCGCCAATCGCGAAGTCACCGAAGGCGTGTCCGCGCTGTTTGCCGCGGTGGTCCTATTGAGTGTGGGTATCTGGATGCACCAGAAGAGCCTGGCCGGGCGCTGGCAGCAGTACCTGCACGCCAAGATGTCGGCCGCGCTGACCCGGCGGTCGGCCCTGTTCCTGTTTTCGCTCGCCTTCATCGCCGTCTACCGCGAAGTGTTCGAGACGATCCTGTTCTTCATCGCCATGTGGAGTGAACAGGCCTCCGGCGCGATCTTGGGCGGCCTGCTGGCCGGTGCCCTGGTCCTGGCCGGGGTGGCCTATTGGATGTTGCGCATGAGCAAGCGGCTGCCGATCGGCCAGTTCTTCTCTGCCAGTTCGATCCTGATCGCGGTGCTGGCCGTGGTCCTGGTCGGCAAAGGCGTCGCGGCCCTGCAGGAGGCGGGCTGGATCGCGCAGGCCCTGGTGGCGGCCCCGCGCATCGAATGGCTGGGCGTCTATCCCTCCTGGCAATCGCTGTTGGCCCAGTTGGCCGTGGCCGTCGTTGCTGTGATCGGCTTCCTCTTCAACATGCGCTCGCCCGCCTCGGTGCGGACGACCAAGGACTAAGCCCCCATGAGCCAAGCAGACTCCAAAACCTGTGGTTGTTCGGCCGCAGCGGCGGCCCCCGAGGCGCACCTTCGCACGCCCGCCTCGACGGTTTACCGCATCGAGAACATGGACTGTCCGACTGAGGAGGCCTTGATTCGCAACAAGCTGTCAGGCGTACCGGGCGTAGAGCGCTTGGACTTCAATCTGGTGCAGCGATTGCTGACGGTGCACCACGCCTTGCCGTCGCTGACGCCCGTGGAACAGGCCTTGGCCGCGATCGGCATGCGTGCGGTGCTTGTTCAAGGGGCGCCGACTGACCAGTCAACGACGCTGGCCATCGCCAAGATGGATTGCCCGACCGAGGAAGCCTTGATCCGGGCCAAGCTTGGGACGGTGCCGGGGGTGTCGAATCTCGATTTCAATCTGGTGCAACGCACCTTGCAGGTCCGCCATACGCCCGATGCCTTGCCCCAGGTGCTGGCGGCGCTGAGGACGCTCGATTTTGAAGCACACGTCATGGAGGGCGCCGGTGCCGTGGCGCCGGCGGCGCCGACCCCAACGAAATGGTGGCCGTTGGCGATTTCCGCGGTGGCTGCCATCGCCGCCGAAGCGATCTATTGGCTCAACAACGGCAATCACTGGTCCGTTATGGCGTTGGCCCTGGTGGCGATCCTGACGGGTGGCCTGCCGACCTACAAGAAGGGCTGGATCGCGCTGCGCCACCGCAACCTCAACATGAATGCGTTGATGTCGATTGCGGTCACCGGCGCCATGCTCATCGGGCACTGGCCCGAAGCGGCGATGGTGATGGTGTTGTTTGCGCTGGCCGAAGTGATCGAGGCCAAGTCCCTGGACCGTGCCCGCAACGCCATTCGCGGGCTGCTGGACCTCGCGCCGGAACGGGCCACGGTGCAGCAAACCGATGGCACGTGGCAGGAGATGGATGCCAAGCACGTCATGATCGGCAGCCGGGTGCGCGTCAAACCGGGCGAACGGCTTGCGCTCGATGGCGAAGTGCTGGAGGGACGTTCCACCGTCAACCAGGCACCGATCACCGGTGAGAGCCTGCCAGTGGAAAAGGCCCCGGGCGATCCGGTCTTTGCCGGCACCATCAACGAATCCGGTTCGTTCGAGTTCCGCGTGACCGCCACCGCGAGCAACTCCACACTGGCTCGCATTATTCATGCGGTGGAGGCCGCACAAGGCAGTCGCGCACCCACGCAACGCTTTGTCGATCAGTTCGCCCGCTGGTACACCCCGGCCGTATTCGCGGTTGCGCTTGCCGTGGCCATCGTGCCGCCGCTGGTGGTCGGCGGGCCGTGGCTCGATTGGGTCTACAAGGCCCTGGTGCTCCTGGTGATCGCCTGTCCCTGTGCACTGGTCATCTCGACCCCGGTGAGCATCGTCAGCGGTCTCGCCGCCGCCGCTCGCCACGGCATCCTCATCAAGGGCGGGGTCTACCTCGAAGGCGGGCGCAAGCTGCAATGGCTCGCCCTCGACAAGACCGGCACGCTCACCCACGGCAAGCCGGTGCAGACGGATTTCCTGACCTGGAACGAAGCGGTGCCGACCGCCGCGCGGGAATGGGCGGCCAGTCTGGCTGCGCGCTCCGACCATCCGGTATCGAAGGCGGTCGCGCTGGCCGCGCAGGCCGACGGCGTAGTGCTGCAAGCGGTCAGCGACTTCGCCGCGCTGCCGGGTCGCGGCGTGCGAGGTCAGATCGATGGCGTGGCCTACCACTTGGGCAATCGCCGATTGATGGAAGAACTGGGCGTCAGCTCGCCGGAGTTGGAGCGCCGCCTCTCGATGCTGGAAGCCGAGGGCAAGACCGTGGTGATGCTGATCGGAGACAGTCGCGTGCATGCGCTGTTCGCCGTGGCCGACACCGTCAAGGACAGCAGTCGCCAAGCGATCGCCGAACTGCATGCCCTGGGCGTCAAGACCCTGATGCTGACTGGCGACAATCCGCACACCGCCCAAGCCATTGCCGCGCAAGTCGGTATCGATCGTGCCCAAGGCAATCTGCTGCCGGAAGACAAGCAACGCGAGGTCGAGCAATTGGCCCGGGCCGGGACGGTGGGCATGGTGGGCGACGGCATCAACGATGCGCCGGCGCTCGCACAGGCGGACATCGGGTTCGCGATGGGCGCTGCCGGCACCGATACCGCTATCGAGACGGCCGACGTGGCCCTGATGGACGATGACCTGCGCAAGGTCCCCACCTTCGTGCGCCTCTCGCGCGCCACGGCAAGCGTGTTGATGCAGAACATCGTGCTGGCGTTGGGCATCAAGGCAATCTTCCTGGTGCTTACTTTTACCGGGCAGGCCACCATGTGGATGGCGGTGTTTGCCGACATGGGCGCCAGCTTGCTGGTGGTGTTCAACGGGTTGCGGTTGCTGCGCCAATGACCGAGACGCCTTTTGTTGGGTTGGAAGCAAGGAGGAAGTCCAGATGCGCCTTACCACGCTGATTCGCTACGGCGTCTACCCCGTCGTCATGACGAGCACGTTCGGTGCCGTCGGGCTCGTGCTGTACGGGACGTTGCCCGCTTGGCCGATGCTGGCGGTGATCGCTGCGCTCGGCATTGCCGCCGTGGCGTTGCTGGAACGCATCCAACCCTACGAGCGCGACTGGCTGCGCGATCACGGCGATCTGCGGGCCGACTTCTTTCATGGCCTCTTCAATCTCGGGCTTCTGGCCGGGACGGCCTATGCCTTGCACGCGCTGCGAGGTGCACTGCCGGTGCTGACCCTGTGGCCGACGACCTGGCCGCTTTGGACGCAGTTGCTGCTGGCCGGCGCGATCATCGACGTGGCCCTGTACGCCATGCACCGCTTCAGTCACCACGCGCCGTGGGCGTGGCGCCTGCATGCCATCCATCACAGCGCCGAGCGGCTATATTGGCTCAATGGTGAACGCCGCCATCCACTCAGCGCGTTACTGATGGCCGGTCCCGGCTTGCTGGTGACGGTCGCCTTGGGCGCGCCGCCGCACATCCTGAGCGCGTGGCTTACGCTGTTGAGCGTCCAGTTGGCGTTCCAGCACGCCAACCTGGATTACCGCGTCGGTCCACTGCGGCGCTGGCTCGGCGTGGCCGAGGTGCATCGCTGGCACCACAAGCGCGAGTACGAGGACGCGCAGGTCAACTTTGGTGAATTCTTCATGGTCTGGGACCGCCTGTTCGGCACCTTCCTCGACCGTCCGGAACCGGTGCGCGCCGACGACGTCGGCTTGCGGGAGGAGACCATGCCAGTCGATTACAGTCGTCAACTCGCCTGGCCGTTCGTGCAGCCTGGTCAAGCGAAACGTGCGCACGCGTTCGACGTTTATCTGGCGCGCGGGTATGCGGCGCTGCTATCGGGCGACAAGGCGAAGGCGTACGCCCTGTTCGAGCAAGCGCACGTGCTCGGCCAGCCGCACACTTGGGCCCACCTCCGCAGCCACATCGCCTTCCTGCGCTGGGCAGTCCTGTATCGGGATGGTGGGGAGATCGTCGGGCAACTGCTGCGTATCGTTGCAGCGGGGTTGTTCACCTGGCTGTGGATGCCGCGCGGCAACACCGGCGGCACCACGATGGGCGCCTTTCGAAGCGCCCCCATTCCACCCGAACTGCGCCGCTGGGCCGCATGAAATTTCATAACGTCACTGACGCCCGGTATCGTTGATCGCTATGTCGTCCCGACCTGACCGCACCACGATGCTTGCCCGCCTGCGCGCTTCCACGCGCTTGGCGGTGCTGGTGCTGCTGATCTTTGCCCTGAAAGTCGGTGCGGCCGCCGCCTGCGCGAAGAACGACTTCGCCGAGTCAAACTTCGGTATCAGTGGCACGCATGGGGTCATTGTGCAAGCGACGGACACAAACGCGGGCGATCTTTCCAAGACTTCGTTCCCCCCTGCCGGCACGTGCAGCCATTGTGGCTGCCACCATGCGACGGCGCTGCCGACGAACCCGGTTCTCGTAGTCGTCCCGATCCCGCCGGATCGCGCTGCCGGCTATCGGTCCGGCCTACCACCCAGCACCTATCTGCGTCTGGAATTGAGGCCACCGATCGCCTGAGTGACCGCGTTTCGCCTTCGGTAATCCGGCCGTTGGCATGTCGTCGACTCAGAGGATTCTCCATGCACTTTGTTCGTTTACCGCGACGGCGTTTTGCCGTGCGGTTGGCCTGCGCCATGGCGTTGGCCCTGGCACTATCGATGCCGGCCGCTGCGGCCGATTCCTCCGCGCCAGCGGCACCGCCCGCCATTCGCGAGGCGTTGCAGTCGGCCTGGCAGCACCACCCCGCCTATCGGGCGACCGAAGCACAGCTAGCCGCCGCCCGGGCTCGCCTCGACGCGGCCCGGCAACCGCTCCACAACCCGGAACTGGAATTGGCGTCCGAGGACGAAGGCTCGGAGCGGACCTCTACTGCCGGGCTGAATCTCACCCTGGATCTCAGCGGCAAGCGCCGCGTGCGCCGCGATGCCGCCGCCGCCCGCGTCGATCTAGCCACGGCCGAAGCTCGGCTGCATCGCCGCGATTTCGCCAAGCAGTGGTTCGGCAGTTGGGCCGCGCTGCAGACCGCCACCGCACGCGTGCGCACCGGCGAAAAGCGGCTGGTGTTGATGAGCCGCTTCGCCGAGTTGGCGCAAAAACAGTTCGCCGCGGACGACATCTCCGGCCTGGAACGGGACCTGGCGCTGCTGGCTCAGGACGAGGCGCAGGCCGAACAAGCACAACTGATTGCCGAGCAGGTCGAGGCCGAAGCACGATTTCGTGCCGCGGGTGGTTCACCCGAACTGCTTGCGAACCTCGTGCTTCCCTCCGCAACCTTGTCGCCGCCGATCAGGGCGGACCTCGGCATCGACCAACTAGCGGACTGGCAGGTCGCCCAAGCCACCGCGTTGGCGGCCGAACGCGACGTCACCGTGGCCCGACGCGATCGCATCGCCGATCCCACGCTGGGCGCCTACGGCGGCCGCAAGCAATACGATTCCGGCGGCCCCAGCGAAAACGTGTACGGAGTCACCCTGACCGTCCCGTTGTTCGTGCGCAACTCCTACCGCGCTGAAGTCGTTGCCGCGCAGGCTGAGGCGGACGCGGCGACCGCCGATGCCGAACGCGTCCGCCTCGAGCTGGAAGCCGACCGACGCCGCGCGATCGACAGTTATGCCGCGGCGCAATCGAGCTGGACCCGCTGGCAGGCCAGCCGCGGCACCGACGTCGAGCGCCGCACCACGTTGCTGGAACGGCTGTGGCGCGAAGGCGAGCTGTCCACCGCCGACTACCTGCAACAGCTCAAGCAGACCGTGGATACGCAACTCGCCGGCGCCGAACTCGAAGCGCGTCTGTGGCGCTCCTACGCCGATTACCTTGCCGCCACCGGCCAGCTCGAACGCTGGGCCGGCCTGGAGGGCACCCCATGAGAGAGAATTCGATGGTTCCGTTCCGACTGATGTCCCTGCTCACCGTGTCACTGTTGCTGGTGTTGACCGGCTGCAGCAAATCGCCTGAAGGCAAGCCCGCCCAGACGCCCGCCGCCGAATCGGCCGAGACCGAACACGCCGACGCCGACAGCGCTGGTGAGGAAGCCGAAGTCGGGGCTCCGCTGAAGATGGACGCCGCGGCCCTCAAGGCCGCGGGCATCGAGTTGCAAGCCATCCAGACGACCGCACTCAGCGAAGAACTGCGGGCGCCCGGTGAAGTGGTCGACGATGCCTATGGCACCACGCTGATCACGCCCCGTATCGAGGCCCTGGTCGTGCGCCGCCATGCCAAGCTCGGCGATGAGGTCCGCGCCGGCGCACCGCTGGTAACGCTGGCGAGCGTCGAGGTGTCCGACGCCCAAGCCGAGTTGCGCATCGCCGAACAGGAATGGCGCCGGGTTTCGGCGCTTGGTCGCGAAGCCGTGGCAGGTCGTCGCATCAGCGAGGCCAAGGTGGCAGTCGATAGGGCCCGGGCCAAGGCACAGGCCTATGGCCTGCCCGGCACCGCCTCGGGCGGCGTCAACGGCCAGTTCACGTTGACCGCGCCGCACGCGGGCCGCATCACCGAAGACGCCTTCGTCGTCGGCGAGCGCATCGAACCGGGTAAAGCGTTGTTCCGTCTAGTCGACGAGTCATGGGTCTGGGTCGACGCCAAACTGCCCTCCGGCACGGTGTCGCGTGTGGTGCCGGGATCGGAGGCGACCATCGTGTTCGCAGGCGAGCGCCTGATCGGCATCGTGCAACACCCCGCGCACCGAACCTCGGACGCCAGCCGCAACGCTGTGGTGCGCATCGAGGTATCAAACGAGGGCGACCGCCTGCACGGCGGGGATTTCGTTGACGTGTTCTTCGAGTCGGTTTCCGGCCGCGCCAGCGCCACCACGCTGTCGGTGCCCAATGAAGCTCTGGTGCAGTTCCAGGGCGACACCGTGGTCTTCCGACGCAACCGTGAAAGCGCGCTCGAACCGGTGACGGTGCGCGCCGGCGAAGTGATCGGCGATCGCACGGTCATTCGCGAGGGGTTGAAGTCCGGTGATGTGGTAGCGGTAAAAGGCGCATTCGCGATCAAGTCGCAGATGCTCAAGTCGCAGTTGGGAGAAGAAGAATGAGCCTGGCTCCTCCTGCGATGTGGAGTGACCTGCCATGCTGAATCGCCTGGTCGAACTCTCCCTGCGTTACAAGTTCCTAGTGTTGATCATATTCGCAGTGGTGGCCTTCCTTGGCCTCAGCGCGGTGCGCAACGTCCCCATCGATGCGTTCCCCGATGTCACTCCGGTGCAGGTCAACGTCTATACCGAATCGCCCGGGCTGGCGGCGGAAGACGTCGAGCAACTGCTGACAACGCCGGTCGAATCCGCGCTCGCCGGCTTGCCGAAGGTGCAGGAAATCCGCTCGGTCAGTCTGTTCGGTTTGTCCTATGTCTCCGTGTACTTCAAGGACGACATGGACATTTACTTCGCCCGCCAGTTGGTCAATGAGCGGTTGCAGGAGATCGGGGACCGGCTACCCGAAGGCTATGGCAAGCCGGGCATGGGCCCGAACACCTCGGGTCTGGGTCAGGTGTACTGGTACACCGTCGAGCGCGCCCCCGGTGTCAGCAAGGACCAGATCAGCGACATGGACCTGCGCACCTGGCAGGAGTGGACGGTGCGCCTGATCCTGCGCACGGCGCCCGGCGTCGATGACGTCACCTCCTGGGGCGGCGGCGAACGCCAGTACCAGGTGCAGATCGATCCGCAACGCCTGTATGCCCGCGGCCTGGGCTTCGCCGACGTGATCAACGCACTGCCGGCCAACAACGGCCAGGTTGGCGGTAACGTTATGGACGTGGGCCGCGAGCAATTCCTGGTGCGCGGCTTGGGCCTGCTCAAGTCGACGGCCGATATTGGTGCGATCGTGCTCAAGTCCGAGGACGGCGTGCCGGTCTACCTGCGTGACGTGGCCACGGTGGTGGAAGCTCCGGCGCCACGGTTCGGCGCCGTCACCCGCGACGGTCAGGAAGTGGTAATGGGCCAGGCGCTGGCCCGCATCGGCGAGAACGCGAAGAACGTGGTCGAGGCGGTGAAGGCGAAGATCGACACCGCCCGCGCTGCCTTGCCCAAGGGCATGGTGCTCAAGCCGATGTATGAACGCACGGATCTGGTCAACAAGGCCGTTGGAACTGCCGTGCGGGCGCTGATCGAAGGCTCGATCCTGGTGGCGATCATCTTGTTCTTGTTCCTGGGCGATCTGCGCTCGGCGGTAGTTGTCGTCATCACCCTGCCGCTGGCAATGCTGATTGCCTTTATCGGCATGGGCCAGGCCGGGTTGTCGGCCAACCTGATGTCGCTGGCCGGTTTGGCGATCGGCATCGGCATGATGGTCGACGGCGCGGTAGTGATGGTCGAGAACGCGTTCCGGATCATGGCCGAGCGATTAGAGCACGGCGAAAAGGTCGACAAGACCGCCGCGGTACTGGCGGCGGCGCGGGAGGTGGCCAACCCGATCGCCTTCGCCATCATCATCATTATCGTCGTGTTCCTGCCGCTGTTCGCGCTGGAAGGTCTGGAAGGCAAGATGTTCAAGCCGATGGCGTTCAACATCGCCTTCGCGATGGCCGGCTCGTTGATCCTCAGCCTGACCCTGATCCCGGTACTGGCATCGATGATCCTCAAGCCCAAACCGGAGCGTGACACCTGGCTCGTCGCACGTATCAAGCGCGTCTACCGGCCGCTGCTGGACAAGGCACTAGCGAAGAAAAAGGTAGTGGTGATCAGCGCGGTGGTCGCGCTGGTGGCGAGCCTGGCGTTGTTCCCGTTCCTCGGCAAGGAGTTCATGCCGCAGTTGCAGGAAGGCTCGATCATGTGGCGCGTGACCGGCATCCCGTCGACCTCGCTCGACGAGTCGATCCGGACCAGCAACACCATCGCCGCGGCGTTCAAGAAGTTTCCGGAGGTCGAGACGACCTTGGCGATGATTGGCCGTGCCGAGAAGGGCGAAACCGCCGACGTCAACTACATGGAGATCTACACCGCCCTTAAACCGGAGGACGAGTGGACGTCGGGACGCGACATCAAGCAACTCGAAGCCGCGATGCAGGAGACGCTGGAGGAGGCGGTGCCCAATGTCGTGCCGAGCTACACCCAGCCGATCCAGATGCGCGTGGAAGAGTTGATCTCCGGCGTGCGTGCCACGCTGGCCCTGAAGCTTTACGGCGAGGACCTAACACAGCTCGACCAGCTGAGCGGCCGCATCAAGCAGGTACTGCAGGGGGTGCCGGGAGTGGCCGATCTGTCGCTGGAAGCCAACATCGGCAAGCCGCAAATCCGGATCGCAGTCAACCGCGACGAGCTGGCGCTGTACGGGATGAACGCCGAGGAAGTGCTGACCATCGTGCGCAATGGTCTGGGTGGCGAACCGGTCAGTGTGCTGCTGGACGGCGTCAAGCGCTTCGACATCGCCGTGCGACTGGACGAGTCCGCACGTACGTCGGTGGAGGCGGTACGACAGATTCCGCTGCGCACTGCCTCCGGCGCAATCGTGCCGTTGGCACGGGTGGCGGAGGTCAGCGTGGCCGAAGGCTACTCGTTCGTCCGGCGCGAGCAGTTGCAGCGCTACGCGGTGATCCAGATGGACGTGCGCGGCCGCGATGTCGACGGCTTTGTAAAGGACGCGCAGGCGGCGATCAAGCAACAGGTGCAGCTGCCCGCCGGCTACTGGATCGAGTGGGGCGGCGCGTTCGAGAACCAGCAACGCGCTTTGGCCAAGCTAGCGTTGATCGTGCCGGTCACGATCTTCTTCATCTTCGTGCTACTCTATACCGCGTTCAATTCCGTCAAGTACGCGACCTTGATCATCGCCAACGTGCCGTTCGCCACCATCGGCGGACTGCTTGCGCTGTTCATTACCGGTCAATACCTGTCGGTACCGTCGGCCATCGGGTTTATCGCGGTCTTCGGCGTGGCCATGCTCAACGGCATCGTGCTGGTGAGCTTCCTCAACGAATTGCGCGGGAAGGGCCTGTCGGTGCGCGACGCGGTCGTGCAGGGCACGGCCCTGCGATTGCGGCCGGTGTTGATGACCGCGAGCGTCGCGATCCTCGGCTTGGTGCCAATGTTGCTCTCCAGCGGTGTGGGTGCCGAGACCCAACGGCCGTTGGCCACCGTGGTGGTCGGCGGACTGATCAGCTCGACCCTGTTGACGCTGGTGCTGCTGCCCGTGCTGTACGAATGGCTCGAGAATCGCTCCGACCGCCAAGCCGCCGAGCGCAACTCTAGGGAGAACGCGTGATGAAACAAATCAAGGCCTTCGTGCATCGCAACCGGGTCGCCGACCTGATCCATGAACTGGAGGCCGCCGGGTTCCGGCGGCTCTCCCTGTTCGACGTCAAAGGCCTGCTGCGCGCCCTGAGTGCGCGCGAGCAGCAGTACTCGGTCGAGTTCGGCGATCAGGTGATCAGCGAAATGCAGATGGAGCTGTTCTGCGAGGACGACGAGGTGGCGCGTGCGGTCGAGATCTTCCGCCGCGTCGGCCGCACAGGGCGCGCCGAGGCCGGGGCGGTTTACGTCAGTCCGGTCGAACAGGCGTTCGTCATCGACGGCGAGACGTGAGAGATAACGACACGCTTCATTGACATCGTCCATAGGAGCCGCAAGCAATGACCCGACCGCACAACGCCATCCGCGAACTCATCGTCCCCGTGGCTGTGGCTGTAGTGGCCGTGCTGCCAGCGCTGTTCCTGCGCCTCAGCGGCAACAGTGCTGGAACCATCGGCGACGCCTTACTGTTCGGCCTGGCGATCCTGGCGGCGGGATTCCTGTTGTCGTGGGGGGCGGAAGCGGCCGAGAAGTACATCGCCACTGGCTTCGTGCTCGCGTTGGTCGCGTTGATCACCGTGCTGCCCGAGTACGCGGTGGATTTCTACTACGCCTACCGCGCGGGACAGGATCCGGCATCCGGCTACGTCGCTTATGCCGCCGCCAATATGACCGGCGCCAACCGCTTGCTGATCGGCCTGGCCTGGCCGTTGCTGGTCGGATTGCACTGGTGGCGTTCGCGCCAGCGCGGTATCACGTTGCAGGCGGATAACTCGGTCGAGATTGTCTTCCTCGCGGCCGCCAGCGCGTACGCGTTCGTGATCGTGCTCAAGAACAGCATCGGAATCTTCGACTTCATCGTGCTGGGCGCGTTGTTCGGTGCCTATCTGTGGCGTGTATCGCGGGCCGAGAACGAAGAGGAAGAAGAGGACGAGGAGCCGGGCCCGGGCGCGGTGATCGCCACCTTCTCGCCCGCCCGCCGCTGGGCGGTGATGGGGGGGATGAGCATTGTTGCGGCCACCGTGATCCTGCTGTCCGCCGAGCCGTTCGCCGAGTCGCTGGTGGCCTCCGGTCGCCGCCTGGGCATCGACGAGTTCCTGCTGATCCAATGGCTGGCGCCGCTGGCAAGCGAAGCGCCGGCGGTGACCATTGCGATCCTGTTCGTGCTCGGCGGTCGCGCCCGTGCCGGCCTGACCACGATGATCAGTGACAAGATCAACCAGTGGACCTTGCTGGTCGGCATGTTGCCCATTGCGATGAGCATCGGCGCTGGAAAACTGATGAGCCTGCCGCTGGATGCCCGCCAGCATGAAGAATTCTTCCTCACCGCGGCGCAGTCGTTGTTCGGCCTTGCGCTGTTGCTGCAGTTGCGCTTGAGTGTCTGGGGCGCCGTCGCGCTGGCGGTCCTGTTCCTGACCCAGTTGGGGCTCGCGTTCTTCTACCAGGCCACCCCGGCACGAGAGATCGTCGTGCTGACCGCGATGGCGTGGATCTACCTCGGCCTCGCGGTGCTTCTGCTGGCGCGCAACTTCTGGCAGTTGCCGGCGCTGGTGCGTGCCGCATGCCGCATGGAACGAGCGTCCAGCCGCCGACGAGGGCCCGCATGAGCACTGATCGCAAGCGCACGGCTCCCATCCCCAACGCCCTCATTTGGTTGACGGTCTCCGCGCTGGTGATTGCGCTGGACCAGGCCAGTAAGTACTGGGTACTGGCCACGCTGCCCGAGCACACCGCGGTTCCGGTGATCGAGGGCGTGTGGAACTGGTACCGCAGCTACAACACCGGCGCGGCTTTCAGCTTCCTCAGCGATGCCGGCGGCTGGCAGCAAGTGGTGTTTGGGATCCTGGCGCTGGGTATCAGCGGGTTGCTGGCCTACTGGCTGTACCAGACACCGCGCTCCGCCTACAAGGTTGCGTTGCCCTACGCTTTGGTAATCGGCGGCGCGCTGAGCAATGTCATCGACCGATCGCTGCGCGGCCATGTGGTGGACTTCATCCAATGGCACTGGCGCGATTACTACTGGCCGGCGTTCAACCTCAGCGATTCGGCCATCGTGCTCGGTGCCATCGCGATCGCGCTGCACGGCGTGTTGGGGTCGGGTCGTACTTCAGACAACACCACTCGGAGCTGAGCATGAGCGAGCACTACGATATCGTCATTATCGGCGGCGGCCCGGGCGGCTATCCCGCCGCCATTCGTGCCGCCCAGTTGGGGCTGCGCGTCGCGTGCATCGAGAGCCGCCAACGGCTGGGCGGTACCTGCCTCAACGTCGGCTGCATTCCGTCGAAGGCGTTGCTCGAATCCTCCGAACGCTTCATCGCCGCCCGCACGGAGTTCGCCGAACACGGCGTCGAGTTCGAGGGTCTGCGGCTGAATCTGCCGAAGCTAATGGCGCATAAGGACAACGTCGTGTCGGGGCTCGGCAATGGCATCGACTTTCTCATGCGCAAGCACAAGATCACGCGCCTGGTCGGCACCGGATCGATACCCGCGCCTGGACAGGTCACCCTGACCGACAGTAGCGGCGCTACGCAGGCGCTGACTGCCACTTCCATCGTCATCGCCACCGGCTCCGACAGCGCGACCTTGCCCGGCGTGCCGATCGATGAAGCACGCATCGTCTCTTCCACCGGCGCATTGACCTTGCCGGAAGTGCCCAAGCATCTCGTGGTGATCGGCGCAGGTTACGTCGGCCTGGAGCTGGGATCGGTCTGGAGGCGCTTGGGAGCAAACGTCACCGTGATCGAATATCTCGATCGCATCACTTCAGGAATGGACACCGAGCTTTCTCAAGCTTTGCACAAGGTGCTGGAGGAACAGGGCTTCGTATTCCGGCTTTCGCAGAAGGTGACGGGCGCGCGAAGCGAGGACAATGAAATCGTCTTGATGGCCGAACCGGCCCAAGGCGGCCCGAGCGAGGAGATTCGCGCCGACTATGTGCTGGTGTCGATCGGACGCCGGCCCTTTACCGACGGGTTGGGACTGGACGCCATCGGTATCACACGGGATCGGAAGGGTTATATCCAGGTTGACGAGCACTGGCGCACGAATGTGGACGGCATTTACGCCATTGGCGATGTGATCGGCGGTCCGATGCTGGCGCACAAAGCCACCGAGGAAGGTGTCGCCTTGGCCGAACAACTGGCCGGACTGCCGGGACACGTCAACTACGACGCCATTCCGGCGGTCGTCTACACGGCGCCTGAAGTCGCCTCCGTGGGGCAGACCGAAGACGCACTCAAGGTGGACGGTGTGAGCTACAAGGTCGGACGCTTTCCGTTCAGCGCCAATAGCCGTGCTCGCGCCAAGGCGCAGACTGACGGCTTCGTGAAGGTGCTCGCCGATGCCACGACCGATCGGGTGTTGGGCGTGCACATCATTGGTCCCGAGGCCGGCTCGCTGATCCATGAAGCGGTCGTCGCCATGGAGTTCCGTGGTTCGGCTGAGGACATCGCCCGCAGCTGCCATGCCCATCCCACCTTGCCCGAGGCGCTCAAGGAGGCAGCGATGGCCGTGGACAATTGGGCGCTGCACGTCTAGCCATTCGCTTCCGCCACGCCACTGGCGAAACGGAGGCATCTCATGAACACAAAGACTTCCGACAAATCGAAACCCGGCGCGCCCGTTGATCTGGCCGGCCAGCGCCGAGGCTTGTTCAAGGTGGCAGGGTTGGGCGTGCTTGTCTGTTTCGTCGGACTGTTCGCGGGCTATTTACTGCTGCCGCGCTACTTCAATTTTCCCGAAGCGCTGACCGACCGGTTCGTGTTCTGGGCTCGCCTGCAAATATTCCTACTGATTTGGGTGGCGGTGGGCGTCGGGGCGGTTTCCCGGGGACGGCGTCGGTCGGCCCAGGACATTCGGGGCTCGGCATACGGTCCGCCCAGTCCGCGCCTGGCGATCCGGATCGCGTTCTTGCAGAACAGTCTGGAGCAAGCCGTGTTGGCCAGCGGCGCGTATCTAGCACTGGTCACGGTGCTTGCAGCGCCAGCGCTTTCGCTACTTGTCAGTGCCACGGTGCTTTTTGGCATAGGACGAGTGACGTTTTTCCTCGGCTATGAAAGGGGCGCACCAGGCCGAGGCTTCGGCTTCGTACTGACGGTGCTTCCAACATTCTTGGGCTACACATGGGCCATCTTTCTGATTACGCGGGAGCTGTTTGCATAGTGCTTCCTTCGCTTGGCTCGCCGTAGCGTCATGCCAACTTCCGCCGCCTCCATCCGTAGAGACCGAGAATGATGGCAATAGCACCGTTCAGGATCGTGCCGCCTGCGCTCCAGGTTGGAGTCGCCGTGATTCCGAAGACTGAAAACGTGGTACCCGAGACCCACAAATAGGCGTGGAGGAGCGTATGAAAGCTCTCAAACCCACAGAAGAACTTAGCGACCTCTCTCTTGTGATCGTTCATGGTTGATCTCCAGTTCTGAGTTGCTGGCTCCAGCCGTTCCACGGTGCTGCCCTAGCCGTCTTTGGGCACACATTCTGGACCGCGCTCAGTGGTATTTGCGTGTTGCCGGTGGCCGCTTTGGACTGCAGTGGTCATGCCAGCGTGGGTGGCCCTAGACGACCGTTTCGTACCATCCTCCGCAGCCCATCCACCGGTTCGGGCAGGTTAGGCGGGATAAACCAATATTATCCCGCGTGTAATTACATGCTCATTAGCGCCGATTGTGTAATTTACACGGTATGTAATTACGTGGTATGTAATACATTACAGAATAGTCCGGAGAGGCGGTTATGGCCCGAGGCGGCTTATACAAGAGCGACGTGCAGAAGGCCCGCGATGCGTTGCGGGCGCAGGGCAAGCATCCGTCGGTGGATGCGGTTCGTGTGGCGCTGGGCAACACCGGTTCCAAGACGACGATCCACCGCTACCTCAAGGAACTGGAGGAAGAGGAAGGGCAAGGTCTCGGCGCCAAGGTCGCCGTCAGCGACGCGTTGCAGGATCTGGTCGGCCGGCTTGCGGCCCGCCTGCACGAAGAGGCGGAGGCCGTCGCCACCGAGGCTCAGCAGCGCTCTGCCGCGCAGTTGCAGCAGCGCAGCGATGCGCTGGAACAGGCTCGGCAGGAAGCGAGCGCCTTGAGCAATCAGTTGCAGCGAACCGAAGCGGCGCTGCACGAGGAGCGGACCGCCCACGCTTCGGCCCAGCAGTCCTTAGCGGAGCGGGTGACGGAAATCGCCCAGCTCAGCGAACGCATCGCCGGCCTGAGCGCCCGTGTGGCCGAGCACGAAGCCCATGCGAAATCGCTGGAAGAGAAGCATGCCCACGCCCGTGAGGCGCTGGAGCATTTCCGGACCTCGATGAAGGAGCAGCGCGAACAGGAACAGCGTCGCCACGAGCACCAGGTGCAGGAATTACAAGTCACGCTGCGCCAGGCCAACGAGGCGCTGACCGCCAAGAACCACGAGTTGCTGCAACTCAATCGCGATAACAGCCAGTGGTTGGAGCGCCACGGGCGCCTGGAGCGAGAACTGGCCGATGCCCGCCGCGGCATCGAGGCCCAGCAGAAGGAACTGGATGCCTTGCGGCTGACGGCTGCAGAGCATCAGGCGCTGCAGGAACGGTGGGCCAAAGACGTACAGGCCTTAGAGGCTGCGCGGGTCGAACTGACCAGCGCTCGTGCCGAAGCGACCAAGGAACGGGAACGTCGCGAGCAAGCCGAAGCCGACGCCTTGCGCGCAGGTGTGCGTCTGGAAACACTGGAGCAGTTATTGGCGCAGCTGAAACCCGAACAGGCAGTTGCCGACACGGCATCCGCCGGGAAGGGCCGTGGTCGTGAGTAGAGACCACGAAGCGTTTTTTATCCGGCAACCACATGATTCCACAAAAGAAATCGGATTCTATGGGGCATTTTTACACGTATCTCGGCTGAACCCCGGATGCAGGTCGGCGCCTGCGGTTCCGCGCGCCATGAACGGACCGTCGTCCGGCGCGATGTGCTGGATTCCCACGACCACCTCGCCGGCTTGCCTGGCCTTTGCGATGGCCTCCAGCGACGCCGCCAGGGCCGGCTCGCTGTTCTCCAGCGTGAAGCGGCCGCCAGCAAAATAGTCATTCTGGATATCGACAACAATCAGTGCGGTTCTCATCATTATTCCTTCAGAAAGTCAGGGTTTCGCCATCTTCAGGAATCAGCACGCTGTCCTGGATTGCCTTGTCATCCACATAACGACGCAGGTCAGCACGGGAGACGGTCATGTGGTTCACCGCATCCATGTGGACCGCCACGATCTTCGCCTTCGGCGCGAGCGCGTGGACACGAGAGGTATCGTCCACGCCCATGATGATGCCGGTATCGAAACCCTTCACCCGCGCATCGCCGGTGTTGAGCACGATGACGTCCGGGGTGTGGCGCTTGATCGCATCCTGTACGTCTCCGGTCCACACGGTGTCGCCGGCGAGGTAGATGGTCGGTTGGCCGGATTTCTGGAACACGAAGCCGGTGACGCTGCCGAGCAGCGCAGCCAGCGGCTCGACCTTGAACATATCCGCAGAGCCGTGCTGGGCAGCGACGCGGGTGATGCTCACTCCGCCGAACGTGGTGTGTGCGGGAAGGATGCGCACGTCGGCGAAGCCCTTGGCGCGGAGCAGGGCAGCGTCTGCTTCGTGCTGTACGAACATAGGCATCTGGCGCGGGATGAGCGTTTCCGCGGCGGGATCCCAGTGATCCAGATGCGTGTGGGTCAGCAGCACGGCGTCCACGTCCTTCAGCACCTGGCCGACATCGAACGGGAGCTCGACCGTCGGATTGCGTAGTTCGCTGCGATAGGTGTCCGGGAAGCCGGGATAGGCGCCTTTGGCAGCGAGCATGGGGTCCACCAGCAACACCGTATCGCCATAGGTGATCCTGGCCGTGGCGTTGCGGATCTGTTGGATGGACGTGGTCGTGGCAGGGTCGTCTGCCGCGTTGGCACCGGTGGCGAGACCGAGTGCCAACAGCGCCCCCAGGGCGAGCGAGGTCGATTTCATGTGCGTGTCTCCGATTGGATGGATGACGCCTAGATTGACGCCCGAAGGAACCTGTGAATACTGGCCTGAGAGACCAACATCGATGGATTCGGGCCATGACCACTGACCGTTCAGCCCAGCAGGAAACAGCGCCCATCCCGGTAGTCGTGGTCGCGCCGGAGGGCGTGAGTGCCTTCCATCTTTCCGTACCCCTCATGATCTTCGACATCGAAGCGGGCAGCCGGTCGCTGTTCCAGCTTCGTATCGCTTCCGAGCGTCAAGGGGTCACGTTGTCGGGCGGGCAGGTGGCAGTGACCCCTCACGGGGGTCTTGAGCTGCTCGACCAGGCCGAAGTGGTGATCATCCCCGGCTGGAATGATCTGGATGAGGCGCCCAGCGGTGCACTGCGCGCCAAGCTGATCGCTGCGCACCGACGCGGCGCCCATGTCGTGGGTCTGTGCTACGGCGCTTATGCACTGGCTTACGCGGGTTTGCTGGACGGGCATTCGGCCGCCACGCATTGGCTGGCAGAGAGCGATTTCCACGGACGTTTCCCGACGATCAGCCTGGACATGAACGCGCTCTATGTCGATGAAGACCGCATCGTGACGTCGGCCGGAACCGGTGCTGCACTGGATTGCTGCATGTATCTGGTCAGGAAACTCTGTGGTGCCCGCGAGGCCAACCGCATAGCGCGCATCATGGTCCTGCCGCCGCATCGCGAAGGGGGCCAGTCCCAGTACATCGACCAACCCCTGGCGGATTCACCGCAGGATGCACTGCTCAGCCGGTTGCTGGACTACATCCGCGAAGACCTGCGCCGGGATCATTCGCTGGATGAGCTTGCCGGACGGGTCGCCATGAGCCGGCGATCCTTTACCCGACGCTTCCAGAAGGCCACGGGCATGACGGTGGGTGCCTGGCTGGATGCCGAGCGGCTGCGTCGCGCGAAGGACCTGCTGGAATCGACGTCACTGTCCATCGATCAGGTCGCGGAGCAAGCCGGGTATCGCACGGCCGTGTCGTTCCGCCAGAGTTTCAACCGCGCGTTCCAGGTGAGCCCGCGCGAGTGGCGTCGGGCGTTCGCGCTGAATGAGTGAGGGAGGGGTGATGCTTCTGGAGAAGGGCCAGCGGGATGGGTTGGCTATCGGCGCAACTGTTCCGTCATAGCGTGAGGCGGGTCGTGGGCGGGGAGGGTGCAAGAATGAAATGCGTTACACGACAGAATCGTTACGCGGGCGCTGAGTTCCTCGACGGCCATGCCGGCCTGCGGACGCCGAGGAACTGTTCTTTGCCGAAGCGCTTTCACGACCACTCTCGTTGTCATTGAGGATCGGTGCTAAACCGCTTCGCTACTCCACTTCGGCCGGGCGTTGGGGCAACACTGGTGGAGTCGGGGCGATGTGGCGAATCGAACTCTGTCTCAGTCTTTGCGATTCCCTCAGGCGAAGATGGTTGCTTGTACAGGATGCGAGTACTCAAAGAAGATGACGTTGAACGCCACTGAGATTTCGAGCGTAGTGAAGGATGGGGATCTGATTACGATGGCCGTGATTGCCGGGCTCGCGGCGGTACCTTTGGCCAAAGGGATATTTTTCCTGATCGCGACGCGCCGCCAACGCCGTAAAGAATTTCTGGAGTTCTGGAGGACTGACAGTCTGGAAAGTTCCGACTTGTGGCTGGAGGAAGTGATCCAGCACGGATATGGCGCGTCCGTTCCTGCAGAGCTGATCCGCCATGTCACCCGTTTGAGCTGGCCGTCGAAGAAGCTGCGCCGGCTTGCACTGAGTGCGGATTTTCTGCAGATGGATGCAACGGGACGGAGCTTGACGTGGTCACTAAGGCGCCGAAGGATAGCCTACCGGCTGGAGCTCGAGATGCTGTTGAGCGTTGCAGGTTACATAGTCCTTGCCGTACTCGGCGCAGCGATGCTCATCACCGGGGCCAGGCAGGGACTGGGCGAGGGGATCACGGCTTTGGGTTTCGGCGGGGTCTTCGCCAGTGCGGCCTGCGCCTCTTTCCTGCACTTCATTTCACTTGTGGAGGCGCGGTCCTCGCTGGCGATCATCAACGACGCTGCGCGTGATGGGCTTTGGTCTCGCCTCAGAAGCAAGCAGAGCGGTTGAAGTTGAATAACCAGCGCCGACTACCTTGACTTAGCAAACAGCGACAAAGCGCGTCTAGTTTGATGATACAGCCATGCGAGTCAATAACATAATATACAAACTGCCGTGGTCAGCCGTTGCAAGTGATTGAATTGAAACGGGATTAGCCCTTGCTGCGCCAGGTGCCAGCGACACTGCCAG
>NZ_JBJDOQ010000020.1:32863-80099 GCF_044901215.1 Stenotrophomonas sp. NPDC078853 | reverse complement strand
GGCTGTGCAGGACCGTCTTTTCGCATGGATGCGAAAAGCGAGCCTACAGGGACGTACTTGCGGCGTGTCCTGCACAGCCACCCCGCCCCGCCAACACGCAGCCCTGCACGCTTTTGACGTTGACGTTGCTCCAGAAAGCAGAACGGCGCCCGCAGGCGCCGTCCGATCAACCGGGTTCAAGCGAAATCAGAACTTCGCGTCGAACTCGGCGGCGTAGCCGGTGTTGACCAGTACCTTCTGCAGTGACTCGGCCACCTTCAGGTTGCCCGCCACCACTTGATGGTTTTCCGGGCCGCGGTTGTCCATCCGGCCCAGCGTGGCGCCCTTGTAATCGCAGACCTTGCCGCCGGCTTCGCGCACCAGCAGGATGCCAGCGGCGATGTCCCAGGACTTCACCCCGGCCTCGAAGTAGGCGTCGGCGCGGCCACAGGCCACGTAGGCCAGGTCCAGCGCCGCCGAGCCGGTGCGACGCACGTCTTCAGCCTGCACCAGCAGCGTATCCACCGCCTTCAGCTGGGCGCTGGCGCGGGCGCGCTCGCGCGGGGCGAAGCCGGTGTGGATCATCGTGCCTTCCAGATCCTTGCGGTCCGACACGCGGATGCGGCGGTCGTTGAACACTGCGCCAGCACCACGGCTGGCGGTGAACAGTTCATTGCGCAGCGGATCGAAGATCACCGCATCGGTCGGCTCGCCGTTCTCCACCAGCGCGATGGATACGCAGTAGTGCGGGAAACCGCGCAGGTAGTTGCTGGTGCCGTCCAGCGGATCGATCACCCACATGTAGCGGTTGGCACCCTGGGTGCCACCTTCTTCGCCGATCACCCCGTATTCCGGGTAGGCGCGCTTGAGTTCCTTGACGATGACCTTTTCCGCATCCGCATCGACCTCGCTCGCATAGTCCATGCGGCCTTTCTGCACCACGTTGAGCGCCTCGAGCTTGTTGATGTTGCGCAACAACACATTGCCGGCGAGGCGGGCGGCCTTGACCATGACGGTGACGGCGGGTTTCTGCATGGCGGTAGCTCCCGGGAGGGCAGAGGGGGGATCGGCGGGGGAAAAGAGCAGGTCCGGCGCAGTGGCCGGCCGCACAGTTTACCATTGCAGGCCGTCCAGCTCGACTACCGCGTTCATGTCCGATCCATCCATAGCTTCCCGTATCCGTTTCGTCCTGGTCGGAACCCAGCATCCCGGCAACATGGGCGCCGCCGCGCGTGCCATGAAAACCATGGGCCTGGCCCGGCTGGTGCTGGTTGCCCCGGAAAAGCCGCTGGACGAAGATGCCTTCCGGCGTTCGGCCGGCGCCGAAGACGTGCTGGGCGACGCGCCGGTAGTGGCGACCCTGGCCGATGCCGTGGCCGACTGCACCCTCGTGCTGGGCTGCACCGCGCGTGCGCGCCGGGTGCAGCTGGAAGAACTGCTGCCCACCGTGGCCGCCGCCCGGGTCGCGGCCAAGGCGGCCGAAGGCGCCGAAGTGGCGATCGTGTTCGGTCGTGAGCGCACCGGCCTGACCAACGAAGAGCTGCAGCTGTGCCATGCCGCGGTGCATATCCCGTCCGATCCGGCGTTCAGCTCGTTGAACCTGGCCGCAGCGGTGCAGGTGCTGGCTTACGAAGTGCGCATGCGCCTGCTGGGCGATGCCGCCACGCCGGTGGCCGAGCCGGGGCTGCGTGAACAGCCGGCCAGCCATGAGCAGATGGAAAGCTTCTTCGGCCAGCTGGGCGAGACCCTGGACGAGATAGAATTCCACAAGGGCCGGGCGCCGGAATCGGCGATGCGCAAACTGCGCCGCCTGTTCCTGCGCAGCGAACCCAGCGAGCAGGAAGTGCGGCTGCTGCGTGGGATCCTGGCCGACGCCCAGCGGATGGCCAGGATTGCGCACGGCGACAAAAAATAGCCTGACGCAGTTCTCACTTTTTCGGGTAGTCTTTCCCTTACATGACGGGGGAACATCGTGAACGCTTGGCTGGGACGCATGCAGTGGGGACTGCTGGGCCTGGCGTGCCTGCTGATGGCAGGTGCGTGCATGGCGGCGTCGCCGGCGTCCAGCAGTGGGCGCGCCGACCAGCGTCACGTGCTGGTGCTCGGCCGCATCAGCGATGACCCCAGGGCCCACTACGCGCAGCTGCAGCCGTTGCTGGACTATGTCGTGGCCCACATGCACGACCTGGGGATCACCGAAGGCCGCGTATTGATGGCGCGCGATGCGCAGCAGATGGCCAGCTACCTGCGTCGCGGGCGCGTTGACTGGGTCACCGAAACGGCCAGCACCGCAGTGGCGCTGGGCCAGCGCGCCGATGCGCGTCCGCTGCTGCTGACCGAGCGCAGCGGGGTGCGCGAGTACCACAGCGTGTTCTTCGTGCGCCGGCAGAGCCAGCTGCACCAGTTGGCCGACCTGCGCGGGCATACCCTGGCCCTGCAGAATTCGGCCTCCACCAGCGCCTATCTGGTGCCGGCCATGACCCTGCTGGAGAACGGCCTGGTGCCGCAGATCCTGCAGGAGCCCGATGACACGCCGACCGCCGATGCGGTCGGTTACGTGTTCGCGCGCACCGAACTGAACATCGCCACCTTCGTGCAGAAGGGCATGGTCGATGCGGGCGCGGTGAGCAGCGTGGACTGGGACGACGAACGCCGGGTGCCTCCTTCCTTCAAGCATGATCTGCGGGTCATCCATCGCACTGCGCCGTATCCGCGTGCAGTGGAGGTGGTGCGCGCGGACCTGGATCGGCGCGTGCGCGATCGCCTGCAGCAGGTGTTGCTGGACGCCGCGCAGGATCCGCAGGCGAAGGATGCGTTGGCACGCTTTTTTGGTACATCCGGCTTCCATCGCGTTGATGCGCGGATGCTGCAGCGGCTGGATGATTTGAAACGAGGACTGGTACGCGTGCGGATGGAAGTGGAATGAAGCGCCTGGGCTTGGGATCGGGAATGCAGGCGCGCTTCGTGCTGGCGATGGGCGGGGCGATGCTGGTGGTGGTGGCCATCCTGGCAGTGCTGCTGGGACGGCAGGCGGCGACGCAGCGGGAAGTGACCCGGCTCAGTGGCACGGTGATCCACGAACTGTTCGACCGCAGCATGCGCAGCCGCGGTGAAACGATGGCCCGTGAACTGGCCGATGCGCTGTCCAATCCGCTGTACTACAACGACCTGGAGCAGGTCGGGTCGCTGGTGCGCAACGTCTCGCGGCAACGTGCGGTGGGTTACGTGCTGGTGTTCGATGCCAAGGGCCGCCTGCTGCACGACGGGTCGGTCGGGGTGCCGGACTATGGGCGTGCGATGACCGATCCGCTCGCTGCCAGGGCGGTGGCCGCCAAGGGTGCGCTGGTGCAGGAATCGCCCAAGGTGCTTGAGAACAGCATGCCGATCCTGGTCGGCAACCAGCGCCTGGGCGGGGTGCGCGTGGGCATTTCGTTGAAGGACGTGCAGGTGCTGGAGGCGCAGGCCAGCCAGACCCTGGCGCAGCGGCTGGAACAGGTCGGCACCCGCCATCTTGGCTGGTTGCTGCTGATGCTGGCCTTGCTGGTGGCGATCGGGGTGGCGGTGGTGCTGTACGTGCAGCGCACCCTGGTCACGCCGATCCGTGGGCTGGCGATGGCGGCGCGGCAGATCGAGGCCGGTGACTACCAGGTGCCACTGCGCGAGAACCATCGCGATGACGAAGTCGGCGAGCTGGTGCGTGCCTTCGCGCGGATGCGCGATGCCATCGCCCGGCATGACCGCGAAGTGCGGCACATGGCCTATACCGATGCACTGACCGGCTTGACCAATCGGCTGGCGTTCCGCGAGGCGCTCGACCATCGGCTGATGGCGGCGCGCGCTTCGGGCCACCAGTTGGCGTTGCTGTTTGCCGACATGGATGATTTCAAGCGGGTCAACGACACGCTGGGCCACGAAGCCGGCGATGAGGCGCTGCTGCAGTTCGTGCAGCGCATCAGCGAGGCGGTGGCCACGGCGGGCGGCGACGAGGCCCTGCTGGCGCGTTTCGGCGGCGACGAATTCGTGATCCTGCTGGCTGAAGGCGATGTCGCCGCGCAGGCGCGCGAGCTGGCCGACCTGCTGGTGCGCGAGCTGGGCAAGCCGCTGCGCGTCCAGGGCCGCGAGCTGTTCCTCGGGGCTTCGATTGGCGTCACCCTGTTCCCCGATGATGCCGCCGATGCGACCACCCTGTTGAAGAACGGCGACATCGCCATGTACCAGGCCAAGATGGCCGGCAAGAACTGCCATCGTTACTACAGCCGGGCCATGGACCACGCGGTGGAGCGCCGCGTGCACATGGAGCAGGAGCTGCGCGGTGCCTGGGAACGCGGCGAGCTGCGGCTGGCCTACCAGCCGATCTTCCGCACCCGCGACCGGCGCATGGTCGGGGTGGAAGTGCTGTTGCGCTGGCAGCACCCCACGCTGGGCACGATCCCGCCGTCGGTGTTCATCGAAGTGGCCGAGCAGAGTGGGTTGATCGAAGTGATAGGCCCCAAGGTGCTGCGCGCGGCCTGCATGGAGGCCGCGCAGTGGCCGCGCAATATCGACGGCGAGGGCCTGTTCGTGTCGGTCAACGTGTCATCCCGGCAGCTGCGCGGCGGCGAACTGCCGGACCTGGTGGCGCAGTGCCTGCACGAGTCCGGGCTACCGGCTTCGCGCCTGCACCTGGAGCTGACCGAAACCGCAGTGATCGGCGATGAGATGCTGGCCGCGCAGCTGCTGGACAAGCTGCACCGCACCGGCGTGAAGGTCTGGCTGGATGACTTCGGTACCGGGTTCTCCGGGCTCAGCCACCTGCGCCAGGTGCCGGTGGACGGGGTGAAGATCGACAAGAGTTTCGTCGCTGACATGCAACGCGACCCGGATGACCTGGCACTGACCACCGCGATCATCGCCATGGCCCACGCGCTGGGCATCACCGTGGTGGCTGAAGGCATCGAACAGGAAGTGCAGTTCGACCTGCTCAGCCAGCGCGGCTGTGACCTGGCCCAGGGCTACTGGCTGAGCCACCCGGTCACCGCCACCGCGGTGGTGCAGATGATCGAATCCGGCGCCTGATTTCCCGCTACACAGGGCGCTTGCTGGGGTCGCCGGGAAGTTCGCGGACCAGTTTGGGGACCAGGTAGCCGGACAGGCGCGCGGTCAGTGCGGCGATCAGGGCCTTGGCCGTTGCATCGTCCACTTCGAAGTGGGCCACGCCCTCCACGCGATCCAGCTGGTAGAGGTAGTAGGGCATCACGCCGGCGGCGAAGCTGCGTTCGCTCAGCGCCGCCAGGGCGTCTTCGCTGTCGTTGACCCCGCGCAGCAGCACTGCCTGGTTCAGCAGCTGCGCGCCGGCCGCGCGCAGCCGCGCCAATGCAGCATCCACGCTGGCATCGAACTCATTGGCATGGTTGGCGTGGATCACGAAGGCCAGCGGCCACGGCAGGCTGCCCAGCCAGGCCACGAGGTCTTCGTCAACGCGCTCGGGCAGCACCACCGGAAGGCGGCTGTGGATGCGCAGTCGGCGCAGGTGCGGGATGGCGCGCAGGGCATCGGTCAGCTCCACCAGCTTGTGCGTGGCCAGTGACAGCGGATCCCCACCGGACAGGATCACTTCGTCGATGCCCGGGTCTTCGGCGATGGCCCGCACCGCGTCCTGCCAGCCCCCCTTGGCGGCGTTTTCGGTGCCGTAGTCGAAGTGGCGGCGGAAGCAGTAACGGCAGTTGATCGCGCAGCTGCCGGTGGTCACCAGCAGCGCGCGGCCACGGTACTTCTGGATGACCCCGGTGGCCTTCTTTGCCGCGCCGTCGCCGACCGCATCCAGGCTGAAACCAGGCACCTGGCGCATTTCGGCGTCGATCGGGAGCACCTGGCGCAGCAGCGGATCGTGCGGGTCGCCATGCCGCATGCGGGCCACGAACCCTTCCGGGACGCGCTGTGCGAACTGCTGCAGGGCCGCCTCCGAAACGCCCAGCGCCGCAGGCTCCAGCCCGAGCCGTGACAGCAGTTCGGCCGGGTCGCGTATCGCCTGGCGCCAGAGCTGCTGCCAGCGGGCGGAAACGGGGCGGTGAGCGGCGGAGAGCTGCATGGACAGGGGGCCTGCGGTTATCATGGGGGCATAAATCAGTGCCCACCGTCCTGCGGTGGGCTTTCCATTCTATCCGGCTCGCCGCGCATGCGGCGGTTTCGCCATTTGAGGAGCTTGAGCATGGCCACTGCGGGCATGAACGATGTCAAGAACGGGATGAAGATCCTGGTCAACAATGAACCGGCCGTCATCTCGGAAACCGAGTTCATCAAGCCGGGCAAGGGCCAGGCCTTCACCCGCGTGCGCTACCGCTTCATCAAGTCCGGCCGTACCGTGGAAATGACCATGAAGGCCACCGATGACGTCGAAGTGGCCGACGTTGTCGATACCAACATGAACTACATGTACAGCGACGGCGAGTACTGGCACTTCATGGACCCCGAATCCTTCGAGCAGGTGCAGGCCGACAAGGCCGGCATGGGCGGCGCGGAGAAGTGGCTGAAGGGCGAGGAGTCCTGCATCGTGACCCTGTGGAACGGCTCGCCGATCTTCGTGCAGCCGCCGAACTTCGTTGAGCTGAAGATCACCGAAACCGATCCGGGCGTGCGCGGTGACACCTCCGGCGGCGGCGGCAAGCCGGCCACGCTGGAAACCGGCGCGGTGGTCCGCGTTCCGCTGTTCGTGAACCAGGACGAGATCATCAAGGTCGACACCCGCTCGGGCGAATACTCCGCGCGCGTAAAGTAATCCGGCGCAGCCGGATTACGGTAGGGACGGCCGCTGGCCGTCCGCTCCCGGCGTTACGTGGGGCCGGCCGATGGCCGTCTCCACGGCCGACCCGCCGCCCCCGCCAAGTGAGTCCGCATGACCGACACCGCACGCACCCCCGAAGCCTGTGACCTGCTGATCGAAGCCGGTTACGTGGTCCCGATAGAGCCGCATGCGGTGGTGCTGGAAGACCATGCCGTGGCCGTGCGCAATGGCGAGATCATCGCGGTCCTGCCGCGCAGCCAGGCGCGCGAGCGCTTCAATGCCGCACAGGTGGTCAGCCGACCCGAGGCCGCGCTGATGCCGGGCCTGGTCAATGCCCACACCCACAACCCGATGACCCTGCTGCGCGGGGTGGCCGACGACCTGCCGCTGATGACGTGGCTGCAGCAGCATATCTGGCCGGTGGAAGCGGCGGTGATCGGGCCCGAATTCGTGGCCGACGGCACCACACTGGCGATCGCCGAGATGCTGCGTGGCGGCACTACCTGCGCCAACGAAAACTACTTCTTCGGCGACGTGCAGGCAGCGGTCTACAAGAAGCACGGCTTCCGCGCGCTGGTCGGCGCGGTGATCATCGATTTCCCCACCGCCTGGGCGAAGAGTGATGACGAGTACTTCGCCAAGGCCGGCGAGCTGCACGACCAGTGGCGCAACGATCCGCTGATCGGCACCGCGTTCGCTCCGCATGCGCCGTATACGGTCAACGATGCGAACTTCGAGCGCGTGCGCATGCTGTCCGACCAGCTGGACATGCAGGTGCACCTGCACACGCACGAGACCGCGCAGGAGATCAGCGATTCGATCACCCTGCACGGGCAGCGTCCGCTGGCTCGGCTGGATCGCCTCGGCCTGGTCAACGACCGCCTGATCGCCGTGCACATGACCCAGCTGACCGAGGCGGAGATCCACCTGTGCGCCGAGCGCGGCGTCAGCGTGGTGCATTGCCCGGAATCCAACCTCAAGCTGGCGTCCGGCTTCTGCCCGGCCTGCGCGCTGCAGCGCGCCGGGGTGAACCTGGCCATCGGTACCGATGGCTGCGCCAGCAACAACGACCTGGACATGTTCAGCGAAAACCGCACTGCGGCGATCCTGGCCAAGGCCGTGGCCAATGATGCGACCGCACTGGATGCGGCCAGCACGCTGCGCGCGTCCACGCTGGGCGGCGCACGCGCGCTCGGCTTCGGCGAGCGCATCGGTTCGATCGAAGTCGGCAAGCAGGCCGACCTGGTCTGCGTGGACCTGTCCGCGCTGGAGACCCAGCCGCTGCACAACGTGCTGTCGCAGCTGGTATATGCCACCGGTCGCCAGCAGGTGAGCGATGTGTGGATCGCCGGCCAGCCCAAGCTGGTGCAGCGCGAACTGGTCGGCATGGACCTGCCGGGCATCATCGCCAACGCGCGCCAGTGGCGCGAGCGCATCCGTCACGTGCGTGCCTGATCCATCCCATCCGCGCGCCCCCCGGCGCCGCAAGGACACCCCATGAACGCCCCGAATGTTTCTTCCAATTTCGACCAGGCCGAGCTGGACAAGTTCGCCGCCCTGGCCAACCGCTGGTGGGATGCCGACGGTCCGCAGAAGCCGCTGCATGCGCTCAACCCGGTACGCCTGAAGTATGTCGCCGACCGGGCACCACTGCGCGGGCTGCGCGTGCTGGACATCGGCTGCGGTGGCGGCCTGCTCAGCGAGGCGCTGGCCCAGGCCGGTGCCGAAGTAACCGCCATCGACCTGGCGCCGGAGCTGGTCAAGGTGGCGCGCCTGCACGCGCTGGAAAGCGGCGTGAGCGTGGACTACCGGGTACAGGCTGCCGAGGACCTGGCCGCTGAGCAGCCGGAAAGCTACGACGTGGTGACCTGCATGGAGATGCTGGAACACGTGCCGGACCCCGGTGCGATCATCGAGGCCTGCAAGCGGCTGCTCAAGCCCGGCGGCCAACTGTTCCTGTCCACCATCAACCGCACCGCCGCCGCCTTCGCGGTGGCGATCGTGGGCGCCGAGTACGTGGCGCGGCTGCTGCCCAAGGGCACCCACCACTACCAGGAATTCATCACCCCGGCCGAGCTGTCGCGCTGGCTGCGCGAGGCTGACCTGCAGCTGCAGGACGTCAGTGGCATGGCCTACGAGCCATGGCGCAACCGCGCCCGGTTGTCCAGCCGGACGGACATCAACTACCTCGCCCACGCGACCAGGCCGGCATGACCGCAGTGCGCTTCCCGCCCGCGGTGCTGTTCGACCTGGACGGTACCCTGCTGGACAGCGCGCCGGATTTCGTCGCCACCGCCGGCGACATGCTGGCCGCCCGCGGTCGGCCGCCGGTGTCTCTGGAAGTGCTTCGCCCGGTGGTGTCCAAGGGCTCGCGCGCGATGCTGGCCGCTGCCTTCCCGGACCTGCCCGGCGACCAGCGCGATGCGCTGGTTCCGGAGTTCCTGCAGCGCTACGAAGCGCTGATCGGCCGGCATGCAACGCTGTTCGACGGCGTGGCGGGCATGCTCGCCGCGCTGGATGCCGCCGACGTGCGCTGGGGCATCGTCACCAACAAGCCCGAATACCTGGCGCGGCTGATCCTGCCGCAGCACGGCTGGCAGGCACGCTGTGCGGTGCTGGTTGGCGGCGATTCGCTGCCCGAGCGCAAGCCGCACCCGATGCCGCTGCTGCATGCCGCGCAGGCGATCGGCATTGCACCGTGGCAGTGTGTGTACGTCGGCGATGACGAGCGTGACATCATCGCCGCGCGCGCTGCCGGAATGCCTTCGGTTGCCGCATTGTGGGGCTATCGCCTGGCCGAAGACGACCCGGCCAGCTGGAACGCCGATGTCGTGCTGGACGATGCGCACGCGCTGCAGCAGCCCAGCCGCTGGCCGACCCTCCCGGCACCGCCGGTCAAGAATTGAAGGATACGTAGTGAACAGCAGTGCGTTGGACAGCTTCCTGGACAAATGGCGTGCGCGTTGGCCGGAATGGTCGGTGGCCGAGCCGTTCGTGGCGCCGGAGCAGCGTGCGCGCGCGGTGGCGTGGTTTTCGCTGCTGCAGGAATTCGATGACATGCTCAACACCAGCGGCGATCCGCTGCCGGCCGATGCCAAGCTGGCCTGGTGGGGCGAAGAGCTGCGCAGCTGGGCGGGCCAGCGCTCACGCCATCCGCTGGGCCGCGTACTGGAGCCGATCCGCGCGCCGTGGGCGGCACTGGCCGATGCGCTGCCGACGCTGGTGGAGGCGCGTGCGGTGGCCGTGGATGCGGCAGCCGCGCAGCGTGCGTTGACGGTGTTCGCCGAAGCGGTGGCGGCGGTGGAGGCCGTGCTGTTCGATGACAAGCCGCGCACCGGTGGCGGCCGTGCCGTGCTGCTGCAGACGCTGGCGCAGCGGCTTTACGACGCAGGCGTGGCCGGCGTGCCGCGTACGCTGCTGGAGCAGGAGGCCGATGGCGCCTCGCAGCGCTGGGCCGGCGAACTGCTGAAGGACTGGAAGCTGCGCGTTGCCGGCCCCCGCCCGCGACGGATATGGGCGGTGCTGGCGCGTGCACGGCTGCAGGCGCAGGCCAGCGGCAAGCCGATCGAAGCAACGCCGGTGCGCACCTTGTTGCGTGTGTGGTGGGCCGCGCGCGGCTGACGCCCTGGCAGCGCCGACCTATGGTCGGCGAGCGCAGCGGGCCGTGGCCTGATCGATTCCGCCGAGCATGGCTCGGCGCTACCCGCTGGTCCGGGTTGTCGGTAGCGCCGACCCATGGTCGGCGAGCGCAGCGGGTGGTGGGGGACGACCGTTGGTCGTCACCTCCTCACTTCCGTTCCAGCACCAGCAGCGGGTCGATGCGGGTGTCGAACCAGTTCATGCCCCAGTGCAGGTGGGGCCCGGTCGCACGCCCGGTGGCCCCCACCGCGGCAATCACCTGGCCCTGTTCGACCCGATCACCGACCTTGACGTCGATGCGCGACAGGTGCAGGAAGTTCGAGCTCACCCCGAAGCCATGGTCCAGCAGCAGCGTGCCACCGGTGAGATACAGGTCCGGCGCGGCGAAGGTCACCACGCCAGCCGCCGGCGCCTTGACCGGCGTGCCGGTGGGCACGGCGATGTCCATTCCGGAATGGCCCGATCCAGGCTGTCCGTTGTAGACACGGGCATTGCCGAAGCGTCCGCTGATGCGACCCTGCACCGGCCACATGAACGGCTGGGCGAAGTCGGCGCGGTCGTCATCGCGCGCCCGCGCCGCCGTCACCCGGGCCTGTTCGCGCTTTATCCGCTCGGCGATCGCCGGCGGCGGGTTGACCGTCTTCGGCGGCACGCCGTTGACCCGTTCCACCGGCCAGTCACGCGGCGTCACCGCGATCGCGACGCGCTCGCTGCCGCCGTCGGGACGCTGCACTTCAACCTGCAGCGGACCCTTCTCATCGCGACCGATGCCGAACACCACGCTGCCGTAGCCACTCACCCGCAGCGTGCGGCCGCCGTAGCGGACCGTGCTGCCCGCCGGCACCTTGCCGATCACCATCGCGCCCTGCGAGGCGCTGGCGGGGAACACGACGCGGCTGTCGGTGGCCTGTGCGGCGGCCGGGTTCACCGCGCACAGCAGAACGGGCAGGGCGCCGGCGAGGACCGAGGCCAGCAACAGCGCCCGCATCAGCGGTTGAACGCCAGGCGCTGGCCGTTGGCCGCCCCCACGATCTGCGTGCCGTCCCAGGCCAGCTGGCCGTTGATCCAGGTCGATGCGATGCGCGACTGGAACGTAGTGCCTTCGAAGGGCGACCAGCCACACTTGGACAGCACGTCTTCGCGCTTGACGGTGAACGGCTTGTCCTCCACCAGTACCAGGTCGGCGAAGTAGCCCTCGCGCAGGTAGCCGCGTTCGGCCACGTCGAACAACTGCGCCGGCGCGTGGGCGAATTTCTGCACCACCCGGGCGATGTCCAGCTTGCCTTCGTGCACCAGCTCCAGCGCAGCGGTCAGCGCGTACTGCACCAGCGGCAGGCCGGACGGGGCCTGTGCGTACGGCTTCTGCTTTTCTTCCCAGGTGTGCGGGGCATGGTCGGTGGCGAGCACGTCGATGATGTCTTCCACCAGCGCGGCGGTCAGCGCCTCGCGGTCAGCCACGTCCTTGATCGCCGGATTGCACTTGATCAGGTTGCCCAGGCGCGCGTAATCGGTCCGATCAAAGCGCAGGAAATGGATGCAGGTTTCAGCGGTGATCTGCTTGCGGCTGCCATCGGCACGGATCAACGGGCCGCGCTCGAACAGGGCCAGTTCGTCGGCGGTGGAAATGTGCAGCACGTGCAGGCGGGTGCCGTGCCTGCGCGCCAGCGAAACCGCAAGTTCCGACGACTTCAGGCACGCCTGGCGCGAGCGGATGTCCGGATGTTGCTCCGCGCTCAGCGTGTCGCCGTATTGCGCCTGGTACTGCTTCATCAGCGCGTCGATCATCGGCGTGTCTTCGCAGTGCGTGATGATGGGAGTTGGCGCGTCGCGGAAGATCGCGTCCAGCGTTTGCGGGTTGTCGACCAGCATGTTGCCGGTGGAGGCACCCATGAACACCTTGATGCCAGGCGCGGCCTTCGGATCAAGGCGCTGGATGTGTTCGAGGTTGTCGTTGCTGGCGCCCATGTAGAAGCCGTAATTCGCACGCGCGCGGCCAGCAGCGGAATCGTACTTGGCCTGCAGGGCGTCGGCGTTCAGCGTCGGCGGATTGGTGTTGGGCATGTCCATGAAGGTGGTCAGGCCCCCGGCCACGGCGGCCGCCGATTCGGTGGCGATGTCGCCCTTCTGGGTCAGGCCGGGCTCGCGGAAGTGCACCTGGTCATCGATCATGCCGGGCAACAGCCAGCGCCCTGCGGCATCGACCACCTGCTCGCCATCGCGCGCGGCCAGGCCGCTTTCGATGCGGGCGATGCGGCCGTTCTCGATGCGCAGGTCGGCATCGAAGACGCGTCCTTCGTTGACCAAGCGGGCGTTGGTAATCAGCGTGGAAGGCATGTCAGTGGTTTCCTTTGCAGCGGCAGGCGGGATCTTCGGTGCGCTCGGGCACTGGATCGAATCCGCCAGGATGGAAGGGATGGCAGCGGCCGATACGGCGCACGGCGAGCCAGCTGCCACGCAGCGGACCGTGGCCGGCGATGGCCTGCATGGCATATTCGGAACAGCTGGGGACAAAGCGGCAGCGCGGCCCGAGCAGCGGGCTGATGAAGCGCTTGTAGAAGCGCAGCAGGGCGATGAGCAGGTGGGAGATCACTCGTTCATAGTAGAACGAGTGCCCGCTGTTGGGGTGAATCGCGGCGGCATGGCAGCGCTGCCCGTAAAACCCGACGGAACGGCCGTCGCCCATTCAGTGGGAGCCCGTGGGCTACATGGTTGGCAGCGGCGCATATTTGTCGCAGGATGGGGCGTTGGCTGCCGCACGCGTCCTGCGCCGCAGCCATGTCGGCGGCATGGCTGCCGACCAGGTTCCGTGCCGCGCAGCAGGTGATGCGGGTCCCGGGCAAGCCACGGCCTTGTTTTACAACGGTTGTGTGTGCGTCCTGTCACGCGGTTGCTGCAGTCGGCCGGGTAGGCTATAAAGGCCCGCTTTCCCGGGCCCCGGGGAATCCAAGGAAGAGCGTTTCGTGGCTGCTAAAAAATCTGCAAAAAAGGCCGTCAAGGCCGCCAAGAAGTCCGCCAGCCCTGTTGCGAAGAAGACGGCGGCCAAGTCTGTAGCCAGCAAGCCGGCCAAGCCGGTGGCCAAGGCAACGGGGAAGACAACGGCCAGGACGGCCACGGCGAAGAAGGCGCCGGCAGCGAAAGCGCCCGCGAAGAAAGCGCCGGTGAAGAAGGTCGCGGCCAAGAAGGTCGCGGTGACCAGGGCACCGGCGAAGAAGGTCGTCGCCAAGAAGACGGCGGTCACCAAGGCAGCGGCGAAGAAAGCGCCGGCCAAGGTCGCCAGCAAGCCGGCCAAGGCCGCTGCGAAGCCGGCCAAGCCGGTTGCCAAACCGGCTGGCAAGGTCGCAAAGAAGCCCGTGGCCAAGCCGGCCCCGGCAAAGAAGGTTTCCACGGTCGCCAAGGCGGCCAAGGCCGCCAAGCCGGTTTCCGGCAAGGCGTCCGCAAGCAAGCCGTCGGCCAGTCCGGCGGTGAACAAGACCGCCACGGCAAAGCCCGCGGTCGGCAAAGCCACCGGCAAGCCGGTGGCGGCGCCCGCAGTGAAGTCCGTACCGAAGCCGGCCCCGCCGGTTCCGGCCACGTCTGTCCCGGCCAGCAACGCCGGTACCAAGGCACCTGAAAAGGTGGCCAAGGCGCCAGCCAAGCAGGCCCCGCAAATCAAGAATCCCGTGCCCGTTTCGAAATCGTCCGCGAAAACCCCTGTGAAATCCGATGCCGCCCCGAAGACCGTCGCCCGCCCGGTGGGCAAGGTCGCCGTGGCAGTGACCGCACGCTCGACCGCTCCGGCGCCGCGCAGCAAATACAAGGTGGTCGAGTACAAGACCGACGAAGCCACCGGCCGTCCGATCCTGCCTGCCGGCTACAAGCCGGGCGCAGAAGAGGAATACATGAGCCCGCTGCAGCAGGAGTACTTCCGCAAGCGCCTGCAGGACTGGCGCGCCGATCTGGTGGAAGAATCCAAGCAGACCATCGAGAACCTGCGCGAGGAAGTGCGTGATATCGGCGATGAAGCCGAGCGTGCGACCCGCGAAACCGAGAACTCGCTGGAACTGCGCACCCGCGATCGTTACCGCAAGCTGATCGGCAAGATCGACAGCACGCTCAAGCGCCTGGAAGCAGGTGATTACGGCTACTGCGTCGATACCGGCGAAGAGATCGGCCTGGATCGCCTCGAAGCGCGCTTGACCGCCGAGCGCACCATCGATGCGCAGGAGCGCTGGGAACACATGCAGAAGCAGCAGGGCGACTGAGCCGTACGCTGCCGCATGACGAAAAAGCCCGGCTCGCGCCGGGCTTTTTCGTTTGTGCGTCCACCGGGGACGGCAGCGCCGACCCATGGTCGGCGAGCGCAGCGGGCCGCGGGCTGACGGCGCTACCGCAGCTGCAGCTCCAGCTCGCTGCGCTGCGGCATCTGCACCGTCACCGGCGCGCTTTGCAGATCGCCCTCGGCGTGCGACGCCGTGCCGGTGCGTGACAGTCGCGCCAGCACCTCCACCTGTGCGTGGGAAGACAGCGGCTGGGTCGGCATCGGGCTGTCGGCGTCGCTGAGGGTGGCGCTCGCAGGCAGCGCCTGCAGCGGATAGCGGCGCACCGCCACCGGCATCGGCGGGCCTCCCGGTGCACGTGCCAGCACGAACAGCGCCGCGCCCTGTGGCCACTGCGCGGGATCGAAACCGGGCGGTAGCGCGATGCGGATGCTCAGCAGGGGCGCCGCGTTTTCCTGCAACGCCCCGGAGGAAGCGGCGGGCGCTTCGGCACCTGCCGCAGCGCGTGCGATGACCAGCTGTTGCTGCAGTGCCGCCGCCGCGCCGGGCTGCAGGCGCGGCAGCAGCGCGGACCACACGGCCACCGCTTCCGCATCGCGGCCGCGCTGGCGCAGCGCGATGCCCAGCAGCCAGGCAGCGCGTTCGGCATCGGGCTGAACCTGCAGCGCATGCTGCAGCCAGCCCAGCGCCCGGTCATCGAAATGTTTTTCCGGATCGGCCTGGGCACGCGCCTGGGCGGCTTCCACCAGCACGCCGGCATCGTCCGGTGCCAGCGCTGCAGCCCGGCTGTACGCGGCAGCAGCGGCATCAAGCTGGCCGAGTTCGCCGCGCGAGCGGCCCAGCAGCACCCAGCCATCGGCGCGCTGCGGTTCCTGCTCAAGTGCCTGTTCCAGCGCCTGCACGCCATCGCGCAGCTCCGCCAGCGAGGGCGCGGCCGGTTCCTGCGCGGCGCGCGGATCGCCCACCAGCAGGTACAGGCTGGCGCTGGCCAGGCCGATGCTCAGGCAGGCAACGAGGAATCCCGCCCGCCCGCGCGCGCGCAGCGGCCACAGCACCGCCAGCGCCAGCAGCAGGCCCGCAATCCCCGCCAGTACGGCCAAGCCGGCCGTCACCAGCCATCACCGCGGGTTTCCTCGACCACCACCGTGCCACCGCGGCGGCGCACCAGCCGCCACACCAGCAGCGCGCCGGCCAGCAGGAACAGCAACGGTCCGCCCCACAGCAGCCACGTACCGGGTTGCAACGTGGGCTGGTACAGCACGAACTCGCCATAGCGCTGCACCAGGAAGCGCTTCACCTCGGCATCGTCATGGCCCTGTTGGATCAGCTGCAACACTTCGCGGCGCAGGTCCTGGGCGATCTGGGCATTGGAATCGGCCAGTGACTGGTTCTGGCATTGAACGCAGCGCAGCTGCGCGGCCAGCGCATGGAAGCGGGCTTCTTCGGCATGGTCGGTGAACTGCAGCGGCCGCGCATCATGCACCGGCTGCTGCGCGCGCGCGACGCTGCAGAACAGCGAGGCCAGCAGCAGCACGGCCATCAGCAGGCCGCCTGCCAGCCGGCTGGCCGCGTGGCGATCAGGGCGTGGCGTGCAGTGCATTGCCGGCATCGGCCTGGGACTTCTCGACCTGTTCCAGCGCCGGGATCAACTTCTGCTCGATCACCGCCTGGGTCATCGCGCCGCTGTACTTCCAGCGCACCACGCCGCTGCCGTCCACCAGGAAGGTTTCCGGTGCGGCGGTGATGCCCCAGTCGATCGCGGTGCGGCCTTCGATATCACTCAACACCACCATGAAGGGATTGCCGAGCTGTTCCAGCCAGCGCAGGGCATCGGCCGGTTCATCCTTCCAGTTGTAGCCGATCACCCGCACGCGCTTGGTTTCGGCAAAGCGGGTCAGCACCGGATGTTCTTCGCGGCAGGCCGCGCACCAGCTGCCCCAGACGTTGAGCAGGTACGGCGCGCCGCGCAGCTCTTCGCTGCGGACCTGGATGTGCGGATCGTGCAGCACCGGCAGTTCGAAAGCCGGCGCCTGCTTGCCGATCAGCGGCGACGGAAGGACATCGCGCTGCGGATCGCCGCTCTTCATCACCCCATACACCATCAGCCCGAGCAGGCCGAAGAAGAACAGTACGCCGATCACGATGGCCACCGGCGGCAGCGGACGGGAAGGGCGGGGGGCGGGGGATTCGGACATGGAAAACAGGACTCCTACGGACGGCGGAAACGACGGTCAACGGCAGCGACCAGGCCACCGAGCGCCATCAGCAGCGCCCCGAGCCAGATCCAGCGCACGAATGGCTTGATATGCACGCGTACGGCCCATGCATTGTTGCCCAGTGGCTCGCCCATTGCCACGTAGACATCGCCGGAAAGGCGCGCATCGATGCCGGCTTCGGTCATCACCTGGCCACCGCTGGCATACAGGCGTTTTTCCGGATGCAGCAGGGCGCGTTCGCGGCCATCGCGGAACACCCGCAGGTGGCCGCGGTCGGCGCTGAAGTTCGGGCCCTCGCGATGGTCGACGCCTTCGAAGCGGATTTCATGGCGGCCCACCACCACGGCCTGCCCGGGTGACAGGGCGACTTCGCGCTGCACGTTCAGCGCTTCCACCAGCAGCGCGCCGGCCAGGAACACCGCCATGCCCACGTGGCCCAGCAGCATGCCGGTCATTTCCGCGGTGAAGCGCCCATTGCCGCGCAGCCGCTGCCAGATGAAGCGTGCCGTGCCCAATCCGACCCATGCGGCCGCGCCGACGCCGAGCCCGACCTTCCAGCCGTTCTGCGGTGCCCGCCACCACGCCAGCGCGGCCAACAGCACTGCCAGCACCAGCCACGGCAACAGCAGCGCCAGCGCGCGCGAGGGTTGGTCGCGCTGCCAGTTGACCAGCGGGCCGAACGGCAGCAGCAGCACCAGCGGCGCCATCAGCAGCAGGAACAGGCTGCCGAAGTAGGGCGGCCCGACGGAGATCTTGCCCAGCCCCATCGCATCGGCCAGCAACGGATACAGGGTGCCCAGCAGCACCATCGCACAGGCACTGGCCAGCAGCAGGTTGTTGGCCAGTAGCAGGGTCTCGCGCGAGGTGGCGGTGAAGCCGCGGCGCGGATCGCTGCTGTCCACGCCCAGGCTGCCGGCGCGCAGCGCGAACAGCAACAGTGCGCCGCCGACCAGGATCGCCAGGAACAGCAGGATGAACATGCCGCGCGAGGGATCGGCAGCGAAGGAATGCACGCTGGTCAGCACGCCCGAACGCACCAGGAAGGTGCCAAGCAGGGACAGCGCGAAGGCGGCGATCGCCAGCAGCAGGGTCCAGCTGGCGAAGGTGCCGCGCTTTTCGGTGACCGCCTGCGAGTGGATCAGCGCGGCGCCGGCCAACCATGGCATGAAGCTCGCATTTTCCACCGGATCCCAGAACCACCAGCCGCCCCAGCCCAGTTCGTAGTAGGCCCACCAGCTGCCCAGCGCGATGCCCAGGGTGAGGAAGGCCCAGGCCACGTTGGTCCACGGCCGTGTCCAGCGCACCCAGCGCGTATCGACCCGGCCATCCAGCAGCGCGGCGACCGCGAACGCGAACGGCACCGAGAAGCCGACGTAGCCCAGGTACAGCATCGGCGGGTGGATGATCAGTCCCGGGTCCTGCAGCAGGGGATTGAGATCACGGCCTTCCAACGGTGCGGGGATCAGGCGCGCGAACGGATTGGAGGTGAAGATCAGGAACGCCAGGAAGCCGATGCTGACCAGGCCCATTACCGCCAGCACGCGCGCCTGCACCGTAGCGGGCAGCGCGCGCGAGCCCAGCGCCACCGCGCCGGTCCACGCGGCCAGCACCAGGGCCCACAGCAGCAGCGAGCCTTCGTGCGCGCCCCACACCGCTGACCAGCGGTACACCATCGGCAGCAGCGTGTTGGAGTTTTCGGCGACGTAGCGCACCGAGAAATCCTGCTGCACGAAGGCAGCGGTCAGCACCGCGAAGGCGGCCGCCACCAACAGCAGCTGCGCCAGCGCCGCCGGTCGCGCGACCTGCATCCAGCTGGCGATGCCGCGCTGCGCCCCGATCAGCGGCAGGCTGGCCTGCAGCAACGCGGCCAACAGCGCCAGCAGCAGCAGGATCTGTCCCAGTTCGGGCAGCACTCAGCGCACCTCGGGCGCAGGCACGGGCACATCGTGTTTGACGTGCGCCTTGCCCATCTTGTCGGCCAGTTCCTTCGGCATGTAGGTTTCATCGTGCTTGGCCAGCACTTCTTCGGCGATGAAGCGATCACCCTGCAGGCGTCCGGTCACCACTACCGCCTGGCCTTCGCGGAACAGGTCGGGCAGGATCTGGTCGCTGCGAACGGTGAGCTCGGCATCACCATCGGTCACGGTGAACAGCGCCACCAGCGAGCCGGGCTCACGTTCCAGCGAGCCCTTGGCCACCATCCCGCCCAGGCGGAAGCGTTCGGCGCTGCCGGCATCACCACGCAGCACTTCGGCCGGGGTGTACAGGTAGGCCACGTTGCGCTGCAGGGCCATCGCCACCAGCGCGGTGGCCAGGCCGGAAGCGGCCACCAGCAGCAGCACCCACAGCAGTCGACGCCGGCGCTGCGGGTTCATCGCTCCAGCTCCAGCGGCGCGCCGTTACCGGTGCTGGCCGAGCGCCGAGCCTGCTGCCGCTGCTGGCGCTGGCGGGCATCCTGGCGTGCGCGGCGCAGGCGCAGGTGCGAGCCGATCGCATCGATAGCCAGCAGCCCGACGAACACTGCGTAGGCGGCCACCACGTAGCCCAGGTAATTCATGCTTCCCCCTGCAGCTGGCGCTGCACCCAGTCCTTGCCGGCTTCGCGCTGCAGGTTGTCCGCGCGCGCCTTGGCCAGCAGTGAGCCGACGAACCACAACTTGGTGCCGATCACCATCAGCCACAGCGGCAGCTGCATGCTGGCATCCAGCGTGGTCGGCCCGAACAGGCGGATGGTCTGGCCCTGGTGCAGGCTGCCCCACCAGTCCACCGAATAGCGGATGACCGGCAGCAACGCGACCCCGACGATGGCCAGCAGGCCCGCCGCGCGCGCGGCATTGCGCCGGTCCTCGATGGCCATGTACAGCCCGATCACCCCGAAGTACAGGAACAGCAGGATCAGTTCGGTGGTCAGGCGCGGGTCCCAGTCCCACCATGTGCCCCACATCGGCCGGCCCCAGATGCTGCCGGTGAGCAGGGTGACGAGGGTGAAGCCTGCGCCGATGGGTGCGCACGCCATCGCCAGCACCTCGCAGATCTTGATCTTCCACACCAGTGCGATGGCTGCGTAAAGCGCCATCAGCGCGAACACGAACAGGCTCATCCACGCGCTGGGCACGTGCACGAACAGGATGCGGAAACTGTCGCCCTGCTGGTAGTCGGCCGGCACCACGAACAACGCCTGCCACAGCCCGAAGGCCAGCACCGGCAGGGCAGCGAGGTGGAAGACACGGGACCAGCGACGGGCGAAACGGTCGAAGGCGGGCGGTGAGCCGAGTTGGTGGAACCAGCGGACGATCGGTTGCATGCGGTAGCGGCTATCCCGGTTGGTCGGTGTGGCTCAGCTCAAGGAAATGCGGATGGCGGCAGCGGTGGCCAGTGGCGCCAGCACCAGTGCCACCACCAGCCCGGCGGCGAGCATCAGCAGCGCGCCATACGGATCCTGATCGCGTGCAGCAGCGGCGACACTGCCTGCGCCGAACACCAGCACCGGCACGTACAGCGGCAACGACAGCAACGCCACGAGGATACCAGAGCGCCGGATGCCGACCGTCAGTGCCGCCACCATGCCGCCGATCAGGCTCAACAGCGGCGTGCCCAGCAGCAACGATGCCAGCAACATCGGCAGTTGGTCATGTGGCAGATGCAGCATTTCCGCCAGCAGGGGGCTGAGCACGATCAGCGGCAGGGCCGTCGTCAGCCAGTGCATCAGCACGCGCACCAGCACCAGCCACGCCAGCGGCACCGGCGCCAGCAGCCATTGTTCCAGCGAGCCGTCTTCGGCATCGGAACGGAACAGCGAATCCAGCGCCAGTTGCCCGGCCAGCAGCACCGCCAGCCACAGCACCGCAACCGCGTTGGCGGCCAGCTGCTGCGGATCGCGGCCGGACGCCAGTGCGAACAGCACCACCACCAGCAACGCGAACAGCACCGGTTGCAGCGCATCGCCACGGCGGCGCCAGACCAGTCGCAGGTCGCGCGTGGCCAGCGCACGTGCGGTCTGCCACAGGCCGGGTTCGGTACCGGGCGCGATCATGCGGCTACCTGCGGCAGCGCCAACTGCAACTGACGCGTGCGCACTGGCGGGGCGGCATACGCGCCGTGGGTGGTGACCAGTGCCGCGCCACCGCCGCGCAGGTGCGCGGAAATCATCCGGTTGACCAGGTTGATGCCCTCCAGGTCGAGGTTGGCATAGGGTTCGTCCAGCAGCCACAGCGGTGCCGGCGACAACCACATCCGCGCCAGCGCCAGGCGGCGCTTCTGTCCCGCCGAAAGATGCCGCACCAGGGTGTCTTCGTGGCCGGCCAGCCCGACCACGGCCAGCGCGCTGCCGGGCATCTGGCGCGCGCGACGGCCATGCAGCCCGCACAGGAAATGCAGGTTCTGCAGCGTATCGAGGTCCGGCTTCATGGCAGGCAGGTGGCCGAGGTAGGCGACGAAGCGCGCGCGCTCGGCGGTGCTGGCGGCGCGGCCATCGATCTCCACGCGGCCGGCTGACGGCCGCAGCAGGCCTGCCAGCACGCGCAGCAGGGTGGTCTTGCCGGCGCCGTTGTCCCCCTGCACCAGCAGCGCTTCGCCGGTATCGACATGGAACTCGAGCGGCCCGAACACGCGTTCGTCATCTCGTGAGAAGCAAAGACCATGTGCGGCCAGCAGCGCAGGGGTATTCAAGGGACACGATCTCTGCACGGCGGACGGGCCCTGATTCTAGCCGCCCGCGCCGGCTTGCGGAGCGCGCGCGCAGCTGCCGGTGGGCGGCGACCCCAGCCCCCGGTGGCGGCGACCCCAGCCCCCGGTGGGTGACGACCACAGCACCCCGTGGGTGATGACCCCAGCACCCGGTGGGTGAGGACCGTTGGTCGTCACGCTTCACCCCCCGCAGTACACTCCACGCCTGTCTTCCGCTCCCCGCACAGGCCGATGCAACCGCAGACCAAGCTGCCCAAGGTGGGCACCACCATCTTCACCGTGATGTCCCAGCTGGCCGCCGAACACGGCGCCGTCAACCTCGGCCAGGGCTTCCCCGATTTCAGCGCGCCTCAGCGCCTGATCGATGCCACCACCCGCGCGATGGCCGAAGGACTCAACCAGTATCCGCCGATGACCGGGGTGGCGCCGCTGCGCCAGGCCATCGCGCAGAAATCGCTGGACCTGTACGGCGCACAGGTCGACCCGGATACCGAAGTCACCGTCACCAGCGGCGCCACCGAAGCGATCTTCAACGCCATCCACGCCGTCGTGCGTGCAGGCGAGGAGGTGATCGTGCTCGACCCGGCGTACGACTGCTATGAACCGGCGATCGACCTGGCCGGCGCACGTGCGGTGCACGTGCCACTGGACCCGCAGACCTTCGCGGTGGACTGGGACCGCGTGCGCGCGGCGATCACCCCGCGCACCCGCCTGCTGATGGTCAACACCCCGCACAATCCGTCCGGTGCGATGCTGGCCGAGGCCGACCTGCAGGCGCTGGCCGACCTGCTGCGTGGCACGGACATCTACCTGATCTCCGATGAGGTATACGAACACATCATCTACGACGGCCGTCGCCACGAATCAGCGCTGCGCCACCCGGAACTGCGCGCACGCGCGTTCGTGATTTCCAGCTTCGGCAAGACCTACCACTGCACCGGCTGGAAGATCGGCTATGCGATCGCGCCGCCAGCGCTGAGCGCGGAATTCCGCAAGGTCCACCAGTACAACACCTTCACCAGTTTCGGGCCGGCGCAGTATGGTTTCGCCGCGATGATCCGTGACGAGCCGCAGCACCACCTGGAACTGGGGGCGTTCTACCAGGCCAAGCGCGACCGCTTCGGCGAGCAGCTGGCGCAGACCCGGCTGATGCCGCTGGCGGTGCCTGGCGGTTACTTCCAGCTGGTCGATTATTCGGCCATCAGCGACCTGCCGGACCATGAATTCGTGAAGTGGCTGACCATCGAAAAGGGCGTGGCGGCGATCCCGCTGTCGCCGTTCTACGAGACGCCGCCGGCCGGCCAGCGCATCGTGCGGCTGTGTTTTGCCAAGAACGAAGCCACGCTGGATGCGGCCATTGAACGGTTGGAGCAGCTGTGAGCGCCGCCGCCCAGGATCTGCGCATCAGCCTGGTGCAGGGCGATACGCGCTGGCACGATCCGGCCGGCAACCGCGCACATTACGCCGCGCTGCTGGCGCCGCTGGTCGGCACGACCGATCTGGTGGTGCTGCCGGAAACCTTCACCAGTGGTTTTTCCAACGCGGCGATCAGCCAGGCCGAAGACATGCACGGCCCTACCGTGGCATGGATCGTCGAGCAGGCGGTGAAACTGGGCGCAGCGGTCACCGGCAGCGTGCAGCTGCGCGAAGGCGATGCGGTCTACAACCGGCTGCTGTTTGCCACTCCGGATGGCGTTCTGCAGCAGTACGACAAGCGCCACCTGTTCCGTTACGGGGGCGAGCACGAACGCTATGCCGCCGGGCGCGAGCGCCTGAGCGTGGAGTGGAAGGGCTGGCGGATCAATCCGCAGGTCTGCTACGACCTGCGTTTCCCGGTGTTCTGCCGCAACCGTTTCGACGTGGAGCGGGCAGGGCAGCTGGATTTCGACCTGCAGATATTCGTCGCCAACTGGCCCTCTGCACGGGCGTATGCGTGGAAGACGCTGCTGCGTGCGCGCGCGATCGAAAACCTGTGTTTCGTGGCGGCGGTGAACCGGGTGGGCGTGGATGGCAACGACCTGCACTACGCCGGTGACAGCGCGGTCATTGACTACCTGGGCCAGCCGCAGGTGGAGGTGCGCGAGGTAGAGCAGGTGGTGACCACCACGTTGTCGGGGCAGGCGTTGGCCGCCCATCGCGCGCGCTTCCCGGCGATGCTGGACGCAGACCGTTTCGAACTGGACCCGCCGCCGCGCGCAGGCTGAACCGCGCAGCGGACTGGCGCGGCTGGCCCTGTCCTGACGGGGCGGCGCGCTGCTAGATTCGGCGCATCACGCATCCGGAGTATTCCCACGATGAAGAACACTGTTTCGCTGATGGCTGTTCTGTTGGCATCAGCGTTTGCCGCTCCGGCTGCGCAGGCGGCCGGCAACCTCGAATGCAGCCTGCGCTACGACCTGTCCGGCTGGTCGGCGTTCTACAAGACCGCCTCCGGCAATGGGACGATCACCTGCGACAACGGCATGCGCGTGCCGGTCACGCTGAAGGTCAGGGGCGGTGGCCTGACCGTGGGCAAATCGAAGATCGTCGATGGCACGGGCCGTTTCACCGGGGCGTATTCCCCCGATGACCTGTTCGGTACCTATGCGGCGGTCAGCGCGCATGCCGGGGCGGTCCGCTCCAGTGGCGCGGTGGCGATGACCAAGGGCGATATCTCGCTGGCGTTGGCCGGCACCGGCAAGGGCTGGGGCCTGGGGGTCGACGGCACGGCGTTCACCATCGAACGGCGCTGAGCGAGGAGGGTGTAGGTGACGACCAACGGTCGTCACCTACCAGCCATCCAAGTCGTCACCCCATCCGACAAAAAACCCGGCCGAGGCCGGGTTTTTGTTGGATCACAGGCCAGGATCAGCCGCCGCGCGGGCCACCGCGACCACGGTTGCCGCCCGGGCCGCCCGGGCCCCGATTGCCACCCGGGCCCCCCGGACCGCGGTTGCCGCCGGGACCACCCGGACCGCGATTGCCGCCTGGGCCACCGGCCGAACGGTTACCGCCCGGGCCGCGATTGCCGTTGGCCGCACGCGGGGTGCTGCCGTACGGGCTGAAGCCCGGGTTGGCGTGGTCGGACGGGAACGACGGTGCGTTGCCCGGATGACCATACGGATGCTTGTTGCCCTGGCCGCCCTGGCCACCGCGGTTGCCACCGGCGCCCGGTGACTTCGGCTTGGCGTAACCGCCACGACCGCCTTCACCCTGGCCCTGGCCGTAACCACCGCCCTGGCCGGGACCGCGTGCGCCGGGGCCGCGAGCGCCCGGACCACCCGGACCACGGGCACCGGGGCCGCCGGGGCCACGTGCGCCCGGGCCACGCGCCGCGCCGGGACCGGCGTTGCGATGGCCACTCGGACCGGTGCTGACGCCGTCCGGCACGTACCAGCTGCGGAACGCGGCCGGGTTGCCTTCCGGCAGGCCACGGTCATTCTTCTGCGGGCGCGCCTTGAACGGACGCTGCGACTGCTTGGCCGCGGCTTCACCGCTGACCGTCAGGCCGCCCTTGAAGCCGCCGCCGCCCTTGCCACCGCGACCGCGGCCGCGCTCTTCGCGGACGTTGTCGAAGCGACGCAGCTCGCGGCCTTCATCGGCGGTGTTGTGGCCGTTGACATAGGCCGTGCCACGGCCGCCATCGCGGCCCATGCGCACGGTGGTCTTGGCCGCGCGACGCTGGCCGATCACCGGCTGCAGGGTCAGCGCGGACGGTGCGCCTTCTTCCAGGTTCAACTTGGCGCGCAGCGCTTCGACCTGGGCGGTCGACAGTTCCACCGAATGGCCACGGGTGAGTTCGCGCGGCAGGCTGACGGTGCCGTAGCGGGTACGCTTCAGGCGGCTGACCTGGCAGCCCTGCGATTCCCACAGGCGACGGACTTCGCGGTTGCGGCCTTCCTTCACCACCACGCGGAACCAGTCATGCGAATCGGTGCCGCCAATGCGCTCGACTTCATCGAACTTGGCCGGGCCGTCTTCCAGCGCGACGCCACGCTGCAGGCGCAGGATGGTGTTGTCGTCGACCTTTTCCTGGCCTTCCGGGGCGCGCACGCGCACCACGTATTCGCGTTCGACTTCGAAGGACGGGTGCATCATCGCGTTGGCGAGTTCACCATCGGTGGTGGCCAGCAGCAGGCCGGTGGTGTTGATGTCCAGGCGGCCGACGGCGATCCAGCGCGCGCCCTTCAGCGCCGGCAGCGACTCGAACACGGTCGGGCGGCCTTCGGGATCTTCGCGGGTGGTCACTTCGCCTTCCGGCTTGTTGTAGACCAGTACGCGCGAGGGTTCGGCCAGGGCGGTGGCGACGAAGCCACGGCCGTCCAGCTCGATGCGGTCGCCGCTGCGCACCGACATGCCGGTCTGCGCGACTTCACCGTTGACCTTGACCAGGCCCTCGGCGATGCGCTGCTCCAGCGCCCGGCGCGAACCGAGCCCGGCCTGTGCCAGCACCTTGTGCAGGCGTTCTTCCAGCTTGAACTGTTCGGAGGTGGCTTCGCGCTTCAGCGACAGCTTGTTCAACGACAGCTTGCGGGGGGTATCACTCATTAACTTTGGCTCCGGCCGGCGTTTGGTCGTCGGCCTCTGGTTCGGAATCGGCTAGGTCAACAGCCACGGTCGTCTTCGCGACGGCGTTGTCTTCGCTCTCGTTCACTGGCGCCGCGCGCGTGCCCGGCGCGGTGTCGGGGTGCCCGTTGTCGCTGGGCGAAGGTGCTTGCTCATCAGGGTCTACCGCGACGGGCGCGGCAGGGGATCGGGGTGCGGCATCGGCGCCTGCGGCGGCCGGGATGCCTTCTTCATCGGTGCCACCGGCGGCCGGGGCATCGTCATCATTGGCTGCTGCGCCCGGGCTGGCGGCCGTGGCGGGCTGCGGTGCGTCGGGCTGGCCATCCGGACCCAGCGGCAGCTGCGGTTCCAGTTCAGCCAGGTCTTTCAGCTCGGACAGCGGCGGCAGTTCATCCAGACGCTTGAGGCCGAAATAATCCAGGAAACCCTTGGTGGTGCCGAACAGCGCCGGCCTGCCGGGCACGTCGCGGTGGCCGATCACCCGGATCCACTCACGTTCTTCCAGGGCCTGGATGATGTTGCTGCTCACCGCCACGCCACGTACCTGTTCGATCTCGCCACGGGTGATCGGCTGCCGATAGGCGATCAGCGCCAGGGTTTCCAGCGTGGCGCGGGTGTAGCGCGTCTTGCGCTCGGTCCACAGCCGGCTGATATGCCCATGCACTTCGGCGGTGACCTGGTAACGGAAGCCGGAGGCCACCTCCACCAGTTCCACGCCACGCTCGCTGCAGGCCTCGCGCAGGGTTTCCAACGCGCGTTCCACGCTGCCTGCCGGCGCCGGCTCGTCTTCCGGGAACAGCTCCTTGAGCTGCACCAGGGTCAGCGGCTGCGGCGATGCCAGCAGTGCGCCTTCGACGATTCGGTTGATCAGCGGTTGATCCATCGGCAATTCGCGCTCACTCGGTCGGGTTGGCTGCGTCGTTGTCATCGAATTCGCTGCTGAAAGACAGCGGCTCATTGGTGTTTCCCGCCGCCAGCGACTTGACGTAGATCGCCGCCAGCGGGGCTTCCTGCACGATATCCAGCAGCTGTTCCTTGGCCAGTTCCAGCATTGCCAGGAAGGTGACCAGTACGCCGAGCTTTCCTTCTTCGGCGGTGAACAGCGATTCGAAACGGTAGAACACGCCTTCTTCCATGCGGCCCAGCAGGTCGCCCATGCGCTGGCGGACACTCAGGGCCTCGCGCTTGATCGCGTGCCCGGTGAACAGCTCGGCGCGCTTGAGCACGTCGTGCAGGGCCACCAGCATTTCCTTCAGTTCCACCGGCGGCGGCAGCCGGATCGCCGCGCGGTCGGGGACGAAGGCATGCACCACGGTGGTGTCGCGGTCCTGCCGGGGCAGGCTGTCGATATCCTCGGCGGCCTGCTTGAAACGTTCGTACTCCTGCAGCCGGCGGACCAGTTCGGCGCGCGGATCGGCTTCATCGCCGTTCTCGCTGACCGGCCGCGGCAGCAGCATCCGCGACTTCACTTCGGCCAGGATCGCGGCCATCACCAGGTATTCGGCGGCGAGCTCGAAACGCAGTTCGCGCATCACCGTGATGTATTCCACGTACTGCCGGGTGATCTCGGCGACGGGAATGTCCAGGACATCCAGGTTCTGGCGGCGGATCAGGTACAGCAGCAGGTCCAGCGGTCCCTCGAAGGCGTCGAGGATGACTTCCAGTGCATCCGGTGGGATGTACAGGTCCTGCGGGATCTGCAGGACCGGTTGTCCATGCACCACGGCCAGCGGCATTTCCTGCTGCTGTGGGGTGGGCGGCCGGATTGACGGGGTCGCGTCTAGCGCGGTTTCAGAGGTCATCAAAGGACATCAGGATTGCAACGGACCGGTCGCGGCACCGGCCATTCCCTTCAGGCAACTGCCTGACAGGCCATGGCGGAAACCAGGACACGCCGGAATCGGCGCGATTCCACACATCAATAAAGCAGGACGCACCGCACTGGCGGCAGCGACGAAACTACGGGGAGGTCGTCTACGCGGTCTGGTCGGGGGCAGCGGTTCGATCATCGGTGGCCTGCGGGGCCATGGGACCGACGGGACGCTGCGTCCAGTCACGTGCAATGCAAACAGGTTACGGCTTTGCAGTGCTGGTGTCCAGTCAGGCGCGGCGCAGGGCCGGGCAGCGGCTAGAATCAGCGCCAGTTCCCGCAGGACAACAGGAGACAATCGATGTGGTACGTAATTGAAGGCTACGACGGCCAGGACGTGCTCGCGGCCCGGATCGCGGCCCGCCCGACCCACCTGGCACGGCTGCAGGCCCTGCAGGAACAGGGCAGGTTGCTGCTGGCCGGGCCGTGTCCGGCGATCGACAGCGAGGATCCGGGTCCGGCGGGTTTCAGCGGCAGCGTGGTGATCGCCGCGTTCGACTCGCTGGCCGCCGCCCGCGAGTGGGCCGATGCCGACCCGTACGTGGCGGCCGGTGTCTACATGCGCACCGAGGTGCGCCCGTTCCGCAAGGTCTTGCCATGAGCAATGCGGAGCGGATCGAGCGAATTCGTGATGCATTGCAGCATTCGCTGGCCCCCGTGCAGCTGCAGATAGAAGACGACAGCCACCGTCATGCCGGGCATGCGGGGGCGCGCGATGGGCGCGGCCATTTCAACGTCAGGGTGGTCAGCGAGGCATTTGCTGGTTTAGGTCAGTTGGCCCGACATCGCGCCATTTACGCTGCACTTGGCGACATGATGCAGACCGATATCCATGCGCTGTCGATCCAGGCGCATACCCCGGCCGAGGCTGGCTGACCCGGTGTCCCCTCCTGTCCTGTGACGTCCCGGGGACGTCCCGCCACGGACAGCGGGCGGACGCCCCACGACCTATAGGACTAACGAAGTGTTTACATCGGACATTGGAAACGCTTACATTCCGCGCCAAGCCGTAAGGCTGGAGTCGTGGAGGGCGACTTTGTGAACAAGGCAGCGATCACCATCAAGGATGTTGCGCGGGAAGCCAAGGTCTCCGTGGCCACGGTTTCGCGCGCGCTCAATGGACACGAAAATGTCGCCGAGCCGGTTCGCCAACTGGTGCTGGAGGTGGCTGCGCGCCTGCGCTACACCCCGCACGCCGCCGCCCGCAGCCTGAGCAGCCGGCGCACCAATACCGTCGGGGTGGTGCTGCCTGATCTGTATGGCGAGTTCTTCTCCGAACTGATGCGCGGCATCGACCAGATCGCCCGCATCCGCCGCCAGCACCTGCTGGTGTCCAGTTACCACGGCGACCAGGAGCAGCAGGGCGCTGCCCTGCGTGCCATGCGCGGCCGCGTCGACGGCCTGCTGGTGCTGTCCCCGTATGCGGAAAGCCCGGGTTTCCTGACCGACAACCTGCCGCAGTCGCTGCCCACGGTACTGATCAATACCTATCTGCCCGACCAGGACCATCCTGTGTTGAGCATCGATGACCACGCCGGCGCGGTGGCGATGACCCGCCACCTGCTCGACGTTGGCCACCGCCGCATTGCCTTCATTTCAGGCCCGGACTCCAACTACGATGCGCGCGAACGCCTGCGGGGCTTCCGCGATGCGCTGGCTGCCTTTGGCAGTGATGCGCAGGGCATCGAGCTGCCCGGCGATTTCGACGAAGCTTCCGGCCATCGTGCCGGTCAGGAGTTGCTGGCAGCCGGAACGCTGCCCGATGCGGTATTCGCGGCCAACGACATGATGGCGCTGGGCTGTCTGTATGCGTTTGCCCAGGCCGGACTGAAGGTTCCCGATGACGTGGCCCTGGCCGGTTTCGATGACATTCCGCTGGCCCGTTTCGTTCACCCGTCGTTGACGACGATGCAGGTGAGTATCGCCGAACTCGGTGACATGGCGATGACGCGCCTGATGCAGTTGATGGATTCAAAAAGCACGGAAGGCGCGGGTGACAAGCAGACGCTTGTGCCGAAGCTGATCGTGCGTGATTCAAGCAAGAGTGTTGCCCGCAGGACCCAAACCCACACGCCATCCGGCCGTTGAAGCCAGAGGCGATTCCATTTTTTGTTTGACATGAAAGGGGCGGCCATCGCGGTCGCCACCACCCCCGGAGATTTTCATGACGCAGTTCAATCACCATCGTCGGATGCCGGCTCGCCGTCTGTTGACGTGCGCCCTGGTCAGCTGCCTGGCCATCGCTGCAGCACCGGACGTGATGGCCCAGTCGGCCAACGCGAGCCTGCGCGGCAACGTCGCTTCGGCCCAGGCCGGCAGCGAAGTGGTCGCCACCAACGTCGCCACCGGTTCGGTGCGACGTTCCACCGTGCGCGCCGATGGCAGCTATTCGCTGCAGGGCCTCGACCCGGGCACCTACAACGTGGTGGCCAATGGCCAGACCCAGAAGGTCACCGTGACCGTGGCTTCGGCCGCCACGCTGAACTTCTCCGGTGAAGCCGCCGCCCCGGCCGCTGCCGGCGATGCCAAGAACCTGGACACCGTCACTGTCATCGCCCCGACCCTGCTGCAGGAAGTGCGTACGTCGGAAGTCGGCAAGACCGTCAGCCTGCAGCAGATCCAGACCACGCCGCAGGTGTCGCGCAACTTCCTGGAGTTCGCCGATGCCGTGCCGGGCCTGATCTTCACCCGTGACGCCAAGGGCAACACCTCGCTGCGCGGCGGTGCGACCAACGCCGACGGCACCAACGTGTACATCGACGGCGTGGGCCAGAAGAGCTACGTCAAGGGCGGCGGCGTGGCCGGCCAGTCCGGCAGCGCCGGCAACCCGTTCCCGCAGCTGGCGATCGGCGAATACAAGGTCATCAGTGGCAACTACAAGGCCGAATACGGCCAGGTCTCCAGCGCCGCGGTGACGGCGGCGACCAAGTCCGGTACCAACGAGTTCAAGGGTGAAACCTTCTACCGTTATACCAACGAAGACATGCGTGCCAAAACCCCGGCGGAGCGCCAGGCCGGCCAGGACAAGATGGCCTCGGCCGAGAAGGAATACGGCTTCGCGCTCGGCGGTCCGATCGTCCAGGACAAGGCGCACTTCTTCGTGACCTACGAAGCCAAGCGCTTCGACCTGCCGGTCACCATCGCACCCGACGGCGCGGTCGGCGGTGCGGCCAGCCTGCTGCCGGCCGATGCCGCCGCCGGCCTCGGCCCGGCCAGCCAGCCGTTCGAGCAGGACCTGATCTTCGCCAAGATCGACTTCGAGCCGACCGACAACGATCGCATCGAGCTGACCTTCCAGGACCGCGACGAGACCCAGCAGCAGTTCAGCGGCCAGACCGCACCGGAAGCGGGCCGTGAAGTGGTCAACACCGACCGTCGTTACGCCCTGCGCTGGAACCACAGCGGCGAGCGTTACTACAACGAAGTGCTGCTCACCCACGAAGATTCGTTCAACAACCCGACCCCGCTGACCCTGGCCAACGGCGTCACCTACACCGCACCGGACGGCACCGAAGACCGCACCGTGGTGAAGGTCGGTGGCGCCTCGGCACTGGATTCGCAGGTGAAGGGCCAGAAGGGCTGGTCGATCGAAGACAACCTGACGCTGGACGGCCTGCAGTGGGCCGGCGACCACACCGTCAAGATGGGCGTGAAGTACAAGGAAATCGACCTGTACGCATCCGATGCGGCGCAGATCAACCCGACCTTCACCTACAGCCTGGGCGATGCGGACTTCCCCGATTCCATTCCGTACAAGGCGCAGTTCGTCAAGCCGGTGACCGGCGTGTCGGGCGTGTCCGGCGAAGTGCGCTCCAAGTCCAAGCAGATCGGCCTGTTCATCCAGGACGACTGGCAGGTCAACGACCACCTGCAGCTCAACCTGGGCCTGCGTTGGGACTACGAAAAGACCCCGTCCTACCTGGACTTCGTGACGCCGCGGGAAGTGGTCGACGCGATCTATTCGCAGGATCCGCGCGCTGCCGCCGGCCAGACCTACGCCGATTCGCTGGCGCTGGGCGGGCTGGACATCAGCGATTACATCAGCACCGGCAAGAACCGCAAGGCGTTCAAGGATGCCTGGCAGCCGCGCCTGGGCTTCTCGTATGACATCAACGCCGACGAGCAGCACGTGATCCACGGTGGTGCGGGCCGTTCCTACGATCGTGACCTGTTCGACAACCTGCAGCTGGAAACCACCAAGCTGGCCCTGCCGCAGCCGACCATCTACTTCCGCAACCCGGCCACCGGCAGCTGCATCAACGGCCAGGCCGCCTGCTATGACTGGAACCCGAACCTGCTCAACGGCATCGGCAACCTGCAGACGCTGGTCGGTTCGACCAGCAATGCCGGTCTGGAAGTGGACCTGCTGAACAACAACCTCAAGGCGCCGTACTCCGATCAGTTCAGCCTGGGCATGAGCAACCAGGTCGGTGAATGGCTGACCGATGCCACCATCGCCCGCACCCTGAGCTATGACGGCTTCGCCTTCACCCTGGGCAACCGCTACCCGACCGGCCAGTTCTTCGATGACCCGCAGCTGTGCGGCGGTTCCGCGCCGGGCCTGAGCCAGGCCTGGAGCTGCAACGTGCCGGGCTTCGGCAGCCTGATCATCGGCCAGCAGGGCATCAAGACCCGGGCGACCCAGGTCCTGCTGTCGGCGCAGAAGCCGTTCACCAAGGAAAGCGGCTGGGGCACCTCGGTCGCCTACACCTGGACCACCGCACGCCACAACCGCGACATCAACGAGAAGTACGCCTTCGACCGCGGCCTGATCGAGGATTACCCGACCATCCGCTCCAACGGCGCACCGCGCCACCGCCTGGTGGTCACCGGTTCGTATGCGGGCTTCTGGGGCATCACCTTCGGCGGCAAGGTCACCCTGGCCACGCCGACCGCGGTGAACGACTGGTACAACGTGCTGCAGGCCAGCGGTTACAACCTGCCGACGCCGGGAGCCGCGGTGCCCAACGGCAACGGCAAGTTCCTGCTGGGTGGCAAGATCTTCGGCTACCGTTCGGTCGATCTGCAGGCGACGAAGACGTTCAAGATGGCGCACGACACCGAGCTGTACGCTCGCATCGACATCATCAACGTGTTCAACTTCGACAACTTCTCCACCTACAACTACACCAAGCCCGATGGCAAGCTGCTGGCCAGCTACAACGAGACCGGCGAAATCATCGGTACGCCGCGCCAGGTGAAGGCGGAGGTCGGCTTCCGGTTCTGATCCGGAACGCCTGATGCACGACGCGGTACCGCCTCCGGGCGGTACCGTGGAAGCAATGGCGGGTCTTCGGACCCGTCCATTGCCCAGCCCACTGCCCTGGAGGGGGCAGTGGGCTGGGCAATGACCGTCGGCGTCGAACCACTACGGTGGTTTTTTTTCGAGACGCGTTTGTAAACGATTTCAGGTCATTGGACGTTATGCTCTCCATTCTTGAACAGCACAAAAGGAAGGGGCCGATGCGGGTTAGCCACCTGTTGACCATCGCCGCGATCACCTTGGCCGCCGCCGGCTGCAAGCCGCAGGCCGCGCCCGAGCCGGCCAAACCGGCCCCGCAGGTGATCCTGGTCGAAGCCGACCTGCCACCGCGTCCGATGAAGCCGGAGCTGCCGCCACTGTTCGATGACATCGAACGCCGCACCTTCCAGTTTTTCTGGGACACCAGCAATGAGATCAACGGACTGACCCCGGACCGCTATCCCTCGCGGCCGTTCGCCAGCATCGCCTCGGTCGGTTTCGCGCTGACCGCTTATCCGATCGGCATCGAGAACGGCTGGGTCAGCCGCAACCAGGCGGTGGACCGCACCCTGACCACGCTGCGCTTCCTGCGCGATGTGCCGATGGGCCCGCAGCGCACCGGCAAGGGCGGTTACAAGGGCTTCTATTACCACTTCCTGGACATGCAGCAAGGCCACCGCTACGACAGCTGGGTAGAACTGTCTTCGGTGGATACCGCGCTGCTGATGATGGGCGTGCTGTTCGCGCAGTCGTACTACGACGGCGGCGATTCGCGCGAGAAGGAAATCCGGGACATCGCCGAGACGCTGTACAAGCGCGTTGACTGGCCGTGGCTGCAGGAGCGTTCGCCGCTGATCTCGATGGGCTGGTTCCCGGAAAGCGGCACCATCGAACACGACTGGATGGGCTACAACGAGGCGATGATCGTCTACATCCTGGCGCTCGGTTCGCCGACCCATCCGGTCAGCCCGGATGCGTGGACGGTGTGGACGCGTACCTACGACAACGACTGGGGTGTCTACCAGGGCCAGGAATACCTGTCCTTCGGCCCGCTGTTCGGCCATCAGTACAGCCATGTCTGGATCGACTTCCGCGATATCCAGGACGCCTACATGCGCGAACGCGGCAGCACGTATTTCCTCAACAGCCGTTCGGCTGCGTTGGCCCAGCGCGAGTACGCGATCAGCAACCCGATGGAATGGAAGGGATACGGCCAGAACGTCTGGGGCCTGACCGCCAGTGACGGTCCGCAGAACACCACCCAGGAATACCGTGGCGAGCAGCGCCAGTTCCGCCATTACTCTTCGCGCGGCGCCGGCCTGCGCGAGAATTTCGACGACGGCACCATCGCCCCGACCGCGGCCATTTCCTCGATCGTGTTCGCTCCGGAAGAAGTGATCCCGGCGACCCAGGAAATGCACAAGCGCTTCGGTGATTACATCTATTCCAGCTACGGCTTCCTGGATTCGTTCAACCCGAGTTTCAACTACGACATCCCGATCAAGACCGGGCGCATGGTGCCTGATCGCGGCTGGGTGGCGAGTGACTACATCGGCATCGACCAGGGCCCGATCCTGACCATGATCGCCAACTACCGCAATGATTTCGTGTGGGAGGTGATGAAGAAGAACCCGCACATCCGCAAGGGGCTGGAGCGCGCTGGTTTCAGCGGCGGCTGGCTGACCCCGGAAGGTGAGCAGCAGCCGCTGCAGCTGGAAAAAGACGAGAAGGCCGCCGACGCACGCGCGGTCGGCATTGCAGAATCACGCGCCGCCGCGGCACAGGAACAGAAGAATGCATCGCGCAACAACAACCCGGGCAAGTAAGCCTGCGCTGGCAACGAAGAAGAAGTCCCCGGGCCGTCGCCTGCGCTGGGTCGCCGCGCTGGTGGCCGGCCTGGTGCTGGCGGGCTGCGCGCGCAAGGAAGAGGGCACCACGGTGCGCTTCTGGGCGATGGGACGCGAGGCCGAAGTGGTGGCCGAGCTGATCCATGAGTTCGAGGCCGAGAATCCCGGCATCCGCGTGGACGTGCAGAACATCCCGTGGACGGCCGCGCACGAAAAGCTGCTGACCGCGTTCGCCGCAGACGGGCTGCCCGATGTCTGCCAGCTTGGTAATACGTGGATCCCGGAATTCGCCGAGCTCGATACGCTGGAGCCGCTGCAGCCGTACATCGACCGTTCCACGGTGGTCGAGCCTGCCGATTATTTCCCGGGCATCTGGGACACCAACGTGATCCACGGTGAAGTGGTCGGCGTGCCGTGGTACGTCGATACCCGCCTGCTGTACTACCGCAAGGACCTGCTGGCGCAGGCCGGCCACGATGCGCCGCCGCGCACCTGGGCCGAGTTCGAACAGCAGATGGCCGACATCAAGAAGATGCAGGGCCCGAACCGCTATGCGGTGCTGATGCCGATCAACGAGTTCGAGCAGCAGCTGTCCTTTGCCCTGCAGCAGCCGGACCCGCTGCTGCGCGATGACGATACCCGCGGCAATTTCCGCAGCCCCGGTTTCCGCAGGACGCTGGGTTTCTACGCCAACATGTTCGAGAAGGGCTGGGCGCCGAAGATGTCCGAAACCCAGATCTCCAACGTCTGGGATGAGTTCTTCCGGGGCTTCAATGTGTTCTACATTTCCGGCCCCTGGAACATCCGCGAGTTCAAGAAGCTGGAGCCGAAGGAACTCGCCGGCAAGTGGGGCACCGCCGCGCTGCCCGGGCCGGATGGCCCCGGTGCCGGCATCGCCGGTGGCACCAGCCTGGTGATCTTCCGCAAGGCGCAGCAGAAGGAAGCGTCGTGGAAGCTGATCGAGTTCCTGTCGCGCCCGGAGATCCAGCAACGCTTCCATTCCATCATCGGCGACCTGCCGCCGCGTCGCAGCACCTGGCAGGCCCCGTCGCTGGCGGATGATCCGCTGGCGGCTGCGTTCCGTGACCAGCTCGAGCGCGTCAAGCCGACCCCGAAGGTGCTGGAATGGGAGCGCATCGTGCAGGAAATGCGCATCGTCACCGAAAAGGTGGTACGTGGTGGGCAGGCGCAGGATGCAGCCGTGACCGAGCTGGACGACCGCGTGGACAAGGTGCTGGCCAAGCGTCGCTGGATGCATGAGCAGGCCACCGGACAACCGGGCGATGCTGCGCCTGCGGCCACGGGAGGCCAGCCATGAACCGTTCTTCGCTTGCCGGCTGGATCTTCGCTGCCCCGGCGGTGATCGTGCTGGGCGTGTTCTTCGGCCTGCCGGTAGCCTCGGCGCTGGCGCTCAGCGTGACCGACTTCGACCTGTACTCGCTGGCCGACGGCGCCAACCTGCGCTTCGTCGGACTGGGCAACTACATCGACCTGCTGCAGACCCCGATGTTCTGGAAGTCGCTGTGGAACACCACCTACTTCGTGGTGATCGGGGTGCCGCTGTCCATCGCGGTGTCGCTGGGTGCGGCGATCCTGCTCAATGCACCGGCGGCCCGCTTCAAGGCCCTGTTCCGTACCGCGCTGTTCGCCCCGGTGGTGACCACGCTGGTGGCGGTGGCGGTGATCTGGCGCTACCTGTTCCACACCAGCTATGGCCTGGTGAACTACGGGCTGGGGCACATCGGCATCAGCCCGATCGACTGGCTGGGCGATCCGGACTGGGCCATGCCGACGATCATGCTGTTCGCGGTGTGGAAGAACTTCGGCTACAACATGGTGATCTTCCTGGCTGGCCTGCAGGCGATCCCGCATGACCTGTACGAGGCCGCGCGCATCGATGGCGCATCGCGCTGGAAGCAGTTCCTGCACATCACCCTGCCGATGCTCGGCCCGGTGCTGCTGGTGGTCGGGGTGATCACCGTGTCCGGCTATTTCCAGCTGTTCGCCGAACCCTACGTGATGACCCGCGGCGACCCGCTGCAGAGCACCGTGAGCGTGCTGTACTTCATGTTCGAAGAAGGCTTCAAGTGGTGGAACCTCGGCCGGGCATCGGCGGTGGCGTTCCTGTTGTTCCTGATCATCCTGGCGGTGACCTCGGTGATGCTGCGCTTCGGGCGCAAAAGGCAGATGGTATGAGTCGCGAAATCGGCCAGTCACGCTGGCACGGGTGGTGGATCAACGGTGGATTGCTGGTGCTGGCGCTGGTCAGCCTGGCGCCGCTGTTGTGGATGGTGTCGGTGTCGGTGATGCCGGCCGGCGAGGCGACCACGTTCCCGCCGCCACTGACGCCCTCGCACGTCACCTTCGCCAACTACCACGAGCTGTTCGCGCGGACCGGCATGGGCGTCAACTTCGCCAACAGCCTGCTGGTGTCGGTGGCGATCACGCTGGGGTCGCTGCTGCTCAACACGATGGCCGGCTATGCCTTCGCCAAGCTGCGCTTCGTTGGCCGTGACCGCCTGTTCCAGGTGCTGATGGCCGCGCTGGTGATCCCGGCGCAGGTGGCGATGCTGCCGCTGTTCCTGCTGATGAAGCAGCTGGGCCTGGTCAACAGCTTCGGCGGGGTGATCGTGCCGGCGCTGGCCACCGTGTTCGGCATCTTCCTGGTGCGCCAGTACGCGCGATCCATCCCGGACGAACTGCTGGAAGCGGCGCGCATGGACGGGGCAGGGGAGATGCGGATCTTCTTCCAGATCGTGCTGCCGATGCTCAAGCCGGTGCTGGTCACCCTGTCCATTTTCACCTTCATGGGCGCGTGGAACGACTTCATGTGGCCGTTGATCGTGCTGACCGACCAGGAGCACTACACCCTGCCGGTGGCGCTTGCCACGCTGTCACGCGAACACATCATGGACGTTGAGATGATGATGGCCGGCGCGGTGGTCACGGTGATCCCGGTGCTGGCGTTGTTCCTGCTGCTGCAGCGCTATTACATTCAAGGTCTCATGTTGGGGAGTGTCAAAGGGTGAACCGGAAAATCATCGCTGGCCTGGCGTTGTTGTGGTCCTGCGTGGCAGTTGCTGCCCCGCCTCCTGCCGCACCTGCACCGAAGGTCATCGATGATTTCGACGACATGGGCCAGTGGACACTGGTGCTGTCCGACCAGGTCAGCGGCTCGCTGCGCAACGTCGCCGGTGCCGGCGGCGGCCGCGCGATGTGCCTGGATTACGACTTCCACGAGGTATCCGGCTATGTCGGCGTGCGTCGCGCGCTGAGCATCGACTACCCGGCCAACTACCGCTTTGGGTTCCAGCTGCGCGGCGACTCGCCGTCCAACGACCTGCAGTTCAAGTTGATCGATGCCAGCGGCGACAACGTGTGGTGGGTCAACCGCCCCGGCTACGCCTTCCCCAAGGCCTGGACGCCGGTGGAGTTCCGCAAGCGCCACATCGACAAGGCCTGGGGCCCGTCGCCGGAGAAGGAACTCAAGCGCAGCGCGTCGATGGAGTTCACGATATACAGCAAGGTTGGCGGGCGCGGCACGGTCTGCTTCGACAAGCTGACCCTGCAGGGCCTGCCCGCGCAGGATGATTCGCCGCTGCAGCCGGACGTGCTGGCCGACACGGCCACCGCGCTGCAGGACCGCATGATCGACGGCAAGGCCGATACGTTCTGGGTCAGCGGCGGGGTCAAGCAACAGACCATCAGCCTGGACCTGGGCAAACCGCGTGAAGTGGGTGGGGCGGTGATCGACTGGCTGCCCGGCCTGGAGGCCACGCGTTACACCGTGCGCGCCTCGCAGGATGGGCGCGACTGGCGCACCGTGCGCGAGGTCACTGCCGGCAGTGGCGGCCGTGACTGGCTGGCGCTGCCGGAGACCGATGCGCGCTACCTGCGCTTCGACCTGCAGGGTGGCCCCAACTGGCGCTATGGCATCCGCGATATCGCGCTGAAGCCGCTGGCGTTCGCCGCCACCCCGAATGCGTTTCTTTCTTCGGTGGCGGCCGACCTGCCGCGCGGTTCGTTGCCGCGTGCGTACGTAGGCGAGCAGCCGAGCTGGACCCTGCTGGGCCTGGATGGCGGCCGCGAGCAGGCGCTGATCAGCGAAGACGGCGCGCTGGAAATGGCGCGTGGCAGCTTCAGCGTGGAGCCGTTCCTGAAGCTGGACGGAAAGCTGGTCAGCTGGGCCGATGTCAGCCCGATCCAGTCGCTGCAGGACAGTTACCTGCCGATCGCGAGCGTGGACTGGCAGCACGACAAGGCGTCGCTGTCGGTGACCGGATTCGTGCAGGGCACCCCGGAAAAATCCCAGCTGGTGGCCCGTTACTCACTGAAGAATCCGGACAAGGTCGCCCACGAGTACACCCTGGCGCTGGCGATCCGCCCGTGGCAGGTCAATCCGCCGACCCAGTTCCTCAATACCATCGGGGGCTTCAGCCGCATCGACAGCCTGGACATGGAAGAAGGGCTGGTGAAGGTCAATGGCGAACCGCGGCTGTATCCGGTGCAGGCGCCGGACGCGCGCTTTGCCACCGCCTTCGACGGCAAGCTGGAGGTGATGCACCTGGCTGGCGGCGCGCTGCCGACCACCACCTCGGTGAAGGATCCCACCGGCATGGCCTCCGGTGCGCTGCTGTATACGTTCAAGCTGGAACCGGGGCAGAGCCGCGAAGTGGCGCTGGTGCTGCCGCAGATGGGCAGTTTCAACCCGCGCGGTTTCGATGCCGGCAAGGCGCAGGCGCAGGTCGCGGCGATGTGGCGGCAGAAGCTGGACGGCCTGCAGCTGCAGCTGCCGCGCGAAGGCCAGCCGCTTGCCGACACGCTGCGCACGGCGCTCGCGCACATGTTGATTTCCCGCGTGGGCCCACGCCTGCAGCCCGGCACGCGCTCCTACGGGCGCAGCTGGATCCGCGATGGCGCGATGATTTCCGAGGGCCTGCTGCGCATGGGCCGCAGCGATGCGGTGCGCGATTACGTGCAGTGGTATGCCCCGTTCCAGTTCGACAACGGCAAGGTGCCCTGCTGCGTGGATGACCGCGGCAGTGACCCTGTGCCGGAGAACGACAGCCACGGCGAGCTGATCTACAACATCGCCGAATACTGGCGCTACACCGGTGACGACGCCTTCTTGGAGGCGATGTGGCCGCATGTGGTCGGCGCCTTCCACTACATGGAGCGCCTGCGCGCCAGCGAGCGGACCGAAGAAAACCGCGCGCGCAACCCGGCCTTCTACGGGATGATGCCGGCCTCGATCAGCCACGAAGGCTATTCGGCCAAGCCGATGCATTCGTACTGGGACAACTTCTGGGCGCTGCGGGGTTACAAGGACGCCGGGATCATCGCCGAGCGCCTGCAGAAGATGGAAGTGCTGGCGATCACCGGCGCGCGCGATGAGTTCCGCGCCGATCTGCAGGCATCGCTGTATGCGGCGATGGATCAGCACCGCATCGACTTCCTGCCGGGATCGGCGGAGCTGGGCGACTTCGATGCGACCTCCACGACCATCGCGCTGGCGCCGGGCGGTGAGCAGGGGCGTCTGCCGCAACCGCAACTGGACAACACCTTCCAGCGTTACTGGACCGAGTTCGTGGCACGCCGCGACGGCAAGCGCGAGTGGAAGGATTACACCCCCTACGAATGGCGCAACGTCGCTGCGTTCGTGCGCCTGGGTTGGCGTGACCGCGCCTGGCAGGCGACCGAATTCTTCTTCAAGGACCGCTCGCCGCAGGCCTGGAACCAGTGGGCCGAAGTGGTGTCGCGCACGCCGCGCAAGCCGTTCTTCGTCGGCGACCTGCCGCATGCCTGGGTGGCGTCGGATTTCGTGCGCTCGGCGCTGGACATGTTTGCCTACAACCGTGACGTGGACCAGTCGCTGGTGCTGGCCGCCGGCGTGCCGGTGCGTTGGTTCGAGGGGCAGGGCGTCGCGGTGAAGGGCCTGCGCACACCGCAGGGCCAGCTGGATTACCGGCTGCAGCGCAGCGACAAGCAACTGGTGCTGGAGGTCGCAGCCGGTGTACTGCCACCGGCCGGCGGCCTGGTGCTGCCTTGGCCGTATCCGGGCGAGCCCGGCGCGACCACGATCAATGGCGAGCCGGTGGAATGGATTGGCGGTGAACTGCACGTGCACCAGGTACCGGCGAAGATCGAGATCGAGGTCCCGGCCGCCGTGCGCCGGGCCGAACGCAAGGGGTGAGCAGCATGCGGGTGAGGGGCGGGAAGTGCGCGCGTGGTGTCGTGCGGATGATGCTTGGCTGTGCGGTGGGCGCGGCATTGCTGTTGCCCGGTGGGGGCATGGCGGCGGATCTGCGGTCGGGTGCAGCGGTCGCGGCAACGAACGGCGCTTCGCCGGGGATGACGCGCGAAGCGGGCATGAGCATGGTGACCTTCAACCTGCACCATGATCGCGAGGACTGGCCGGAGCGGCGCAAGACCATCCTGGCCGAGCTGCAGCGGCTGCAGCCGGATGCGATCGCCCTGCAGGAAGTGATCCAGAAGCGCAACGTGCGCAACCAGGCCGAGTGGCTGGCGAACCGGCTGGGCTATTCGTACCTGTTCGTTTCGACCGATCCGGCCGGGGCGAGCAAACGCTATGGCAATGCGCTGCTGACCCGCCGGCCGGTCCTCGCTCGCGGCCAGCACCTGCTGCAGCCGCTGGGCGACTACCGCACCGTGGGCCACCTGCGCATCGAAGTGGATGGGAGGCCGATCAATGTCTACGCCACCCACCTCAACGAGCGTTCCGATGAGCAGGGCGTCCAGACCCGGCGGGCGCAGGTGGAGGACCTGCTGCGCTTCATCAGCAGCACCTCGGCCGGCGCGCCGGTGGTGATCGCCGGCGACTTCAACGCGATGGTCGATGCAGGGGATCTGAGCGAGCTGCGCAGTCATTACGGTGACAGCTACGGCAGCGTGCACGTCAACAATGACCTGAGTGGCGTCAGCACCCTCAACCGTCATTATTTCCAGGCGCCGTCGCGCATCGACCATATCTTCTTCCAGCAGGACCAGCTGCTGGCGCGTGAGGCGAAGATCCTGTTCGACCAGCCCGACGCGGGCGGCCGCTGGGCGTCGGACCATTATGGTGTATGGACGCGCCTGCAGTTCGCGCCGGATACGGCGGCGGAGCAGCGCCAAGGCGCCGCCGCCGGGCACTGACGGCCGCCGGCCGCCGGCCGTCAGCCTGTGCCCTGGTGGGTGACGACCGTTGGTCGTCACGCCCTAGCCGTTGCACTCGCCGGGCACGGCTCAGCCATCAGGTACAAAAAAACAGCGGCCCGAAGGCCGCTGTTTCGTTTTCACCACGGCAGCGGATCAGCCCTGCGGCAGGTTGCCCGGCTTGGCCTTGTTTTCCTCGGCATCCGTCTCGCTGGTCACCGTTTCGGTGGCCTTCGATGCGGCGGCCGGTTCCGGCTGGGCCACGACGGCGGCCTGGGCGGCGGCATCAGTGCCGCCGGCCAGGATCGCCGGCTCGGCGGCTTCCACCGCCTCGACCACTGCCGGTGCGGCAACCGCAGCCGGCAACGGAGCGGCAACCGGAGCCACCACCGGGGCCGGCTTCGGCGCTTCGGCTTCGGCCGGGACGGCCTCCACCTTGGGCGCTGCCGGCGGCACGGGCTGCCAGGACGGTGCCTGCTCGACCGCTGCGACAGGGGCTGCCGCGACCGGCGCTTCGGCCTTCGGCACTTCTGCCTGCACCGGAGTGGCGGCGTCGTGCTGCGGGCGGGCAACGTCGGCGCTGACGGTCGGCTTCACCGCTTCCACATCGGCGACGCCTTCGGCGGGGGTGTCGACCCGGGGCGATGCCACGAATGCGGGCGCTGCTTCAATCTTCGGCGCCTCGACCTTCGGTGCTTCCACCTTGGGCGCTTCCGCCTTCGGTGCTTCAACCACTGGAGCCCGCGCGGCAGTCACTGCGCTGGCCGCGGCCGGCACGATGGCGGCGGTCGCCAGCACCGCGGCTGCACGCTTCTCGCGCTCGATCGGAGCCGGAGCATCGCCTTCGTCGTCGAAGTCGAACTCCGGCTGCGGACGGCTCGAGGCCGGCTGGCGCTTTTCGGTGTCACCCACTTCAGAGGGAGCCGAAACCGCGGTCGCGTCCTGCTCTTCGGCGTCGTTGTCGTCTTCGTCGGAATCGTCATGACCCAGCGAATCCGATGCGGTGCCTTCTGCATTGCCACGACGACGACGACGACCGCCACGGCGACCACGTCGACGACGCGAGCCGCCTTCACTGCTGCCGTCATCCGTGGCCGGCGTTTCGGTGCCTTCGGCGCCTTCAACATTGACCGCGCTGGTTTCTTCGATGTCGGTGTCGACAACCGGCATGCGTGCCGTGGCCGGTGCTGCCTCGGTGGCCTGCGGTGTTGCCGGGGATGCCGCGGTCGTGGTGTGGCTGTCGACCTCTTCGCCACGCAGCTGCTGGTTGGCCAGGCGCGATGCGGCTTCGGCAGCGTCCAGGCCCATCGGCGTGATCGCCGTGACAGTTGCCGCGGCGGCAATGTCACTGCCGTCGCGCTGCGGCTTGTCGCCATCCTGCACACGCGGCTGGCGCGGCTGCTTCACCTTCGGCTGCTGCTGGCCCTGTGCCGGCGCCTGTCCCTGGGCCTGCTCGGCGCGCTCGCCGCGCTCATTGCGCTGCTTGCCACCCTGCTGGCCCTGTTCCTGGCGCTGCTTCGGCTGCTGCTGGCCATTGCCGTTGCCGGCCTGTGCGTTGGCGGTGGCAGCGACCTGTGCGTTGCCGCCCTGTGCATTGCCCTGGCGGCGCTCACCACGCTCACCACGCTCACCGCGTTCCTTGCGGCCCTGGCCCTGTGCCTGCGGGGCGCCGTTGCCGGCGCTGCGGCTGTCGTCACGGCGGTCCTTGCGGTCCTTGCCGGTGCGATCCTTGCCGTTGCGGTCCTTGCGGCCATTCTCACCGCCGTTGGCACGCGCGGCCGGTGCCGGTGCCGGTGCGGCTGCCGGTTCACCACCGAAGATGCGCTTGAACCAACCGACCACGCCGCCGGTGGCAGCCGGAGCGGCGACCGGAGCGGCCACCGGGACCGGAGCCGGCTGCGGCGCGGCTTCTTCGCGGATCGGGGCTGGCGAGTTGTGCTGGACCTGGGTCACGGCCGGCGGCGGAATGTTCAGCTGACCCTTGGTCAGGGCATGCACCGGCAGCTTGCGCGGGGTGCCGCGCTGGTAGCTCGGCTTGCCACTTTCCTCGCCCAGCTCGTTTTCGCGCAGGCGGGTCACGGTGTAATGCGGGGTGTGCAGCTGCTCGTCGGCCACGATCACGATCGGGGCTTCGTGGCGCGCTTCGATCTCGCGCAGCGCGCTGCGCTTTTCGTTGAGCAGGTAGTTGGCGATCTCGACCGGGGCCTGGACCAGCACCTGCCCGGTGTTTTCCTTCATCGCATGCTCTTCGGCGACGCGGATGATCGAGAGCGACAGCGATTCCACGCTGCGCATGCGGCCGTGGCCGTCGCAGTGCGGGCAGACCAGCTGGCTGGATTCGCCCAGGCTCGGACGCAGGCGCTGGCGGCTCATTTCCAGCAGGCCGAAGCGCGAGATGCGGCCGACCTGTACGCGGGCGCGGTCGTACTTCAGCGCCTGGGCGAGGCGGTTCTCGACCTCACGCTGGTGCTTGTTGGAGGACATGTCGATGAAATCGATCACCACCAGGCCGCCGAGGTCGCGCAGGCGCAGCTGGCGGGCCGCTTCTTCTGCCGCTTCCAGGTTGGTCTGGAACGCGGTGTCCTCGATGTCGCTGCCCTTGGTGGCGCGCGAGGAGTTCACGTCGATGGCGGTCAGCGCTTCGGTCTGGTCGACCACGATCGAGCCGCCCGACGGCAGGCGCACGTTGCGCTCGTAGGCGCCTTCGATCTGCGACTCGATCTGGAAGCGGTTGAACAGCGGGATGTCATCGGTGTAGTGCTTGAGCTTGCGCAGGGTCTGCGGCATCACCTGCTGCATGAACTCGCGGGCGTGCTGATACATCTCTTCGGTATCGACCAGGATCTCGCCGATGTCCGCGCGCAGGTAGTCGCGCAGGGCACGCACGATCAGCCGCGATTCCTGGTAGATCAGGAACGGGGCGGGCTTGCTCAGCGCCGCTTCGGCGATGGCGCGCCACACGTTCAGCAGGTAATCCAGGTCCCACTGCAGCTCTTCGGCATCGCGGCCGACGCCGGCGGTGCGGATGATCACGCCCATTTCGTCGGGAATGTTCAGCTTGTCCAGCGCGTCCTTCAGGGCGGCGCGGTCTTCGCCTTCGATCCGGCGCGAGACGCCACCGGCGCTCGGCGAATTCGGCATCAGCACCATGTAGCGGCCGGCCAGCGAGATGAACGTGGTCAGGGCAGCGCCCTTGTTGCCGCGTTCATCCTTGTCGATCTGCACCACGATTTCCTGGCCTTCGCGCAGGAGCTCCTTGATGCCGGCCTTGTTGTGGTCCACGCCGGCCTGGAAGTAATCGCGGGAGATTTCCTTCAGCGGCAGGAAGCCATGGCGGCCACCGCCGTATTCGACGAAGGCGGCTTCCAGCGAGGGCTCGATGCGGAAGATCCGGCCCTTGTAGATGTTGGACTTCTTCTGTTCCTTGGCCGGCTGCTCGATGTCGATGTCATACAACGACTGGCCATCCACGATGGCTACACGCAGTTCTTCGGCCTGCGTGGCGTTGATCAGCATTCGCTTCATTGTTGCGTTCCTCGCAAGCGGCTACCGCGCGGAACGCCATGGAGTTTCGCCTCTGGATACGGCTGGCCGCCCATTCGCGCAGGCGCGGGGAGGGTGGCCCGGGTTTCCAGCGCTACGACACCACGGCAGGCCGCGGGAGCGCTCTTGTTATCTGGTTTTGGGTGTTACGGGACCGGCGGCAGCTGTCAGCCAAAACTGGAGCGCCACGCGGGACATGTTCAGCGCGACTGCGTGTCAGGCAATCGGCGATGGCCGGGAGCGCCGGTGAGCCGCTAACATGGCCGCCCCGGGGGCGGTGGTCGCGCACTGTGCCGGATTCGTTGGAAGACAGGCTTCTGGCCCGGAGTAACTTCCAACGAAATCAATCCCTTATCTCGCCGCCCGAGTGTAACAGAATAAACAGGCTGATGACTGCTCAAGACCCCGCAAACCCCAACTCCGACAAGCCTTCCGTGCGCATGATCACCGTTCCCGACGACCGGGCGGGACAGCGGCTGGACAATTTCCTGCTCGGACAACTGAAAGGGGCGCCGCGCAGCCTGGTCTACAAGCTGGTGCGCAGCGGCCAGGTCCGGGTCAATGGCGGGCGCGCCAAGGCCGAGCGCAAGCTGGAAGGCGGGGAAGTGATCCGGATTCCGCCGGTCCATCTCAGCGAGGAAGGCGACAGGACCGGTCCGCCGGAATCATTCGTGCGCCGGCTGGAACAGGCCATCGTGTATGAAGACGAGCGCCTGCTGGCCCTGAACAAGCCGTCCGGCGTGGCCAGCCATGGCGGCAGCGGCATCAGTTTCGGCGCCATCGAGACTCTGCGGGCGCTGCGTCCGGGCAAGACGCTGGAGCTGGTGCACCGGCTGGACCGGGACACCTCCGGCCTGCTGATCGTGGCCAAGAAGCGCTCTGCACTGAGCGAGCTGCAGGCGCTGCTCCGCGAGGACCACGGCGCCGGCATCCGCAAGAAATACCTGACCCTGCTGGCCGGGCGCATGCCCGACGGCACCATGACCGTGGACGCGCCGCTGCACGTCGGCCTGCGCCAGGGCGGAGAGCGCCACGTGCAGGTGAATGCGATCGGCAAGCCGTCGATCAGCCACTTCAAGGTGCTGGAGCGCCGCGGTGGCCATTCCTACTGCGAGGTGCGGATCGAAACCGGGCGCACCCACCAGATCCGCGTGCACGCCCAGCATCTGGGCAATCCGGTGGCGGGTGACGACAAATACGGCGATCCTGTCGTCAACAAGCGCTTTCGTGAGCAGATCGGGCTGAAGCGGCTGTTCCTGCATGCCGCCTCGCTGGAGTTCGCGCTGGACGCGGGAAAGACCCCTTACGTGTTGAACGCGCCGCTGGCCGAGGAACTGGTCGAGGCCCTGGATCGGCTGAAGTAGCTAGCAGCGAACGGCGGAGCCCCTCGCGGCGGGGGGGCAAGCTGCATCCGGGGCGGTGCGGGGCCGGGCGGGGGGGGGGTTTGGGGGCCCCGGAAGTTAATACGATTTGGGCCTAGGGGGGGGCGGGCGGACAGT
>NZ_JBJDOQ010000020.1:2919-32853 GCF_044901215.1 Stenotrophomonas sp. NPDC078853 | reverse complement strand
TATGTTGCTCGCCGCCACGGGCGGCCCCCCTCGCGGGGGGGGGGGGGGGTGGGGGGGGGGGGGGGGGGGGGGGGGGGGGGGGGGTATGCGGGGCACGCGCAAGTACATCCATGTAGCTCTTCGCGGCTCCTGCCGCTCAAGTCCCCGCATACCCCACCCGCCCAACCCCCTGACAGGTTCCGGTCGCCATCCGCCGCGCAATAAAAAGGGTAGCGCCGACCCATGGTCGGCGGAATGTTCCCGCCAACGGCCCGCTGCGCTCGCCGACCATGGGTCGGCGCTACCGCTTTTCTTTTTTTTCTACGCGGCTGGCAGCCACGGAACCTGTCCGGCCCAGCCTCTGATGCATTCCAGCCAGCCGCGAGGGGGTCTTACCCGTTCGCCAACCCACTCACCACTTGAACAGCACCAGGCTCAACGCCAGGGTCATCATGCCCGCCACCAGCCCGTACACCGTTTCGTGGCCCTGCGCATAACGCTTGGCCGCCGGCAGCAGCTCGTCCAGCGCCAGGAACACCATCACCCCGGCGATCAGCCCGAATACCCAGCCGAAGGTGGCGTGGTTCAGCGAGCCGGACAACAGGAAATAGCCGAGCGCCGCGCCGATCGGCTCGGCCAGGCCCGACAGCAGGCTCGCCGCGAAGGCGTAGAACTTGTTCTGCGTGGCGAAGTACACCGGCACCGCGATGGCGATGCCTTCGGGAATGTTGTGGATGGCAATGGCGAAGGCCAGCGGCATGCCCACCGATGGGCTTTCCAGCGTGGCGAAGAAGGTCGCCAGGCCTTCCGGGAAGTTGTGCGCGGTGATCGCCACGGCGGTCAGCAGGCCGACCCGCTTGATATAGGCCTTGTTGTCGGCGCGGAAGTCCGGATCCTTCGCGTCCAGGCTCTCGTGCGGGTTGGGGATCAGGTGGTCGATGCCCATGATCACCAGGATGCCCAGCAGGAAAGCGAGGGTGCCATAGGTGAAGCCGAGGCGCGGATCGTAGGCCTGGGTGAACGAGTCGATCGACTTGTTGAGGATCTCCGACAATGACACGTAGACCATCGCGCCGCCGGCAAACGCCAACCCGAAGGCCAGCAGGCGAGGGTTGGGACGTTTTGCGAACAGCACCATCAGGCTGCCGAGCGCGGTGGCCAGACCCGCGGCCAGGGTGACCGCCAAGGCGATCCAGACGTTCTCGGTGGAAATCTGCAGCATCTGCCGGTGCAATCCTTCAGCTGGCGGTCACCCCGCTCGGGCGGGGCGTTGGGGAGGGAGGGCGGGCGCCGGCGGGCCGTGGCGGAAAGCCGGCATCAGCCGCCGCGGCGCAGGCGTTCTTCCACCGCGAAGCATTCATCCGGGCGCGGCTGCGGCGGGTTGAAACTCACCGGCACCTGGATCGTGGCGGGCATCTTCTGGCCATTGCGGCTGGCGGCGTTGAACTGCCAGCCCTGCACGGCGGTGCGCGCCTGTTCGTCCAGCTGCGGGTTGCCGCTGCTGGTCAGCTGGGTCACTTCGGTGGGCTTGCCTTCCACCCCTACCACGACCTTCAGGGTGGTGGTGCCGCCCACGCCGCTGCAGGCCAGTTCGATCGGGTACTGCGGCGGCGGGGTCTTGACCGCGGCGACTTCGGTCGGCGGGGTGGCCGGCGCGGCCGGCGTCGCCGGCTCGCCGGAACCACCGCAGGCGGCCAGGCCGGTGGCGAACAGGGGCAGGATCCACAGGCGCAGGGTCATGGCAGTCACTCCGTCAGGGCCGATGCTTTGGCAGCGCAGATGAAATCGTTCTCGCTCAGCCCGCCCACGTCGTGCGTGGAATAACGCACCACGGCGCGGTCGTAATGCACCCCCAGGTCCGGGTGGTGGTCCTCGCGGTGGGCGATGAAGGCCAGCGCATTGACGAAGGCGAGCGTGTGGTAATAGTCCTTGAAGCGGAAGGTGCGCTGCAGGGCCTGGCCGTTCTCGACCAGTTCCCAGCCGGGCACCTGCGGCAGCAGTTCCGCCAGCCTGGCCTGCCCCAGACGGTGCTCGTTGCCCCGGCGGGGGATGCAATGGGCCTGTTCCAGTGGGACCAGATCGTTCATGGAATGCTCTACCTCTGAAATCGTTGACTGAACATTGCGCGGTCCAGTGTATAAACCGAATGATCGCGTAACAGGTACTTCGTTAGAATAGCCCGATGATCCAGATCTCCGACACCGCCCAGACCCATTTCCGCAAGTTGATCGAACGCGAAGGCGTGCCTGGCATGGGCGTGCGCGTGTCCGCGGTCGACCCCGGCACCCCCCGCGCCGATGCCCGGCTTGAGTTCGCCGAACCGGCCGACCTGCTCGGCGACGAGTGGGCGGTGGACTGCGACGGCTTCACCTTGTACGTGGCCTCCGACAGCGTGGGCTGGCTGGACGGCGCCGAGATCGACATCGTCACCGGCAACGCCGGCGGCCAGCAGCTGACCATCAAGGCGCCGCGCATAAAGGGGGAAGCGCCCGGTGATGCGGCCTCGCTGGTGGAGCGCGTGCACTGGGTGGTGGAGAACGAGGTCAATCCGCAGCTTGCCTCGCACGGTGGCAAGGTCGCGGTGCAGGAAGTGTCCGCCGACGGCGTGGTACTGCTGCGCTTCGGTGGCGGCTGCCAGGGCTGCGGGATGGCCGATGTCACGTTGAAGCAGGGAATCGAGAAGACGCTGATGGGCCGGGTTCCGGGCATCACGGCGGTACGTGATGCCACCGACCACGATAGTGGGCAGGCGCCGTACATGCCGCGCGGCAACGTCGCCTGACGCCCGCTGCGTGCCGTCATCCCGGGCTGCACAGTGGATCGAGGCCCTGCTGGCGCGCCAGCAGGAGCCGCCCATTCTGGAAAAGAAGACCGGCCTGCCGTATGGGTGGGCCATCTGGCTGCGCGCGCGTCCGCCGCTGCCGCGTCCCCAGCATGCGCGTGAGCTGGTTGCGGTGCTGCTGCCGCGGCCACTACCGGCCAGCAGTGGGCGCCTGCCGGGACTGACGATGTGGCAGGCGCTGCGTCGCCTGGGATGGCAGCAATGGGATCCGGCCCCGCGCGACCAGCGCTGGATGCGCTGGACTTCGGCAGGGGTGAGCCTGCTGTTGCACCTGCTGTTTGCCTTCCTGCTGGTGTGGGTGGCACTGGTGCGCTCTTCGCAGCCGGATACCCAGGGTGGGGAGGGCGAGCGGGTGCAGGTGGAGTTCATCGGGCAGGGCGCGCAGGAAGGTGGCGGCGAGCAGCCCGGAAGCGAGGCCGCAGCAGCTGCCGAGGCCGGTGCGGCTTCGGCGGACGGCCCAGCGGCACCCCCGTCCGAAGCACGGGACAGCGCGTCGGCAGCGTCCACCGCAGCGGCGCAGCCGGCCCCGGACGCAGCCGCTGCCGCGCCTGCGATGGTGTCCGAACCCACGCCTGCCGAGCCGACGCCGCCTGCACCGACGCCTCCGCTGCCGACGCCGCCGGTACAGGCGACGGACGTGGCCGAGGCAACAACCGATTTCGTGGTGCCGCCGGTCAGCGTGCCGCGTACCGAAGTCACCGTGGTCCCGCGCCAGGCGGCACCGTCGGTTCGCGAACGCGAGGTGCAGGTCGTGCAGGCCCCGGCCGTGGTCACGCCGCGTCCGGTAACGCCCGTGCGCACCCGTGCGCCGTCTGAAACCATGGTGCAGGTGCGTGAGCGCGAGGTCTCGCTTGCGGTGCAGGTGCCGGCGCCGATGCGACTGCCGCCGTCCGAGGTGGCGGTGCAGGTTGCCCCGCGTGAGCCCACCGTCGTGCGCGAACGCGAAGTAACTGCCGTGACCGCGCCTGCGATCAGCGTGCCGACGGTGCCGGGGCGCGAGCCGGCGCTGCGCACGCGACCCAGTCCCGAGCCGACCGTGCGCGAACGTGCCGTTGCCAACGCCGCTGCCAGCGCCAGCCCGCGCCCGTCAGCGACCGCGGCTGCCCAGGCCTCATCGTCTTCTTCAGCGGCTGCAGCGGCTTCGGCATCTACCGCCGCATCGCGCGCACCGGGCCAGGCGGGTGCGCAGGCGCGTCCCACGCCGGGCAACTGGGCCACGCCGGCGCGCGGTGATGATTGGGGTGCGTCCACCCGTGATCGTCCCGGCAGCAGTGCCGGCGCGCAGGCCAATCGTGATGCCGGGCAGGGCAGCGGCGTCTTCAACGCGGACGGCAGCGTGCGCGTTCCCGGCCAGGACGGCGCCGGCAACACCGATCGCGGTGCGCCTGGCGGCGACAACGATGGCTGGAGCCGCGACCGCATCGCGCAGTCCGGCACCTGGCTCAAGCGACCGCCGTATGACTACACCCCGACCTCGTTCGACAAGTATTGGGTGCCCAATGAATCGCTGCTTGCCGAGTGGGTGCGGCGCGGCGTGCAGTCGGTCGAAATCCCGCTGCCGGGTACCAGCACGAAGATTTCCTGCGTGATTTCGGTGCTGCAGTTCGGCGGTGGGTGCGGCCTCAACGATCCGAACATGCAGGACCAGCCGGCCATCGCGCGTCCGCCGCCGGACATTCCGTTCAAGAAAGAGCTGCAGGAAGACAACGGCAGCGTCCGCTGACCGCTCAGTATCCGCTGGACAGGAACGCCCACAGCGGCAGGTCCTGCTCGGCCCAGTACTGGCTGGCTTCGTCGAGGATCTCCAGCAGGGTGTCGAAGCTGGCCGCGTCCTGCGCACGCAGGGCGTCGATGCGGTCCAGGAACAGTGCGTGCCCGCCTGCGGCGCCCAGCCACGACAGGTCGCGCAGGTTGTCCGACAGCGCGTCCCAGTTGCCGCCGGACCCGGCGGGGAAATCCAGCTGCGCGGCAAGTCGTGCAAGGAGCGTGCGTTTGTCTGCGACCCCTTCCAGATCGACCCGGCGCACCAGCAGGCCGGCATCGCGCATGGCGGCGGCGAGCGCGGCCTCGTCGCCCTCTCCTATCGCATACACGCCAGCGTTGTTGAGGTCATGCAGGCCCAGGCCGAAGGCATCGTGGGTCATGGCACGGCCCCCTGCGCGGGTACATTGAAGCTGCGGAAGCTTTCGTAATGATCGCTGGTGTAATACCAGGCATCCGGTGGCTTGCCGCCGGTGATGATGCGGCGTGCGCCGCGGTTGCCGGCGCCCGGCGTTTCCACGGTGTACTCGCGGTAATAACCGCGCTCGCGTTGCGGCAGCCGCTGCTCACGGTTGCCGAATACGCTGCCGTCCTGGCGATGCGGGAACGGGCCGCCGCGCTGGATCAGCGCGATCGTCTGGCGCGCTTCGGCGGGCAGGAAGCCCGGCAGCGCGGCATGGGCCGCCGGCGCGGCCGAGGTGGCCGCCGGCGCCGGCGTGCCGGACAGGCTGGGCGCGAACTGCGGCTTGGCCGGGCGCTGCAGGAAATGGTTGCCCACCAGCCCGAGCAGCAGCAGGGCGATGGCGGTAATCAGCAGGCGGGGATTGCGCATGGCGATGGCAGGCGTGGAAACAGTGGCCACTGTAACGCCGCCGGACTGCATCGCGCATGAGGGCCACGCTGTCGCACCACGGTCACCTGCAGGACGAAGTTTCCTTTACATCCCTCTTGGTAATCTTCACACCTGTCCCCATCATTTACCGTGCACCACCTGGCGTGCGCCAGGTCCCCAAGCTACGAGGAGATGCACCATGGCCTACACCCTGCCCAAGCTGTCCTACGCCTATGACGCCCTGGAACCGCATATCGATGCGGCCACCATGGAGATCCACCACACCAAGCATCACCAGACCTACATCAACAACGTCAACGCAGCGCTGGAAGGCACCGAGTACGCCGACCTGCCGGTTGAAGAGCTGGTCAAGAAGCTGAAGTCGCTGCCGGAAAACCTGCAGGGCCCGGTGCGCAACAACGGGGGCGGCCATGCCAACCATTCGTTGTTCTGGACCGTGATGGCGCCCAGCGCCGGCGGCAATCCGGTCGGTGAGGTGGCCAAGAAGATCGACAGCGATCTCGGTGGCTTCGACAAGTTCAAGGACGCCTTCACCAAGGCGGCGCTGACGCGCTTCGGCAGCGGCTGGGCGTGGCTGAGCGTTACCCCGGACAAGAAGGTCGTGGTGGAAAGCACCGGCAACCAGGACAGCCCGCTGATGGAAGGCAACACGCCGATCCTCGGCCTGGATGTCTGGGAGCACGCGTATTACCTGAAGTACCAGAACCGTCGGCCGGAATACATCGGCGCGTTCTTCAACGTGATCGACTGGAATGAAGTCGAGCGTCGTTACCAGGAAGCAGTTGCCTGATCGCAACAGCGTTCCGGTAGAACCAGCAGGGCCGCGCATTCCAGCGCGGCCCTTTTTCGTTGCGCCGGTGCGCAGCGTCGCGTCAGCCGGCCGGAGCCTGCAGTCGCAGCACGGCCATCACGCCAAGTGGCAGCAGCGGCATTTCACCCTCGGCCGGCAGTTCGATGCGCTGCTGGCGCTTTCCGCTGAAGGATTTGACCTGGAACAGCACGTCCAGTCCGTGGCTGTCGACGCTGCCGTTCGCCGCGCCGGGCTTTTCCGCCCGTGCCGAGGGGTTGCGCCGCGCCGGTTGGAAGCCGGGCATGCCGCGCACCACCTCGCTGCTGCTGGCGGAAAAATCACCGGCGACCAGGCTCGGGTGGCCGTCGGAGGTCGCGGCGATCCAGGCCATCAGGTCGTTGGTCTGGTGCTGGCGGTTGACCGCGGTATCCGGCTCTGGCCGCAACCGTGCCACATAGATGTTGACCTGCCCCTCGCCGACGGCGACGCGCATCATGCCCGCAGCGCTGAAGCGTCCCGGGGGATGCAGCAGGGTGACGCCGTCTTCTTCCACGCGCAGCCGGCTGAGCATCGCGCTGCCGTGTCGCTGGGCCTGGCTGGGCGGATCGGAGGTGATGAAATCGCAGCTGTAGCGCAGCCGGCTGGCAAGCCAGCAGGCCGGGTTGCGACGACCCTCCTGCAGTACCGACTGCACCGTGATCACGTCCGGTCGCAGGGTGGCCAGCAGCTGGGCGATCGCTTCGCGACGATGCTCCCAGCCCGGATCCTCCTGTGCGGGCAGCTGCAGGCTGGCCACGCTGAGTTCGGCAAGCGGGCTTGCCGCCGCCGGCTGGGCACGGACCACCAGGGGAGCCAACAACAGGCCAACGCACAGCAACAGGGGGAAAGGAGGGGTGCGCATAACGATAAGTTTACGCTTGCGCCGTGCAGGCGTCGTGACCCCGCAGCGTCTCTGCCATGCTTTTAGAGCGCTGTCATGCAGCCCTGCAGCGTGCGCTGGGTGCCTTGATTCCGGTAACCTTGGCGCTTTAGTGTCCGCAGGAAAGCCTTACAGGATGAGCCATAACGCAGTCGCCCCCGCCGGCAAGGGATCCATGCCGCGCCAGATCCCGTACATCATCGGCAATGAGGCCTGCGAGCGCTTCAGCTTCTACGGCATGCGCAACATCCTGGTGCAGTTCCTGATCACCTCGCTGCTGCTGCAGGAGATCACTGCCGAAGGCCGTGCCGGTGAAGCCAAGGACATCATGCACAGCTTCATGATCGGCGTGTATTTCTTCCCGCTGCTCGGTGGCTGGCTGGCCGACAGATTCTTCGGCAAGTACCACACCATCCTGTGGTTCAGCCTGATCTACTGTGTCGGCCACCTGTGCCTGGCGCTGTTCGAAGGCAGTCGCGGCGGCTTCTTCTTCGGCCTGGGGTTGATCGCGCTGGGCGCCGGTGGCATCAAGCCGCTGGTTGCTTCGTTCATGGGCGACCAGTTCGACCAGGGCAACAAGCACCTGGCGAAGCTGGTCTTCGATGCCTTCTACTGGATCATCAACTTCGGCTCGCTGTTCGCCTCGCTGCTGATTCCGCTGGTGCTGAAGAACTGGGGTCCGCAGTGGGCCTTCGGCATCCCCGGCATCCTGATGTTCATCGCGACCTTCGTGTTCTGGCTGGGGCGCAAGCGCTACGTGCTGACTCCGCTGCCACCGAAGGACCCGCATTCGTTCGCCAACGTGGTACGCACTGCACTGACCGCGCGCGTCGAAGGCCGTGGCCGTCCTGGCCTGGGGCTGGCCGTTGCAGGCATGGTGTTGGCGATTGCTTCGTTCGGGCTGGTCGGCACGCTGGGAATCGTGATCTGCCTGTGCCTGGCGCTGGTCTCGGTGCTGGCAGGCGTCGGTGGCGGCACCTGGATGCAGCTGGACCGGGCCCGTGCGGTGCATCCGGCCGAGGCCGTCGAAGGCGTGCGCTCGGTGCTGCGCGTGCTGGTGATCTTCGCGCTGACCACGCCGTTCTTCTCGCTGTTCGACCAGAAGGCCTCCACCTGGGTGCTGCAGGGCCAGCAGATGCAGATGCCCAGCTGGTTCACCGCCTCGCAGATGCAGGCCTTGAATCCGCTGCTGGTGATGATCCTGATTCCGTTCAACAACCTGGTGCTGTACCCGGCGCTGCGCCGTTTCGGCTTCGAACCCACCGCGCTGCGCCGGATGACCGCCGGCATCGCCTTCAGCGGCCTGGCGTGGATCGTGGTCGGCGGCATCCAGGTGGTGATGGACGGCGGCAACGCGATGTCGATCTTCTGGCAGATGCTGCCGTACGCGCTGCTGACCTTCGGTGAAGTGCTGGTGTCGGCGACCGGGCTTGAATTCGCCTACAGCCAGGCGCCGCAGGCGATGAAGGGGGTGGTGATGAGCTTCTGGAACCTGACCACCACCATCGGCAACCTGTGGGTGCTGCTGTCCAACGCCGCGGTGCGCAACGATACGGTGACCCACCAGATCGCCAGTACCGGGCTGAGCGAAGCGGCGTTCCTGATGTTCTTCTTCGCTGGCTTCGCGTTCGTCGCCGCACTGGCCTTTGGCTGGTATGCGCGCCGTTACCGCATGGTCGACAACTACCGCGCCGCCTGAGCCTGACATGACGCCCGTAAACCTCCTGCTGATCGCCATCACCGCCATCGTTTCCTACCTGGCGTTCAACAACCGCAAGCTGGCCGACCGGCTGATCCTGTGGCCACCGGCGGTGGATCGCCACCGCCAGTACGACCGGCTGGTGACCTACGGCTTCATCCACGCCGACTGGCCGCACCTGATCTTCAACATGATCACGCTGTTCTTCTTCGGCGGCCAGATCGAAACGGTGATGGTGCAGCTGTCCGGCAGCTACCTGACCTATCCGGCGTTCTATCTGGGGGCGCTGGTGGTGTCCATCCTGCCCAGCTACATCAAGAACCAGAAGAATCCCAACTACCTCAGCCTGGGCGCGTCAGGGGCGGTGTCGGCGGTGCTGTTCGCCTTCATCCTGCTCAGCCCGTGGACGATCATCCTGGTGTTCTTCATCCCGGCGCCGGCCATCCTGTACGCGGTGTTCTACGTGGGCTACAGCATCTGGATGGACAAGAAGGGCGGGGACCGCATCAACCACAGCGCGCACCTGGCCGGTGCGGCATTCGGCGTGCTGTTCCTGCTGGCGATGAACCCGGGCATCTTCAACCACTTCCTGCGCGAGCTGTCCAACCCGCGCTTCGGCCTGGGCGGCTGAGGCGCGCGCGGCGACCGGCGGGCGGCTAGCGCGTCCGCGGGGTCCCGCTGTCCACGCCATAGGTATCCAGCAGGCGGGTGAAGACTTCTTCGCCGATCTGCTGGAACTGCGTCTGCTCGGTGTGACCCTCCACGGCAAGCTGCAGCAGGCCTTCCAGCAGCGCGTCATCGGTGGCGGCCGCATCGGCGGACGGAGCAGGGGGGTGTCGCATGGGAACCTCCTGGGAAAGGGGCGGGCGGACCCGGCAGGGCCTTCCAGTGCGCCCCGTCGACAGGGGTATCGGCCGCGGCCGGCCACGCTTTAGCGGTCGATGTGTCCGGGGCAGATAGCGCTTGCCCCTGTTCAGGCTTCACACGATCATGGCGGCAGGCTGCGCACCATCAGCGGTGCTGCCCCAGGAGATCGGTCCCATGGCTTCGGTCACGCCCCCCGGATTGGCTTACGAGGTCACCCATGACGTGGCTGCGCACCGCTTCACCGCACGGGTGCAAGGTCATCTGGCGTTGCTGGATTACCAGCTCAAGCGGCGCCGCATGGTGATCACCCACACCGAGGTACCCGATGCCATCGGCGGGCGCGGCATCGCCGGGGAACTGACCCGCGTGGCGCTGCGCTGGGCGCGCGACAACAAATACAAAGTGGTTCCCGCGTGCGCTTACGCGGAGGCGTTCTTTGAACGTCACGAAGAATTCAATGACCTGTTGGCCTGATCGGCCGACGGGGTTCGTTCCAGAAAGGAAACCGATACATGTCGCTGCCAGTCCAGGGGAAATCGATGAAGTCGTTGCGCCATAAACTGCCTGCCGCCGGGGTGCTGGGCGTGGCCATCGCGGCCATGCTGCTGGCCGGGTGTGGGCGCGAGGATGGCAACAGCGCTGGGCCCCAGCCTGCCGCCGCCGATACCGCCGGGCAGCTGCCGGCGCCGGTGGCCGAAGCACCCGCCGATGCACCGGTAGCGCTTGCCGATGTGATCGAGACCAGCCCGCAGGCGGTGGTCGGCATCAGTTATGCAGCCGGGCTGGACCAGTATCCGGGGCTGGCCAAGGCGCTGCAGGACTACGCTGCCGCTGCGCGTGGCGAGCTGCAGCAGGCCCTCGATGGGCTGGGCAACGACAAGCCGACGATGCCGTACGAGTTGTCGCTGGCGTTTGAAAAGCAGCTGGAAACCCCGGAGCTGGTGGCGGTGCGCGCCGAGGGCAGCCGCTACACCGGCGGTGCCCACGGCGAGCCGCTGGTCGCCCGCTTCGTCTGGCTGCCCGGCCCGCAGCAGATGCTGACCGCCGACCACCTGGTGCCGGACGCCAAGGGGTGGAAGGCGATCAGTGACTTCGTGGCCGACCAGCTGCGCGAGCGCGTAGCGACGCGCCTGAGCAGCGAGGACATGGAGCCGGGCGAGCTGCAGGAATCGCTGCGCAGCGCCTCGCGGATGATCAACGAAGGCACCGGCGCCCGGCCGGACAACTTCCGCCAGTTCGAACCGATGACCGATGCCGCCGGCAAGGTGACCGGACTGCGGTTCGTGTTCCCCCCCTACCAGGTCGGTCCCTACTCCGAAGGCACCCAGACCGCCGAGGTACCGGCGTCCGTGCTGGTGCCGCATGTGGCGCCGGAGTACGCCGGACTGTTCGCCCACGGCTGAGCAGGGAGGTGACGGTGGACGCCGCGCTGCAGGTTCGGCTCACCGCGCTGATGCAGGAAGCCGGCGTCACCCTCGGCGGCGCGCGGCCCCAGGATATCCACGTCCATGACCCGCGCTTCCACGCGCGGGTGCTGGCGGGCGGGTCGCTGGCGCTCGGCGAGAGTTACATGGATGGATGGTGGGATGCCAACCAGCTCGATTGCTTCCTGCTGCACCTGCTGCAGGCCCACCTGGACGAGCGCGTGCACAGTTGGCGTGAGTTGGCCGATGCGGTCCGCGCACGCCTGGTCAACGTGCAGGCCGGGCAGCGCAGTTTCGAAGTCGGGCGCCGCCACTATGATCTCGGCAACGACCTGTACGCGGCCATGCTGGGACAGCGCCTGGTGTACAGCTGCGGGTACTGGCGGCAGGCCCAGGACCTGGATGCCGCACAGGAAGCCAAGCTGGACCTGGTCTGCCGCAAGCTGGCGCTGCGTCCCGGCCAGCGCGTGCTCGACATCGGCTGCGGCTGGGGGGAAGCGTTGAAATTCGCCTGCGAACGCTACGGCGTCAGTGGCGTGGGTGTGACCATCTCCGAAGAACAGGCCGCGTATGCGCGCGGGCGCTGCGCAGGATTGCCGGTGGAGATCCGGCTGCAGGATTACCGCGCGCTGGATGAGCGCTTCGATGCGGTGTTCTCCATCGGCATGTTCGAACACGTGGGCGAACGCAACTATCGCGCGTTCTTCGACGTGGCCCGGCGTTGCCTGGCGCCGGACGGCTTGCTGCTGCTGCATACCATCGGGCGAAATGTCAGCGGCCACCGCACCGATCCATGGATCGCCCGTTACATTTTCCCCAACTCGATGCTGCCTTCGGCGGCGCAGATCACGCGCGCGTTCGAGGGCCGCTTCGTGCTTGAAGACTGGCATGGCTTCGGCACCGACTACGACCTGACGCTGCAGGCATGGCGGCGCAACGTGGAAGCGGCCTGGCCGCGGCTGGATCGGCAGCGTTACGACGAACGCTTCAAGCGCATGTGGCGCTTCTACCTGGCCGGTTCGATGGCCGCGTTCCGCTGCCGGCATGCCCAGTTGTGGCAACTGGTGCTGTCGCCGGAAGGCGTGCCGGGCGGGTACGTGGCGCCGCGTTGAGGCCGCCTGCAAAAAAAAAACGCCCGGTTACCCGGGCGTTTTCCATTCAACGTTGCTGCAGGCGCTGTTTACTTGCCGGCACCGGTCAGGCCACGCTTCTCCAGCAGCGGCTCGATCTGCGGCTCATGGCCGGCGAAGTCGCGGAACAGCTGCATTGCATCCACGCTGCCGCCGCGCGACAGCAGGGTCTTGCGGAAGTGGTCGCCGTTCTTGCGGCTCAGGCCGCCGTTCTCGTTGAACCACTTCTGGGTGTTGGCGTCGAGCACTTCGGACCAGATGTAGGCGTAGTAGCCGGCCGAGTAGCCGCCCATGATGTGGCTGAAGTACGGGGTCTTGTAACGCGGGGGCACCGGCGCGTAGAAGATGCCGTCCTTGGCCAGTGCGGCGGCTTCGAACTTCATCACCTCGGCGGCGGCCGGGACCTGGTCCGCGCTGATCTGGTGCCAGCGCTGGTCCAGCATCGCCGCACCCAGGTATTCGGTGGTGGCGAAGCCCTGGTTGAACTTGGCTGCGGCGACCACCTTGTCCAGCAGCGCCTGCGGCATCGCCGAACCATTCTGGTAGTGCTTGGCGTAGTTCTTCAGGATGACCGGATTGTCAGCCCACATCTCGTTGACCTGCGAGGGGAACTCGACGAAGTCGCGCGGCACAGAGGTGCCGGAGAAATACGGGTACTTCACGTTGGAGAACATGCCGTGCAGCGCATGGCCGAACTCGTGGAAGGTGGTGGTCACTTCATCCCAGGTCAGCAGGGTCGGCTTTCCGGCCGGCGGCTTGGGGATGTTGAGGTGGTTGGCCACCACCGGCTTGAAGCCGGACAGTCCGGACTGCGAAACGTAGGAGTTCATCCATGCACCGCCACGCTTGGACGCGCGTGCATAGGGGTCGAAGATGAAGATCGCCAGCTGGCTGCCGTCGGCATCGAACACGTCGTACACGGTGACGTCTTCGTGGTAGACCGGCAGGTCGGTGCGCTGCTTGAAGGTCAGGCCGAATTCGAGTTCAGCGGCATGGAACACGCCGTCTTCCAGCACCGTCTTCATTTCGAAGTACGGCTTGAGCTGGGATTCGTCGAAGTTGTACTTGGCCTGGCGCACCTTCTCGCTGTAGAACGCCCAGTCCCAGGCTTCCAGCTTGAAGGTCGGCTTGCCGGCCGCCTTCTGTTCCTGGTCGATCATCGCCTGCAGGTCGGCCGCTTCGCGCTTGGCGTTGGCCACCGCGGCCGGGGCCAGCTGGCCCAGCATCGCGTTGACCGCTTCGGGGGTCTTGGCGGTCTGGTTGGTCAGGTTGTAGGCGGCGAAGTTGGGGAAGCCCATCAGCTTGGCCTTGTCGGCGCGCAGCTGCATGATGCGCGCCACCAGCGCGGTGTTGTCGAACTCACCGCCGCGGCTGCCACGGGTGGTGGACGCTTCGTAGATCTTCTGGCGCAGCGCACGGTTGGCCAGGTTGGTCAGCGGCGGCTGGCCGGTGGTGTTGAGCAGGGTGATCACGTACTTGCCGTCCAGGCCGCGCGCCTTGGCCGCTTCGGCGGCGGCGGAGATCTGCTCCTGCGACAGGCCGTCAAGTTCCTTGACGTCGTCCACGGTGATCGCCGAGGCGTTCACTTCGGACTGCACGTTCTGGCTGAATTTGGTACCCAGGTTGGCCAGCTCGGCGTTCATTTCCTTGAGCTTGGTCTTGTCCGCCTCGGACAGCTTGGCGCCGGCGCGCACGTAGTTCTCGTAGTACTTCTCGACCAGGCGAACGCCTTCGGCGTCCAGGCCCAGCTTGGCGCGGTCGTCATACAGCGCCTGGATGCGGGCGAACAGCTTGCCGTTCAGCGCGATCGCATCACCGTGGGCGGCAAAGCGCGCCGAATAGTCGGCCTGCAGCTTCTTGCGGGTGTCATTGGTATCGGCACCGACCAGGGCAAAGAACACGGTGGTGGCGCGGTCCAGCGTCTCACCGCTCTTCTCCAGCGCGATCAGGGTGTTTTCGAAGGTCGGCTTGGCCTTGTTGTTGGCGATGGCCTCCACTTCCTTCAGCTGCTGGGCCATGCCGGCGTCGAAGGCCGGCGCGAAGTCGCTGTCGGTGATCTTGTCGAACTGCGGATAGTGCAGCGGCAGCGGGCTGTCGGCGAAGAACGGGTTGGCCTGCTGCGCGGCGGTGCTGGCAGCCGGGGTGGCGGCGCCGGCGGAATAGGCGGGCAGGGCAAGGCCGAGGGTCATGGCCACGGCAAGGGCAAGGCGGGTGGTCAAGGCAAGGTACTCCACGAAGACAAGTCCCCGAGGGTAACCCGGCCCCGGACGGGTGGGCTTGTGTCGAAAGGCATGGACGTTCAGGCTGCTGGCTTGTTCCCTGCAGCGGCCGGCCGATGACCAGTGCCTTTGATTTCGACATGACCACGCTGGAAGGCGAGCGCGTTCCGCTGTCGTGCCATCGCGGAAAGCGGCTGCTGCTGGTCAACGTGGCCAGCCGCTGCGGCTTCACCCCGCAGTACACCGGCCTGGAACAGCTGTGGCAGGACTACCGTGAACACGGTCTGGTGGTGATCGGCTTTCCGTGCAACCAGTTCGGTGCGCAGGAGCCCGGCGATGCCGCCCGGATCCGTGCGTTCTGTTCGCTGGATTATCCGGTGAGCTTCCCGTTGTCGGCCAGGATCGAGGTCAACGGCCCGGCCGCCGACCCGTTGTGGCAGTGGTTGTCCACACAGAAACGCGGCCTGCTGGGCAGCGCGCGCATCAAGTGGAATTTCACCAAATTCCTGATCGACCGCGATGGCCAGGTGCGGTCCCGCTTCGCGCCCACCACCACCCCCGCACAGCTCCGCCGCCACCTCTGAACAGGGCACGGGGCCCCGCTTATTTTTCGACGAAGGCGCGTTCGAAGACGTAATGGCCAGGGCTGCCGATGCGCGGGGAGACCTGGAAGCCCTTGGCGTCCAGCACCGTGCGCAGATCGGCCAGCATCTGCGGGCTGCCACAGATCATCGCGCGGTCATTGGCCGGGTCCAGTTCCGGCAGGCCCAGGGTGCGCTGCATCTCGCCGCTTTCCAGCAGCGAGGTCAGCCGGCCCTGGTTGGCGAACGGCTCGCGGGTGACCGCGGGGTAATACAGCAGCTTGTCGCCGATTATCTCGCCCAGGAACTCGTGCTCGCGCAGTCCGCGTTCGAAGTAATCGCGGTAGGCCAGATCCTTTTCGTAACGCACGCCGTGGGTGAGGATCACCTTGTCGAAGCGCTCGTAGGTTTCCGGATCCTTGATCACCGACAGCCACGGCGCCATGCCGGTGCCGGTGCCCAGCAGGTACAGGTTCCTGCCCGGGTGCAGGTCGCTGATCAGCAGCGTGCCGGTCGGCTTCTTGCCGACCAGTACCTTGTCGCCCGGCTTGATGTGCTGCAGGCGCGAAGTCAGCGGGCCGTCCTGCACCTTGATGCTGAAGAACTCCAGGTTCTCTTCCCAGTTCGCGCTGGCGATGGAATACGCGCGCAGCAGTGGCCGCGCCTCGGTCTCCAGGCCGATCATCACGAACTGGCCGTTCTCGAAGCGGAACCCGCTGTCACGGGTCAGGGTGAAACTGAAGTAGGCATCGGTCCAGTGGCGGACCTCAAGCACCGTCTCGGCGCCGAAAGCAGCAGACATGGGGGTAGCGTATCCAGGAAATCGTCCCGCACATTCTACCCCGAATGAGACAGGTTCTCATTGGCCGTAATGAGAGGCGTTCATGACCACGGTTCAGCGATAACCGGCAGCCTGCAGCTCGAACAGCTCGGCATAGCGGCCACCTTCGGCCATCAACTGGGCATGGCTGCCACTGGCCTCGATCCGGCCATCGGCCAGCACCAGGATGCGGTCGGCCATGCGCACGGAGGAGAACCGATGCGAGATCAGTACCGCAGTGCGTTGTTCGGACAGCTCGCGGAAGCGCTGGAACACCTCGTACTCGGCGCGTGCATCGAGCGCGGCGGTCGGCTCGTCCAGGATCATCACCTGGGCCTGGCGCATGTACGCACGGGCGATGGCGATCTTCTGCCATTGGCCACCAGACAGATCCACGCCCTGCTTGAAACGGCGGCCGATCACCTGCTGGTAGCCACCGGGCAACGCCTCGATGACCTCTTCGGCCATGCCGCGGCGGGCGGCGTCGCGGATGCGCTGCGTGTCGTCCAGCGCATCGACCTGGCCGACACCGATGTTCTCGCCGGCGGTGAGGTTGTAGCGCACGAAGTCCTGGAAGATCACCCCCATGTTGGCGCGCAGGTCGTCCAGGTCGTAATCGCGCAGGTCACGGCCATCAAGCAGGATCCGGCCCTCGTCCGGGTCGTACAATCGCGCCAGCAGCTTGACCAGGGTGGTCTTGCCGGCGCCGTTTTCGCCGACCAGCGCCAGCACTTCGCCGGCATGCAGCTGGAAGTCGAGATGGCGCACGGCCCAGCTCTCTGCATCCGGATAGCGGAAGCCCACGTTGTCGAACACGAAGCCCTCGCGGATCGGTCGCGGTACCGGCACCGCATCGGGGCGGGTGTGGATTTCCGGGGTGATCTGGAAGAACGAGAACAGGTCATCCAGGTACAGCGCCTGGCTGGCCACCTGCGAAAAACCGATCAGCAGGCCTTCCAGCAGTTGCCGCAGGCGCAGGAAACTGCCGGCCAGGAAGGTCAGGTCACCAATGCTGAAATCACCGCGCACGGTGCGCCAGGCGATGTACGCATAGGCCGTGTAGTACCCCAGCGTACCCAATGCGGCCAGCAGCGTGCCCCAGAACGCGCGCTTGCGCGCCAGCGCGCGGTTGGCGTGGAAGAATCGATCGGCCAGCAGCTTGTAGCGGTCGATCAGGAACCGGTGGAGGTTGAATATCTTGACCTCCTTGGCGGTTTCCACGCTGGCCCCGACCTGGCGCAGGTAATCCAGCTGCCTGCGTTCGGGGGTCCACTGGAAGTTGAGGCTGTAGCCAGCCGCATTGAAATGCGATTCGCCGATGAACGCCGGCACCAGCGCCAGTGCCAACAGCACGATCAGCCACGGCGCGTAGACCAGCAGGCCCACCGCGAGGCTGGCCACGGTAATCGCATCCTGGACCTGGCCGAACAGCTGGCTCATCAGGTTCATCCGGCCCATGGTCTGGCGCCGCGCGCGGTCCAGCTTGTCCTGCAGTTCGGGGTCCTCGAAGTCTTCCAGGTCCAGCGAGGCGGCATGCTCCATCAGGCGCACGCTGGTAACGTTGGTGAACAGTTCCGACAGCAGTGAGTCGGCGTAGCTGACAATGCGCCCCAGCAGGTCCGATGCGATGGCCAGGCCGAACTCCAGCGCCAGCAGGGACAGCAGCGGGGTGAGCAGTCCGCTGGCCAGCGCCTCGCCGAACGGCGGGAAACCGACCTCATGCTGGCTGAGCAGCACGGCCGAATCGATGATCAGCTTGCCGACGTACAACATCGCCACCGGCAGCAGGGCGCGGATGATGCGCAGCCCCAGGCTGGCGCTGGCCAGCCATGGGTTGGTCTGCCAGACCTGGCGCAGGAAGGGGGGAAGGTTGCGCATCGCAGAGAAGCGCTGGCGCAGGCTGGGGCGGGCGGACGGGGGAGTGTCAGGCATGCGCCTAGTGTGCGCCGCCGCGGCGTGAGAAGGCAGTGGTGCCGGGGCAACGGCAGGACGGCCAGCGGCCGTCACTACCGAGGGGCAGGGTAGCGCCGAGCCATGCTCGGCGAGCGTAGCGGCAGGCGAAGCGTGACGACCAATGGTCGTCACCCACCAAAGGCAGGAGCAGACGGCCAGCGGCCGTCACTACCGAAGGGCAGGGTAGCGCCGAGCCACGCTCGGCGAGCGCAGCGGCAGGCAGAAGCGTGACGACCAACGGTCGTCACCCACCAAAGGCAGGAGCAGACGGCCAGCGGCCATCCCTACCGGGGAGCGGGCCGGGCTCACCGCGGCGGGCGCGCGGGGTAAAATGGGCGGATTACCCCCGCCAGCCCCGAGCAAGCGAGCAAGCCGTGACATCGATCAAGCAGGAAGACCTCATCCAGTCCATCGCCGACGCGCTGCAGTACATCTCGTACTACCACCCGGTGGACTACATCAAGAGCCTGGCCGCGGCCTACGAGCGCGAGGAATCCCCGGCGGCCAAGGAAGCGATGGCGCAGATCCTGATCAATTCGCGGATGTGCGCCGAAGGCCACCGGCCGATCTGCCAGGACACCGGCATCGTCACCGTGTTCCTTGAAATCGGCATGAACGTGCGCTGGGACGACGCCACGATGGGCGTGGAGGACATGGCCAACGAAGGCGTGCGCCGCGCCTACAACCATCCGGACAACAAGCTGCGCGCCTCGGTGCTGGCCGATCCGGCCGGCAAGCGCGTGAACACCAGGGACAACACCCCCGGCGTGGTCAACGTCAAGGTGGTGCCGGGTGACCACGTGGAGGTGATCGTTGCGGCCAAGGGCGGCGGTTCGGAAGCCAAGAGCAAGTTCGCCATGCTCAATCCTTCCGATTCGATCGTCGACTGGGTACTCAAGACGGTGCCGACGATGGGCGCCGGCTGGTGCCCGCCGGGCATGCTCGGCATCGGTATTGGCGGCACCGCCGAAAAGGCGATGCTGCTGGCCAAGGAATCGCTGATGGAGCCGATCGACATCAACGAACTGAAGGCCCGCGGCGCGTCCAACCGCGCCGAAGAGCTGCGCCTGGAACTGTTCGACAAGGTCAACGCACTGGGCATCGGCGCACAGGGCCTGGGCGGCCTGACCACGGTGCTGGACATCAAGGTCACGGACTTCCCCACCCATGCCGCCAACCTGCCGGTGGCGATGATCCCGAACTGCGCGGCGACCCGCCATGCGCACTTCACCCTGGACGGCAGCGGCCCGGTGATGCTGGATCCGCCGTCGCTGGAAGACTGGCCGAAGATCACCTATGACGCGTCCAAGGGTACCCGCGTGGACCTGGACACGATCACCCCGGCCGATGTCGCCAGCTGGAAGCCGGGCCAGACCCTGCTGCTCAACGGCAAGCTGCTGACCGGCCGCGATGCCGCGCACAAGCGCATCGTGGAAATGCTGGACAAGGGCGAGCCGCTGCCGGTCGACCTGAAGGGACGCTTCATCTACTACGTCGGCCCGGTCGATCCGGTGCGCGATGAAGTGGTGGGCCCGGCCGGCCCGACCACCGCCACGCGCATGGACAAGTTCACCCGCCAGGTGCTTGAACAGACCGGCCTGCTGGGCATGGTCGGCAAGGCCGAGCGCGGCCCGGCGGCGATCGAGGCGATCCGTGACAACAAGTCGGCCTACCTGATGGCGGTCGGCGGTTCGGCCTACCTGGTGTCCAAGGCGATCAAGGCGGCCAAGGTGGTCGGCTTCGCTGACCTGGGCATGGAAGCCATCTACGAGTTCACCGTGCAGGACATGCCGGTGACGGTGGCGGTCGATTCGACCGGCGAGTCGGTGCACCAGACCGGCCCGCGCGAATGGCAGGCACGGATCGGCAAGATTCCGGTCGTGGTGGCCTGAAGCGGCCCGCGCGGGGGGTGACGATCGTGGATCGTCACCGCCGCGTGTTACAGGATGTCCAGCACCCGTTCGGGCGGGCGGCACAGGCGCGTGCCCTTATCGGTGATCACGATCGGGCGGTTGATCAGTCGCGGGTGCGCGGCCATGGCCGCGACCAGTTGCGCCTCGTCGGCGCCGGCCAGGCCCAGTTCGGCGAACGCCGGCTCGTTGCTGCGGACCAGCTCCGACGCGCGCAGGCCGGCATCGGCAAGCACCTTGCGCAAGGTCGCCACGTCCGGCGGGTTGGCCAGATAGTCCACGATCACCGGGTCCAGCCCGGCATCACGGATCAACTTCAGCGCGTTGCGCGACTTGCTGCAGGCCGTGTTGTGCCACAGCGTCACGGACATCAGAACCACTCCAGCAACGACACGCCCACGCCGATGTAGGTGGCCTTGTGGTTGTAGTCGATCATGCTTTCGCCGTAGCCATCGAACACCTGGACGTGGCCGCGCAGCAGGTTGCTGATCGGGAAGCCATAGTCCAGCTGCAGCGCGCCGTGCGAGCGGTCGCCGCTGCGCAGCGAATGCCGCCCCATCAACGCGATTTCATGGCCGTTGCGGTTCCATACCAGGGTGGCATCGCCGCGGCCCATGTAGTCTTCGATGTCCGGGTTGTTGTCATCGCTGCGCGACTCCGGCAGGCGATACCAGGGACGCAGCGTCAGCGCCCAGTTCTCGCGGTCCAGGCCGACACTGACGATGACCCGGTTCCAGCTGCGCGAGAACGGATCGGCACGGCCATTGGACTGGTGGTTGATGCCGATGGCGCTCATGCGGCCACGCCAGCCGCCGATGGAGTAGCCATTGCGGAACACCGCCATGACTTCCGGTTCGTAGTTGGTTTCGCGGAACGGGCGGGAATTGTCCGCGTTGTAGGCCTGCCAGCGCGAGCTCTGTGTGTAGCCGGCCCAGATGTCCCCGTTGTCGCCGAACAGGTTCTCCACGATCTTGGTCTTGAAGCTCAGCTGGAACTTCAATTCGTTGCTGTCCAGCAGCTGCGGGGTGGTGACCGTGTTGGCCGGGTTCGGCGATTGCGGGGTGAGGTTCTTGTTGCTGGTCCAGAAGGCGGGCAGCAGGTACACCGGCTTGTAGGCGCGCAGCTGGAACGGCCCCAGCTTGGAGTCCTCGGCCAGTTCCCAGCGGCTGTCCAGCAGCGAACCACGGCCGGCGTTGGCCAGCGCCGCATCGTGCGGGGCCGGGCGGAACAGGTCGCCCACGCGCGAGCGCAGCTTCTCCTCGCCTTCGCTGACGCGGACTTCGCGCCGTTCTTCCTTGCGCGCCATCGCAGCGGCTTCGGCAGCGGCGTCGGCCTGCGCGGTGGTGGCCTGGGTGGGACCGAACAGCTGGTCATAGCAGGCAAGCCGCGCCGCGTCGGTGGTGATGGCGGCACAGGCACTGGGTGAAGTCGCAGGCGAAGCAGTGAATTCCTGCGCGGCCAGCGGGGCACTGGATAGGGCCAGCACCAACGGGGCCAGGCGGGGAAGCGGGGAGATGAGGGTCATTGCTGCGGGCCCTTGAACGAGGCTGAATAGGAGTAAGTGGAGCAGTGTGGCGTGCGCTGGCGTGACCGGCCAGTGCGCGGTTATGACAGTCGCGTGCGTGAGGCAGCGTGAAAGTGGAGTGAGATCAGAGCAGCCAGGCGAACGCGAACAGCCCCAGCATCGCCACCAGCAGGGCGACCTTCAAGGCCATGCCCAGCAGTATGCCGAGCCAGGTCGCCAGGCCCACCCTGGTGGAGCGGCCGAGTTCGCGGCTGTGCCAGTACTCGCCGGCCAGCGCGCCCAGCAACGGGCCGAGGAACAGCCCGACCGGCATGAAGAACAGCCCGGCGATGCTGCCGATGAAGGTGCCCCAAAGAGCCTTGCGGCTGGCCCCCACGCGTTGCGCGCCCACCACTGTCGCCAGGATGTCCACCACGAAGGAAAGCACGGTCAACACAGCCAGTACGGTAAGCACGGGCCAGCCGACGTGGACGAAGCCGTCAGCCCATGCCGCCAGCAGCAGGCCGAGGAACACCAGCGGAATGCCCGGCAGCGCCGGAAGCACGATCCCGGCGATGCCCAGCGCAATGCACAGCGCGGCGATCAGGTACAAGATGAATGAGAGGTCCATGCTATGCCGTATGGAGTACGAAAAGGGGTTGACACACCGATCAATCCACCGGTTGCAATTCGATTTATGTCGGGTTAACGTGACCGCGCTGAGCTTGGCAAGGTCACCGTGGATCGTGGCCTGATGATGGTAGATCCCAGCGATCCGCTACATCGTTGTACCTCGCTTCCTCCTTGCTCGTCAGCCGCCTGTCAGGGCGTAACCAATTACAAGACAGTAAGGGAGTAGCAAAGATGGCTGAGAAGGGCACCGTCAAGTGGTTCAATGATGCGAAAGGCTTTGGTTTCATCAGCCGTGAGAGTGGCGAGGATGTGTTCGTGCATTTCCGCGCCATCGAATCGCAGGGCTTCAAGTCGCTGAAGGAAGGCCAGGCCGTCGAGTTCGAGGTGGTCACCGGCCAGAAGGGTCTGCAGGCCGACAAGGTCAAGCCGCTCTGATTGAACGCGCCGCGTCTGCTTCAACAGAAGGGCCCGCGCGAGCGGGCCCTTCTGGTTTGCATCGCGGTAGGCGCCGGGACGATCAGCGCAGTACCACCCGACCGTTCACCACACGCACATAGGTGTTCTCGCGGATGCCACCCAGATCGCGCTGGTTCACCACGATGGTGCGGCCATCGTCCATGCGCACCGAGATGTCGTAGGTATCGCTGGTGACGTTCTTCTGGATCTGGTTGCCGGCCAGTGCGCCGCCCACCGCGCCTGCCGCGGCCGCGATGTTCTTGTTGCCCCGGCTGCCGCCGGTGTGGTCGGAGATTTCATGGCCGGCCACCGCGCCGACGATGCCGCCCAGCACCGCGCCGGTTGCCGAAGGCGCCGCGCGGCCGGAGGCCACGGTATTGATGCGGGTCACGATGCCGCAGTCCGCGCAACGGTTGGTGTTGTAGTTGCCACCGTTGTTGCTGTAACCGCTGTTGTTGTTGCCGTAACCGCCGCCGCCGTAACCGGGGGAGGTGGCACAACCGGCCAGGGCGAGGGTGGCGATTGCACTTGCGGCAATGAGCTGGATCTTCATGGGTGGTTCTCCTGGCCAGAAAGGGTGGTATGCGTCTGGTGCGCGTGGAGGGATCGTCCTTCTTTGAACGTGAACGGCGCGCCAACCCTTCCCGCTTTTCATGGCTGGCGGATGAACCGCGCCCTGCGGGCGGGCGCCACGGCCCCTGCGCGGGCAAGGCCCAAGAGCCGTTAAAATGGCGCGATGAACGATCAGATCAAAGAACGCTTCGCCGGCGTGGAACGGCTGTATGGACGCGGATCGCTGGAAACCCTGCAAGCGCGCCGGGTCGCCGTGGTCGGCATGGGCGGGGTCGGTTCGTGGGTGGTGGAGGCGCTGGCCCGGTCTGCCGTCGGACACCTGACCTTGATCGATGCCGACGACATCTGCGTGTCCAACACCAACCGCCAGTTGCCGGCCCTGGAGGGCAACTACGGGCGCAACAAGTCAGTGGCGATGGCCGAGCGTTGCCGCGCCATCAATCCGGGCATCGACGTGGAGGCGGTCGAAGCGTTCCTGACCCCGGCCAACATGGTCGAGCTGCTGGATCGCGGTTTCGATCTGGTCATCGACGCCTGTGACAGTTTCCGGGTCAAGGTGGAAACCATCGCCTGGTGCCGCCGGCGCAAGCTGCCGCTGCTCACCGTCGGTGCCGCCGGTGGCCGCACCGATCCCACCCTGGTACGGGTGCGTGATGTATCGCGTACCGAACACGATGCGATGCTGGCACTGATCCGCAAGAAGCTGCGCAGCGAGTTCAACTTCCCCAAGAATGCCAAGCGTTACTTCGGCGTGCCGGCGATCTATTCGCTGGAAAACGTGCGCTATCCGCAGGCCGACGGCAGCGTCTGCGGCATACGCCCGGAGCTGGGCCCGGATGCCGCGCTGAAGCTGGACTGCGGCGCCGGCCTCGGTGCGGCGACCCACATCACCGGCGCGTTCGCTTTCGCTGCGGTGGCCAAGGCACTGGAGATGCTGCTTGCGCCGAAGAAACCGCCGGCTGGAACGGCCGCCTGACCGCCCGTGGGCCCGGTCTGCTGGCGAGGGGGGGTCAAGCCGCCGTGGCAGGCAGGCCGAACAGCCGCTGCGCGTTGACGGTGGTCGCCTCGGCAAGCGCCTGCAGGCTGATGCCACGCCGTCCGGCGATGTGCGTGGCGATATCATGCAGCCGCGCCGGTTCGTTGCGCTGGCCACGGATGCCCGCATCCGGCTGGTCGGGGGCATCGGTTTCCAGCAGCAGTTGTTCCAGCGGCATGGCCTGCACCAGGCGATGCAGTCGCTGCGCGCGGTCGTAGGTGACCGGTCCGCCCAGTCCCAGCAGGAAACCCGCCTTGTGCAGCTGTGCGGCCTGTTCGGGGCTGCCTGAGAAACTGTGGACCACCCCGCGCAGTCCGCCCACCCGGCGCACTGCAGCGATCACTGCATCCACCGCACGCCGGGCATGCACGATCACCGGCAGGTCGAACTCCCGTGCCAGCTCCAGCTGCGCCACGAAATAGTGCTGCTGCAGGTCGCGGTCGAGGTCTTGGAGGAAGAAGTCCAGGCCACATTCGCCGATCGCGCAGGGACGCTCGCGTTCGATCCACTCCCGTAATCCGTCCACGTGTCCGCGTGCGTGCTCGGCCAGGAACACCGGGTGCAGCCCGTAAGCGGGATACAGCCCCGGAGCCTGCAGGCATACCTCGCGCAGTTTCGGCCAGCTCGCCGCAGTGACGGCCGGCACCACCTGCGCCAGCACGCCGGCAGCGCGTGCGCGCGCGATCACCTGCGCCCGGTCCGGGTCGAACTCACCTGCATCCAGGTGGCAGTGGCTGTCCACCAGCACGGTCAGCGCAGCTCCAGCGGGGGCTTGGCCGGTTGCCGGGTCTTCCAGCTGGCCAGCAGCAGCGTTCCCATGCCGAGCAGCAGTTCATCGACGAAGAGAATCGGGTCCGGGACCACCAGGGTGATTGCGAACAGGCCGGCGGTGAGTTTGAACAGGGTGGGGAAGCGCAGTCGGCGCGCCCAGTTGAGCAGGGGCAGCAGCATGGGATTGGCCATCGTGGGGTTCCGTGCGGACAAGTGCAGACGCTACCATGGGCCTTGGCCGGCAGTTTCCTGAATGCGAGTCAGGATCTAAAGGTTCTGTCGATATTCCGTTCAGGCAGCGCATGCTGCAATCCACATCGTGAACGTTGCGGGTGGTCCGCAAGGAGCAGGTCATGAAATCAACTACTACTACTGTCCTGGTCGCCGCCGGCGCGCTGCTGGTCGGTGGCATCGCCACCGCCGCCTTCATGAAAAGCGGTGACACTTCTCCTGGTTACGTGACCGCCGCCGACGGCACGCTGCTGCCAGATGGCAGCGTGGCTGATGACGGTGCGCGCACCGACGCGCTGGATGTCGATGCCCGGCGCGGCCTGGAATATGCCGACGTGCTGAAGGTCGCGCCGATCACCCAGAAAGAGAAGGCCTACGCCACGGTCATCGGTACCGAGGCGGTACGCCAGACCTCCAGCACGCAGACTCCGCATGAAGTGTGCGAGGACGTGGTGGTGCAGGAACGCCTGCCCGAGCGCGACGGCAACGTCGGCGGCACGGTCGCCGGTGCGGTCATCGGCGGCCTGCTGGGCAACCAGGTCGGCGGCGGCAACGGTCGCAAGGTCGCCACTGCGGCCGGCGCGGTAGCCGGCGGCATGATCGGCAACAACGTGGACAAGCGCCACGTCGGTGGCCGCGTGGTCAACCGTACCGAGCGCCAGTGCCATACCGAAACCACGACCTCCGAGTCGAGCCAGGTGACCGGCTACAACGTCACCTACCGCAACGAAGACGGCACCACCGGCACCATGCGCATGGACAGCAAGCCGGGCACCCGGATCGCCATGGGCAACACCGACGTGGTCAAGGGTTACGACGTGACCTACCGTTACGACGGTGCCGAGAAGACCATCCGCATGAACGACAAGCCGGCCAGCGATCGCCTGCCGGTGGTCGACGGGCAGCTGGTCACCCAGACCGCCGCGGCCGATGTGGGCACTACCCGCCAGTAACATCGAACGCGCGTGAGTGCGGTACAAGGACAGGTCGGCGCAAGCCGGCCTGTTCTCTTTTGTGCGGCCAGGAAACCTGCATGAGCATCTTCGATCTCCGCCTTGAAACCGAGCGCCTGATCCTGCGGCCACCACAGGCGGCCGATTTGCAGCCATACCTCGACTTCAGTGCCGACGAGGCGGTGATGTCCCACTTGGGCGGTGTGCAGCCGCGATCGGTGGCCTGGCGCAGCTTCTGCGCGCTGTCCGGCGCCTGGCACCTGTTTGGCGTGTCGATGTTCAGCGTCATCGAAAAATCCTCGGGGCAGTGGGTGGGGCGGCTCGGGCCGTGGCAGCCGCTGGACTGGCCCGGTACGGAGGTGGGCTGGAGCATCCGCCGCCAGAGCTGGGGCCTGGGCTACGCCCCGGAAGCGGCGACGGCGGCGATCGACTGGGCCTTCGCCAGCCTGGGGTGGGAGGAGGTCATCCACACCATCGCCCCGGACAACGTCAATTCGAAAACAGTGGCCGCCAAGCTGGGCAGCACGCTGCTGCGGATCGACGAACTGCCGCCGCCGCATGCCGGCAAACCGGTGGAAGTGTGGGGCCAGAGCCGTGCCGCTTGGCAGGCGCGGCGGAGCCGGTGATACGCCTGGCAGGCCGCGTGCGCTTGCCAGACTGCGCCACGGCAACGGGCCTTCACCGGCGCCGAAGGCCGGCGGGTCTAGTCTGGCCTGCCCCCGAACGATGAGGTGATCACATGGCCGAGTACACCATTGCCGTGCTGGTTGGCAGCCTGCGCAAGGCGTCGATCAACCGCCAGCTGGCGCGCGCGCTGGAGAAACTCGCCGCGGGCAAGGCACGCTTCGATTTCGTGGAGATCGGTGACCTGCCACTGTACGACCAGGACTTCGATGCCGACTATCCGGCGCAGGGCACACGGCTGAAGCAGCAGATCCGCAGTGCCGATGCGGTGCTGTTCGTCACCCCCGAATACAACCGCTCGGTGCCGGGCGTGTTGAAGAACGCCATCGATATCGGCTCGCGTCCGTACGGCGACAGCGCCTTCGCCGGCAAGCCGGCGGCGGTGATCGGTGCGTCCATCGGAGTGATCGGCACCGCGTTGGCGCAGCAGCATTTGCGCAACATCCTGGCCTACCTGGACATGCAGGTGCTGGGCCAACCGGAGGCCTTCCTGCACTTCAAGGAAGGGCTGATCGACGAAGCGGGCAGCATCAGCAACGCTGGCACGCAGGAGTTCCTGCAGGGCTTCGTCGACCGTTTCCTGACCCTGGTGGCGGTGCACGCCAAGGGCGCCTGAACTGGCTGCTGCCGCGCGGGTGACCGACCCCTGCGATCTGCGATAATGGCCCTGCAGGCGCCGCAATGGCGCCTGTCGCAGGTAGTGCGACGCCTCCGCGCCACGCTGGCCGGGCATTGGCGGATATCCCCCGTTTCTCCACGGCTTATCCACAGGCTTGTCCATGGCGGCAGGGGGGCCCGCATGCCTACACTGATCTCGCCACTTCTGTAGGAAATTCCGCCGCATGGCTGCTCGTTCCGGCTTCAAGTCCGACCGCAGGGAGCGTTCCGATCGCTTCGAACGCGATGAATCGCGCATTGATTCCCTGCGCGTGCCGCCGCATTCGGTCGAAGCCGAGCAGGCGGTGCTGGGCGGGCTGATGCTGGCACCGGACGCGTTCGACCGCGTCAACGACCAGTTGAACGACGTCGATTTCTACCGTCGCGACCACCAGATGATCTACCGCGCGATCCGCGAGCTGTCCGAGCGTGATCGTCCGTTCGATGCGGTGACCCTGGGCGAATGGTTCGAATCGCAGGGGAAGATGGAGCTGGTCGGCGATGGTGCGTACCTGATCGAGCTGGCCAGCACCACGCCATCGGCGGCGAACATCGTGGCCTATGCGGAAATCGTGCGTGACAAGGCGGTGCTGCGCCAGTTGATCCAGGTCGGCACGGACATCGTCAACGACGGCTTCCAGCCCGAAGGACGCGAGAGCAGCGAACTGCTCGCCAGTGCGGAAAAATCGGTGTTCGCCATCGCCGAACAGGGCGCGCGCGGGCGCACCGATTTCGTGGCGATGCCGGGTGCCTTGAAGGATGCCTTCGAAGAGCTGCGCAACCGTTTCGAGAACGGCGGCAACATCACCGGCCTGCCGACCGGCTACAACGATTTCGATGCGATGACCGCCGGCCTGCAGCCGACCGATCTGATCATCCTGGCGGCCCGTCCGGCGATGGGCAAGACCACGCTTGCGCTGAACATCGCCGAGTACGCGGCGATCAAGTCGAAGAAGGGCGTGGCGATCTTCTCGATGGAAATGTCGGCCTCGCAGCTGGCGATGCGCTTGATCTCCTCCAATGGCCGCATCAACGCACAGCGGCTGCGTACCGGCCAGCTGGAAGACGAGGACTGGAGCCGGGTCACCGGCGCGATACGCATGCTGAAGGAAACCAAGATCTTCATCGACGATACGCCGGGCGTGTCGCCGGAGATCCTGCGTTCCAAGTGCCGCCGCCTGAAGCGCGAGCACGACCTGGGCCTGATCGTGATCGACTACCTGCAGCTCATGAGCGTGCCGGGCAACAGCGAAAACCGCGCCACGGAAATCTCCGAGATCTCGCGTGGCCTGAAGGGCCTGGCCAAGGAACTGAACGTGCCGGTGATCGCGCTGTCCCAGCTCAACCGCTCGCTGGAAACGCGTACCGACAAGCGCCCGGTGATGGCCGATCTTCGCGAATCCGGCGCTATCGAGCAGGACGCGGACATGATCGTCTTCATCTACCGCGACGATTATTACAACAAGGAAAACTCGCCGGACAAGGGCCTGGCCGAGATCATCATCGGCAAGCACCGTGGTGGCCCCACCGGCTCGTGCAAGCTGAAGTTCTTCGGCGAGTACACCCGCTTCGACAACCTGTCGCACGACTCGGTGGGTTCATTCGAGTAACACCGGATCGCCCGCCGAGCATGGCTCGGCGCTACCGATGGTGGGTGACGACCGTTGGTCGTCACGCTCTCCCCCCCCCGCAAACCCTGTTCGTCGGCCCATCCCGGGTTTCGTCGCACACCGGTTGCGGTGCTGCAGTCCGGCAGCAAGGATGACCCCAGGGCGGCACGGTGCCGCCAGGGAGACCAGTCATGAAGACCTTGTTCGCGCTGGGCGTGTGGTGCCTGCTGTTCGTTCTGTGCTGGCCATTGGCGATCCTCGCCCTGCTGGCAAGGCCGTTCGTGTGGCTGCTGAGCCTGCCGTTCCGCCTGGTCGGGGTAACCTTCTCGGCGTTGTTTGCTTTCCTCGGCGCCGTGTTGATGCTGCCGGCCAGGCTGCTGGGAGAAGGGCGGCCGCAGACCGCATGAAGCAACGGCGCAACAAAAAACCCCGCCTTGGCGGGGTTTTTCGGTTGCAGGCGTGACGGCCAGCGGCCGTCACTACCGCAGGGCGATATCAGTTCGCCTTGTGGATCGCGCGCTTGCTCACGGCCATTGCCGCGTCGTGCACCACTTCGGACAGCGACGGATGCGCGTGGCAGATGCGTGCCAGGTCATCGGCCGAACCGCTGAACTCCATGGTCAGCACGCCTTCGTGCACCAGTTCGGACACGTTGGCGCCCACCAGGTGCATGCCCAGGATGCGATCGGTTTCGGCGTGTGCCAGCACCTTGACGAAGCCGCTCGGCTCGATCATTGCCACCGCACGACCGTTGGCGGCGAACGGGAAGCTGCCGGCCTTGTACGGAATGCCTTCGGCCTTCAGCTGCTGCTCGGTCTTGCCGACCCAGGCCAGCTCCGGCTCGGTGTAGATGACCCACGGAATGGTGTCGAAGTTGACGTGGCCCGGCAGGCCGGCGATCAGCTCGGCAACCGCGATGCCTTCCTCGAAACCCTTGTGCGCCAGCATCGGGCCGCGCACGCAGTCACCGACCGCCCACACGCCGTTGACGCCGGAGCCGATCACGGCCAGGCGCTTGGGAACTACGGTGAAGTACAGGCCGACGACGTTGTCGACGTTGGTCTCACCCGATCGGACGG